>JAXEJQ010000016.1:0-18396 GCA_034101475.1 Candidatus Limivivens sp.
CGTCTGATGGAAACCATCAAATCCTGTGATATTTTCAAAAATAATACCCTGTATGCAGATTCCTATCTGGAGATCTAATAAATGCATAAGGTTACTTTTAAGTTTGAAAACAGCGAAGATGTAACAGTCTTCGCTGCTTTCGGTGAAAGCCTTCTTGAGGTAGCGAGAAAAACAAATGTAGCTATCGACGCCCCCTGTTCCGGAAATGCATCCTGCGGAAAATGTAAGGTGAAGCTGGTGGGCGGTGACCTGGATTCTCAAAAAACACGCCATATTTCTGACGAGGAATATGCTCAGGGCTGGCGGCTCGCCTGTGTCAGCAAGATCAATGCGGATGTGGAAGTACTGGTACCGGATATTGCCTCAGCCTACAAAAGCCGGATGAAAGTGGCGGATTTAAGCTCCGCGGAAGAGCTGAAGATTTTCGAAGATCTGAAAGAACAGATTGCAGAAGTAGGTATTGAACTTAAAAACAACCTGGAAATTATCGACCTTGTTATGGACGAACCCACACTGGATGACACCATGCCTGATAATGAACGTCTGACCTGGGCCCTGCAGGCTGCTACCGGAATGGATAAGATCCGCATTCCATATTTTGTTATGAAAAAGCTGGCCGATGTTCTGCGGGAGAGTCATTTTCATGTGCAGGCAGTGGTTCGTAAGACAGAAAATGATGTTTTTGTCTATGACATTTTACACGAAGAGGAAAATCCTGTAGTGGGGGGACTGGCTGTAGATATCGGTACCACAACAGTTTCTGCCATTATTATCAATATGCTGGACGGTCAGATTCTGGCAAAAGGTTCTGCCGGAAATGGCCAGATCCGTTACGGTGCAGATGTTATCAACCGGATTATTGAATCCACAAAGCCGGGAGGCAGAGAAAAACTGCAGAAGGCGATTGTGGAGGAGACACTGAATCCGCTGATTGCAAATATGTGTGCCCATGCCAAACTGCGTACCAACCAGATTTACCGGATGTGCGTGGCCGGAAATACGACCATGAATCATCTGCTGATGGGTGTGGATGCGAACCCGGTTCGTATGGAGCCGTATATTCCGACCTTTTTTAAGACCAATTCCCTCTATGCCAATGATATCGGCGTGAAGATCAATCCGGATGCCCATATTATTCTGGCACCCAATATCGGAAGTTATGTGGGCGGCGATATTACAGCCGGAGCTTTCGTGTCCATGCTGTGGAATAAACCGGAGTTCTCGCTATTTATCGACCTGGGCACCAATGGCGAGATTGTATTTGGCAATTCTGACTTTATGATGAGCTGTGCCTGCTCTGCCGGTCCGGCTTTTGAAGGCGGAGATATCAGCTGCGGTATGCGTGCCACGGACGGTGCCATTGAGGCCTGCGTGATTGATGAAGAAACCATGGAACCATCCATGGAGATCATCGGTGAACCGGGAACAAAGCCCATCGGTATCTGTGGTTCCGGAATCATCGATATTATCGCGGAGCTGTTCCGCTGCGGCATGATCAGCCCCAAAGGCAAATTCATCCGGGAAGGAAAGCGGATCCGTCATGACAAATATGGGATGGGAAGTTATGTTCTGGCTTTCCAGGAGGATGCCGGCTCTGTAAAGGATGTGGAAATCACAGAGGTGGATATCGATAATTTTATCCGTGCCAAGGGCGCTATTTTCTCGGCGATCCGTACCATGCTTTCTTATTGCGATTTCGATATCAGCATGATTGAAAATGTATATGTAGCCGGCGGTATCGGCAGCGGCATTAACATGAAAAATGCCATGCGGATCGGCATGTTCCCGGCGATTCCGGTGGAGCTGTATCATTATATCGGTAATTCCTCCCTGGCAGGGTCCTATGCGATGCTGTATTCTACCCAGTCGGAGAAAAAGGTCTATGAGCTGGCTCAAAATATGACCTATATTGAACTGAGCGCTATTCCTCAGTATATGGATGAATTTGTGGCGGCCTGCTTCCTGCCCCACACAGATGCTTCCCTGTTTGAGACGATCGAATAAATGCGGATGCTGAGGTGCTTATGAATATTGAATACGAAAAAGACAATAAAGAGCGCATTCCTTTCGAACACTATCTGGCTGCCTATCAGCAGCTGGATCCTGTGGAAGCGGCAAACAGGGTTGGAGTTCCCTATAACCCGGATACAAAGGAATTTACTATTCGGATGATGCAGAAGGAGTTCCTGGTGTCCTGGCCGGATTGTAAAGTCAGAAAAGCAGATCCAGCCGATACCGGTTACGGTGCAGCGGAGGATACTGTTGCGGCAAAGATCATGATTATCCGCCTGCTGACCAGAGGGGTTCCGGCAGTCCATACCGGAAACTTCCTGACCTATCGGGATGTTCCATGGGGGGAGGTCTATTACCGTCAGTTTAACGGCCGCTGCAAAATGCGTCTTGCCTTTTCCTACGGGAACAGGCTGGATCAGTTTCGGGCAGCCTGCGAGAAAATCGGTGCCAGAAAACTGGACAATGGTGACGCTTCCTATGAATTCGAGTTTTTGAATGGCTACTATGTGCGCTTTATTCTGTGGGAAGGAGACGATGAGTTTCCTCCCTCCTCGCAGATTCTTTTTTCAGACAATTTCCCGCTGTCTTTTGAAGCAGAGGACCTGGCGGTGGTTGGAGATATCTCCATCGGCACGCTGAAAAAAATCTGAGAATTCACAAATTTGAGACAATGGTCCGGGAGTATCCTGAGACGCTTTCCGGATCCTTGTATACTTTGCAAGAAACTGCAAAGATTCCCACACAGACAGTGCAGGCCGCTTTGGCAGGTACTGGCACTGTGAGAAAAAGAAGGAGATGGACGATATGGGATTTTCAACTGTACCCTGCAATGAATTTGTAGAGGTTCTGGCCTCAAAGGCTCCGGTACCCGGCGGCGGCGGCGCTTCCGCACTGGTAGGTGCAGTCGGAACAGCTCTTGGCAACATGGTCGGAAGTCTGACCGTTGGCAAGAAAAAGTATGCGGATGTGGAAGAGGAGATGTATGAGCTGGAAGCAAAATGCGATACTCTTCAGAAGGAGCTGCTGGCTCTGGTAGAAAAGGATGCGGAAGTTTTCGAACCCCTTTCCAAAGCCTATGGAATGCCCCGCGCAACAGAAGAAGAAAAGGCGGAAAAAGCCCGCGTGATGGAGATCGTGCTGAAGGATGCCTGCTCCGTTCCCATGGAAATCATGGAAAAATGCTGTGAAGCCATTGAACTGATCAGGGAATTTGCAGCAAAGGGTTCCACCCTGGCCATCAGTGATGCCGGTGTGGGTGCTGCTTTCTGTAAGGCTGCTCTGGAAGGTGCTTCTCTGAATGTTTACATCAACACCAAGTCGATGGCAAACAGAGAATATGCTGAGGAACTGAATGCAAAGGCAGACGCCATGCTGGCGAAATATCCGAAAATGGCGGATGAGATTTTTGAAAGCGTACTGGGAAGACTGAAATAAGGAGAAGGAATACCATGGCAAAGAGATTATTAGGTAAAGAAGTAACTGCTGCTCTGAACGAAAGAATCATCGCTCAGGTGGAAGAACTGAAGGCAAAAGGTGTTGAACCGACTCTGGGAATTATCCGGGTAGGTGAGAATGAAAGCGATATTTCCTATGAAAGAGGAGCAACGAAACGCTGTGAAACCCTGGGCGTAGCCTGCAAAAAGATCCTTCTTCCGGAAACAGCAACTCAGGAAGAGGTTCTGGCTGTGATTGATCAGGTAAATAAGGACAATTCCATTCATGGGGTGCTGCTGTTCCGTCCGCTTCCGAAGCATCTGGATCAGAACACCATCGAAAACGCACTGGATCCGGCAAAGGATGTGGACTGCATGACCGATGGCTCCATGTCCGGCGTATTTACCGGAAAGAATGTCGGTTTCCCGCCCTGTACACCGCAGGCGTGCATGGAAATCCTGGATCATTATGGAATTGACTGCACCGGAAAGAAAGCAGTTGTGGTAGGTCGTTCTCTGGTTGTCGGAAAACCGGCGGCCATGATGCTGATCAAAAAGAATGCTACCGTTACTGTATGCCATACCAGAACGGTCGATATGCCCTCTGTTGTAAGAGAGGCGGATATTGTCATCGTAGCTGCAGGCCGTGCAGGTGTTGTGGATGCTTCCTATGTATCCCCAGGACAGACCATCATTGATGTTGGTATTAACGTTAACGAAGAAGGCAAGCTTTGCGGCGATGTAAAGTTTGACGAGGTAGAACCGATTGTTGACGCGATTACCCCGGTTCCGGGCGGTGTTGGCAGCGTAACCACATCCGTTCTGGTTGGCCATGTTGTAGAGGCAGCGGCAAGAACTCTGAAATAAAACGGCACCGAAGGGGGGACTCCATTGAAAACAGGGGCCCCCTTTTTGTCGGTTGGATAAAATGCCGGAGTTGGTTCTCATGCCGCCCTCCGGCATAGGGAGACAGAATGAAGAATTCAAAATTATCATGTGCAGTGATGGCGCTGGCTTTTTTGACGCTGCTGGCGGTTCCGTCCATGCCCTACCTGAAGATGGAAATTCTGCGGGAGTATCTGGGCACCAATACCCTGAATGCTCTGGAGCTGGTTGAGCAGATGTATATTCTTCACGGAATGCCGGGAAGTACCAATCTTTTTGGTCATGAGCATTATGAACTGATCACGCTGATGCTTATGATTATGGGGATCGTTCTGATTGTTCTTCCGGTACTCCTGGAGGGAATCAGCATGGTGCTGATCCTGAATGCGCGGACAAAGGGCAGAAGAAAGGCAGGGATCTGCTTTTCTGTGCTGACGGTTCTTTTTCTGGCAGCCTGCCTGGCTGTATTTTTATCGGCTGGAAGATTTGTGGGAGTAACGACCCGGGCCGGATATGGGCTTTATACTGCACTGGGTTCCAGTGTTCTTTTTGCCCTGGCCGCTGTCTGGAATGGGAGAAAACAAAGAAATCAGAACAAAAAACATTAAAGATGTACCAGGGCCCGGCAGATGCCGGGCTTTTTTTTATATCACAGAATATAGGTTTTTGCTACCTGAGCCGCATCGTAGGCATTATCGGTATAAGCGTCCGCACCGATTTCATCGGCAAAATCCTGTGTTACCGGAGCACCGCCCACCATGATCTTGAAGCGTTTTCGTTCCGGCATCTCATTCAGAGAATGTACAATGGATTTCATATTGCCCAGGGATGTGGTCAGAAGAGAGGAGATACAGACGATGGCTGCGTCCGGATGCTGCTGAACGGCCTGGGTAAACTGCTTTTCCGATACATCAATGCCCAGATCGATAACCTCAAAGCCGGCGCTTTCAAACATCAGTCCAACCAGATTTTTCCCCACATCATGAAGGTCTCCGGCAGCCGTTCCCAGAATAACCGTACTGATGGGGGAGGTCTGAACGCCCTGTTCCTCCAGAAAGGTACGCAGAGTCTGAAGGCCGTACTTCATACAGCGGGCAGCAGACAGAACCCGGGCAATGTAGATTTCTTCATTTTTATATTTGAGTCCCACACGTTTCATTGTGGGAGTGAAGACCTGATTCAGCAATTCCACCGGCGGGATTCCGGCCTGAAGCGCTTCCAGAACCAGACGCTGGGTGAGTTTGGGCTTTCCCTCCTCAATCGAACTGCAGATCTGTTCCATGTAATCCATTTATAATTCCTCAACTAAGTAACAGGATGTATAGGCAATTTTTTCACTGCCATAATAATAGGGAAGCTGATTGTCACGACAGACCTGGTTGACCAGAAGACCGTAAGCTTCCATGGAATGCGTCATTTTCTCGGGAAAACGGCAGGGCTGATCCGGATAAGTACAGGATTTGCAGCGGACGCAGGAACCTGCCCCCAGGGGCAGAACGGACATTTCTTTCCGGAAAAGATCGGTCACCCGGGCAAAGATCTCTTTATGCCTGTTTTCCACCTCCATCATTCCTTCAAAATCCATGGAATCTTCAATGTCTCCGATGGTCTGAACCAGAATACCGCGGGTACATCTGCGGATCTGTTCGCTGCAGAACTCCAGGGAGCCGCAGCCTGGAGGGCAGGACCAGTTTTTTTCATACATATGGCAGTGATTGGATGCGCACATGGCGCGAACCTCATCCAAAGGATGCAGGGTATGGATATCCAGTGGGACAGCGGCGGAAAAACCGGCTTCCTTTGCCGCCCGGATCATTTCTTCAGTCGTCAGGCTCAATTGTTACACCTCCAGTAAACGGACAGGCCAGCTGTCCGAAGCATGCACGGAAAATAAGAAGGAGGCTGTCCCGCCCATGTGGTATGAGAGAGACAACCCCCAGTATAGACTTAAATTTATGCAACCAGAGCTTTCGCAGCCTGTGCAGCGGAAGCAGCATCCGGTGTATAGCAGTCAGCGCCGATTTCATCAGCAAATTCCTGGGTGATCGGAGCACCGCCGACCATAACCTTAATCTGGCTTCTCCAGGGCTGCTCATTCAGGGCTTTTACAGTATCTCTCAGAGCCGGCATCGTTGTTGTCAGCAGAGCAGAGCATCCAACAATCTTGGTATCCGGATTGTCGTTTACTGCCTGGATGAATTTCTCGATGGGAACATCAACGCCCAGGTCGATTACTTCGAAGCCAGCGCTTTCAATCATCATGATAACCAGGTTCTTACCGATATCGTGAAGGTCACCTGCAACGGTACCCATAATCATCTTACCAGCAGCTCCGGCAGTTCCGCTTGCCAGATGCGGTTTCAGAACTTCAACACCTTTCTTCATAGCACGTGCTGCAACCAGCATTTCCGGTACGAAGATTTCGTTGTTTTTGAATTTCTCACCTACAATGCCCATCGCATCGATCATACCAACGTTCAGGATTTCGGTCGGGTCAATCCCTGCGTCCAGGGCAGCCTGTACCAGACCCGGTACTAATTTTGCTTTTCCTTTTTCGACAGCTTCCGCTACTGCCTTTAATTCTTCTGACATAATAAAAATACCTCCTTGTATATTTCTTCTTTGGCGTTCACGCCTCAGTGTTTTCGCACTGCTATTTGTTTACAGGAACATTATACCAGAAATTTCTACAAAGGTTAATCCAACAAAAGATTGACATTTTCAAAGTATTTTCCTACAATGTGTAGGAAGAAAGGTGGCGAGCTTTTTGAACATCAGTCAGAGAGTCATTAAGATGAAACTGGAGGAGTGGGGATATCAGGTTTCCGGACGTCAGCCCGGCAAGGGCATGTATCTGGCCAGACCTGCTTTCTACGTGGATGCGGATCAGGTGCCGGAGTCCTATGTCTACCTCCTTCCGGATCAGGAGAGTCTCCCCAGGAGAACGGGAACCCCGAAAATGCTGTTTGTTACCGGGATGGATCAGGAAATTCCGGAGGAGGCCGCTTACGGGGTTATCCAGATTGAAGAGACCATGACCGTCTATGAACGCATGAATCTGATCCAGAAGGTTTTTGATTTTTATAATCACTGGGAAGAAACACTTCGTATGGCTCTGGAAGAGGAGATCAGTCTGCAGGCGCTTCTGGATGAAAGCACGGAAATCTTCGGAAATCCTCTGACTATCAGTTCCGCAGACTTTTTTCTCCTGGCTTATTCCAGCATTATGGAGGAGAAGGAAGAGCTGCGGGAGTTGCTGGAACCCAATAACCTGTTTGAATACTGTACCGCCTTCAAGCAGGACGAGGAATACAACCGGGCGAGGAATTACCATCATGCCTTTTATTACCCGGAATACATCACCGGGTACCGGAATCTTTGTGTGAATATTTTCGACCATGGAATCTATACCTATCGGATTGCCATTCCGGAAGCCTGTGACTGTTTCCGGCCTGGTATGCAGGAGCTTCTGGAGTACATGGCCGGATTTGTGGAAAAAATTCTGAGGCACAGCTCCCGAACCGATACGGATCAGGTGAATACCCTTCCTCATATCCTGGAAAGCGCTCTGAGCGGGAGCGGTCTCCCAGCGGAGCAGATTACCCAGAAGCTGATGGGATTTGGATGGAATCCGGAGCACAGCTACGTCTGCCTGGACTTTCAGACAGCCATGCTGGATCAGCAGAATATGACGGTGAATTTTATCTGCCGTCATATAGAATCCCTGATTTCCCATGCCTGCGCCTTCCAGCACCAGGAGGACATTGTGGTTTTCGTGAACCTGACCCGGTTTGGAGGTACCACGGAGGATGTTTACCGTAAAATTATCCTTTTTCTGCGGGACAGCTTTTTAAAAATGGGAATCAGCAGAAGCTTCAGCGGTTTTCAGGAGCTTCCCTATTATTACCGGCAGGCTCAGACGGCACTGGAAACCGGGAACCGGTGCCATCCCTACCAATGGGCCCATTCTTTTGAGGATACGGCAGTTTTTTACATGCTTCACAACGCTCCCGGAGACTTTCCGGCGAAAATCTGCTGTTCAGAGAAGCTTCTGAAGCTTTACGAATATGACAAAGAACATCAGACGGAGCTTTTCCGGACTCTGAAGGTCTATCTGGAAAATAACGAAAACGCGGTACAGTCGGCCAGAGAGCTGTTTATCCACCGGAGTACTTTTCTGTACCGCCTGGACCGAATCCGGGAGATGACGGGAATGGACCTTTCCAACAAGGACCAGAGACTCTATTATCTGATGAGCTACCGGATTCTGGAGCTGCTGAATGCGGCACAGGTGTGAAGGGGCGGGGGAAATGAGGATCTGCGGAAGGTTTCCGGGATTTCGGAAATTGGATGCAGTGGATCGATCGGATGGAGGGCAGCAGCAGGATTTCCTGCAAAAATCTTCCAATTGTCTGCGTTTGAAATCTCTGCCTGCAGCCCTCCTGTCATTTCTGTACATCCAGACATCCGTTCCGAAAGCCCGGATAAGTTCCACAGGCAGGAATACAAACCGGTAAGTCCCTGTTATGAGCCAGCAGCCATTTTTTGCAGAAAAGGGAATACAGTGCAACGGATAAGTTCTGAATAGTAACAGCGTAATCACAGTTTCTTTGAGCTATAAAAATGGGAATTGACATTGAATGAAAATGTGCTATAATAGCTCTTGTGTAATTCATATTGCCATGTCAAGTGCAGCATGTGAAAATATGCTGAAGAGGGAATCAGGTGTGAATCCTGAGCGATCCGGTCACTGTATTCGGCGAGTGTGGCTCATAATCCATTGCATACCCAAATTGTGAGAAGGAGAGTCGACGCGTTTGAGCTGTAAGTCAGGAAACCTGCTTGATGTGTGAGATGAGCTTCCGAAGAAAGCGAAACATCCCAAACGAACAGACGTGTTCGTGTCAGGTGTCTGCAGGGTAGCGGGCATATTTTATTTGACCTTCTATGCATCTCAAAGCATATGAACATACACAAAAACATACCTCCTTCTGAAACAGGAATTCCGCAGCCTGTTTTCGAAACCGGAAAACAGCCGGGCAGCTTCCCCGCTTCCGCATATTCGGGGCGCTGCTGACAGGCTGTTTTTTGGTTGTCATTCCGGGGCTTGAAAAGATCCATGTATAAGAGGCTTCCTTCCGGCATATACTCTACCAGTATAGTGAGGGAGGATTTTTGATGGAAGAATTTAATCTCTATAAAGATATCAGCGCCAGGACAAAGGGAGAAATCTTCCTTGGGGTAGTGGGGCCGGTTCGAACGGGAAAATCCACATTTGTCCGCAGGTTTATGGAGCAGATGGTTCTGCCGAATATGAAAGATCATGAAAAGGAGATTGCCAGAGATGAACTCCCGGTGAGTGGAAAGGGAAAGACCATCACGACCATGGAACCGAAATTTGTTCCGAAAGAAGCTGCTGCCATTTCATTGGGAGAAGGGCTGAGCGCCAAAATCCGACTGGTGGACTGCGTGGGTTTTGTGGCAAACGGTGCAGTCGGCACGGATGAGGACAGCCAGATCCGGATGGTGAAAACACCCTGGTCTTCCGAAGAAATACCCTTTGCAAAGGCCGCCCAGATTGGAACGGAAAAGGTGATTCGGGATCATTCCACGGCGGGGCTGCTGATAACCTGTGACGGTACTTTCGGAGAGCTTCCCAGGTCCGCCTTTGAAGAGCCGGAAAAGCGGGCAGTAGAAGAACTGCGAAAAACCGGGAAACCCTTTCTCATTCTGGTGAATTCTGAAAGGCCCTTTGGAGAGGAAGCCAAGAAAACAGTCGCTTATGTCGAACGTACATATCAGGCGGCTGCCATGGCAGTCAATTGCGATCAGCTCCGCTCAGAGGATATCTTTCATATTCTGGAAAAGCTGCTCTATGAATTTCCCTTATGCAGAATCGATTTTTATCTGCCCGGCTGGATCGAGACACTGGAAGACGGCCATCCCATTAAAAAGGCCATGCTGGAGGAAATCGAAGGGCTGATGAAAAATATGGGAAAAATCCGGGATGTAAAAAAAGAAACGGTTCGACTGAGCAATTCTTATGTAAAAAATACAAGGCTGGAGCAGATCGCTCTGGACAAGGGCAGTGCATCGGTGAATGTGGAAGTGGATGACAGCTATTACTATGAGATGCTGAGCAGTCTTACCGGGACTCAGGTGCAGAGTGAATACCATCTGATTGCCATGCTTCAGGATCTGGTACAGAAGAAGCAGGCTTACGAAAAGGTTGAAAATGCGGTTCAGGCGGTCCGGCAGGCAGGATATGGCGTAATTATGCCGGAGCTGGAGGAAATCACACTGGAGGAGCCTGTGCTGATTCATCAGGGAAACAAGTACGGCGTCAAAATCCGGGCGGCAAGTCCTTCCATCCATCTGATCCGGGCAGATATTGTTACAGAGATTGCTCCCATTGTGGGCAGTGAACAGCAGGCCAAAGATCTGATCAGTTATATCAATGTTAACAGCAGTCAGGCGGAAGGCATCTGGGAAACGAATATTTTCGGGAAATCCATCCGGCAGCTTGTAGACGACGGAATCCGGACCCGCCTGTCCAGTATTGGTGAAGAAAGTCAGCAAAAGCTTCAGGATACCATGAAACGAATTGTGAACGAATCAAAGGGCAGTCTGATCTGCATTATTATATGAGCCAAGGGCCAAATGGACATGAAAATCCGTGCTTGCAGGGATTTTCATGTCTATGGGGCCCGCAAACCATGAGCAAGCAGCCATTTTTCGAAGAAAAATGAGCGAATTGCGAATGGTTACGTCGATTTTGGAAGTGCGTAGCACGGAGAAATCGACAGAAGGCTCATATAAAAAAGCCAAGGGCCAAATGGACATGAAAATCCGTTCAAACCGGCCGGTTTTCTGTGAAAAATTCAGAAAACCGGCCGGTTGGCATACTTTGACGAAACAATGATTTGACAAAACCGGTTGTTGGGTTTATAATAAGTTCAGCGTGTTAATAAAATCGTAATAAATATTAACAAAGCACTAAGAAACATAGCTGACAGAGTTGAAGAAAACGAAAACGTTTCGGATTCAAAGAGAAGAAAAAGGAGTTCTTATGAAGAAATATGTAAACAGTTTGTTTCTGATGTTTGCGGCAGTTTTATTATTCTGCACCCCACTGAAAGCGGATGCTGCTTCATGGAAGCAGAACGTGGACGGAAGCTGGAGCTATTACGATGATGCCGGGAAGATGCTGAAAAAGCGCTGGGTTGGTGACTACTACATCGGCAAGGACGGCAAAGTAGTCACGAACCGCTGGATCGATGGATATTTCGTTGGAGAGGACGGAAAGTACATACCGAATTTTCAGGGCGGGTGGCAGCAGATCGGCGGTAAATGGTATTATTATTCCAAGTCCGGTAAAAAAGCTGTGGGCTGGATTACCGTAGAGGGAAAAAAGTATTATCTGGATTCCACCGGGGCCAGAGTGGTACAGTGGCAGGAGATTGACGGAGCACGTTATTATTTCCATAAGACAAAGGGCTACATGATGACCGGCATGTGCAAGCTTCAGGGGACTTATTATTATTTTAATAAGAAAACCGGCAAGCAGGTGTTTGGCTGGTTCAAATCCTCGAATAACCGGGTCTATTATTTTGATCCGGATACCGGTGCACGTACCAAGTACTGGAGAGAAATCGATGGGACAACCTATTGGTTTAACCGGTTGGGTGTGATGCAGAAGGGTTGGCGAACCATCAGCGGTTCCCAGTATTACTTTGATCAGAATACCGGTGAGGTTCTGACCGGTTTCCAGAGTATTGACGGAAAACAGTATTACTTCGATGAAACCGGTAAGATGCAGAAGAACACGACGATACAGGTAAATGAAAAGACTTACAGTATCGACAGTTCCGGTGTCTGCACCGAACAGACTTATGAGGGGATTTCCGTATCCAACGAGATGCTGTTCTTCACCGTCTATGAGTCCGGTGAGCCGGCCAGCTCCCTGCTGGGATATGCCCAGACAGGCGGAGATTCCGGAAATGCCTGCGGAAAGTATCAGTTTGATTACCGTTATTCGCTGCTTCCGTTTATCAAGTATTGCTACTCCGCGGACAAAGTTGCTTTCAAGGAGTTTAAGACCTTCGCGAAATACACCGATTCTCAGAAGGGGCTGCTTCAGGGCAATTCAAAGCTGTACAGTGCCTGGAAGAAGATCTATCGGCGAAATCCGCAGCTGTTCAAGGCATATCAGGATTCTTTCGCCAAGAAAGAATACTACGACGTAACAGAGCGTTATCTGATTAACCTGTTTAACATCAGTCTGGCAGGCCGGCCTGATGTGGTAAAGGGAGCGGTTTTCAGCTACGCCATTCAGCACGGTTCCTACACTGCAGCCCTTGCAGTCAAGAATGCAGGAATCAAGAACAGTACATCGAATAAACAGTTTATCACGAAGCTGTACAAGTATCGTATCAGTCAGTATCCGTATTATAAGTCACGCTATACCAGCGAAAAAAATGCGGCATTGAGGCTTCTGTAAAACAAAAGATCTTCAAAGAATGGGTGAGTGATCATCCATTCTTTTTTTGTGAAGGGAAAGGGAACGGGTTTTTCCATCGCAGAAGCCACTGGCAGGTTCATTTGCCGGGCAGCTCTTGACATTAAATTGTGAAAAAATTATAATAAACGAAGTGATGATCAGAGATCACGGGAATTTGTGAACAAAGGAGAAAAAAACAATGACATTAGAGGAAGCGCTGAAGGCTGTGAGAAAGCCTGACGAAGAAGCGATGGCACAGTGTCAGAAACGCTGGGACAGTATTGCAAAGCCCCTGCACAGCCTTGGCAAGCTGGAGGATTATCTGATTAAAATTGCCGGGATTACCGGAACCAGCAGGATCTGCCTGGATAAAAAAGCTCTGATTACCATGTGTGCCGATAACGGCGTGGTAGAGGAGGGAGTCACTCAGACAGGCCAGGAGGTGACTGCGATCGTTACGGAGAATTTTCTGAACGGACAGGCGACGGCCGCTGTTTTATGCCGGAAAACAGGTGCAGATATTTTCCCGGTGGATATCGGTGTTGCCAGCGATACCCATGCAATCAACCGAAAAATTGCTTATGGAACAAAGAATATGACCAAGGGACCGGCCATGACCCGGGATGAAGCCGTGCGCGCCCTGGAAGTGGGTATCAATATGGCTGTGGAGCTGAAGGAAAAAGGCTATCAGATCCTGGCTACCGGGGAAATGGGCATCGGAAATACCACCACCAGCAGTGCGCTGGCAGCCGTTTTTCTGAACAAATCACCGGAAGAGGTGACAGGCAGAGGCGCCGGGTTGAGTTCAGAAGGGTTAAACCGGAAAATTGAGGCGATCCGAAAGGCTATTGCGGTCAATCAGCCAGACCCCGCTGACGGAGTGGATGTGCTGGCGAAGGTGGGCGGATTTGATCTGGCAGGGATGGCAGGCGTCTTCCTCGGCGGCGCGGCAGTGGGGATTCCGGTGGTTATAGACGGTTTTATCTCTGTGGCAGCAGCGCTGGCAGCCGCTGTGATCTGCCCGGAATCCAAAGGCTGTATGCTGGCTTCCCACATATCTAGGGAGCCCGGGGCGAAAATGATTTTGGATGCCCTGGGGATGGAAGGCGCACTGAACTGCGGCATGTGTCTGGGAGAGGGCACCGGAGCGGTGACGCTGTTCCCGATTCTGGATATTGCCTGCACCGTTTACAATACCATGAGTACCTTTGAGGATATTCATGTGGATCAGTATGAGGAGCTTGCCTGAGCGCGGCTCACAGTGGAGGATAGCATGTTTCTGGTTGTGACAGGCGGAAGCGGAAGCGGGAAATCCGCTTTTGCGGAAGATCAGGTATTAAAGCTCGGTGACCGAAGGCGTATTTACATTGCCACCATGATGTGTTTTGACGAAGAAAGCAAAAAAAGGGTGGCACGTCACCGGGAAATGCGAAAAAATAAGAAATTTGAAACGCTGGAATGCTACACAGGTCTGGAATCCGTATCCGTCCCGGAAGGGAGTGTAGTCCTGCTGGAATGTATGTCAAATCTGACTGCCAATGAAATTTATGCTCCGGGGGGTGCCGGAGAAAACACCGTGGCTGCCGTTCTGAGAGGGATACGCCGGATCCGTTCTCAGGCGGCCCATCTGGTCGTCGTGACCAATGAGATCTTTTCAGACGGAACGGTCTATGATCCGGAAACGACCGGTTATCTGCAGAAGCTTGGCAGAATCAATCAGGAGATGGTCCGCCTTGCTGACCAGGCAGTGGAGGTTGTTTACGGCATTCCCGTGTATCTGAAAGGGGAGGAGTACGCGTCATGAATCTGATACGCAGCTTTTTTATTGCCTTTTCCATGTATTCCAAGATTCCGATGCCCAGAACGGAGTGGACAAAGGAAGCCATGAAGTATGCCATGTGTTTCTTCCCACTGATCGGGGTGGTGATCGGAGGCGTAATGATGCTCTGGGCCTGTTTCGGGTCCAGACTGTTTGGCTGGGACAGCCTGTTTTTTACAGCCGTTTGCGTCCTGATTCCGGTGGCGGTTACCGGAGGAATTCACCTGGATGGTCTGCTGGATACGGCGGATGCCCTGAGCTCCTATAAACCCATGGAACAGAAGCTGGAGATTCTGAAGGATTCCCATGCCGGTGCCTTTGCCATCATCATCGGCATCTGCTATTTTGTCGCGGATCTTGGCATTTATTCAGAACTGACAATGGAGGCGGTCCCGGTTCTGGCCCTGAGCTTTCTGCTGTCCAGAGCATTCAGCGGTCTGGCCATCGTAACCTTTCGAATGGCAAAAAATACCGGACTGGCGGCGACTTTTTCTGATATGGCTGTAAAAGGCCGGGTAAAAATCACCATGCTTTGCTATATTGTTGTGGTGACAGGACTGATGATTGTCCTTCATCCCGGACTTGGCACTGCCGCTTTTGCAGCGGCCCTTGTGTCCTTTTTCGGATACCGTCATATGGCTTACAGTAAATTTGGTGGAATTACCGGAGATCTGGCAGGTTTTTATCTGCAGATCTGCGAGCTTCTGATGGCGGCAGTGATTATTTTAGGTGCGCGTCTGATGGGCGCTTAATAGGGAGGAATCTATGAAACTGATTATTGGCGGAGCCTGCCAGGGAAAGCTTGCCTATGCCTGCCGTCTCACCGGCTGGGAACCAGAAGCTTTTGCTGACGGGCATTCCTGTGAATTTGAGGAGCTCGATACCTGCAGGGGGATGTATGGATTTCATGAATATCTCCGGCGGATGCTTTCAGAAGGACGTGATCTTTCCGGCCTGGCAGAGCGTATTTTCAAAAAAAATCCGGACGTAGTCCTGATTTCCAATGAAGTAGGTTACGGTGTCGTGCCGGTGGATGCTTTTGAGCGCCAGTACCGGGAGGTCTGCGGACGCGTCTGCTGTGCGCTGACGGCAAAGGCCTCGGAGGTGCATCGGGTCATCTGCGGTGTCGGGATGGTGATAAAGCATGAATAGCCGGATTCTTCTGATCCGCCACTCCAAAACGGCGGGGAATCTCAGAGGGAATTACATCGGCGTAACGGATGAGCCGCTCTGCCCGGAGGGAATTCTCCTTCTGAAACGGAAAAGGTTTCCGACAGTGGAAAAGGTTTATGTCAGTCCTCTGAAGCGCTGCACGGAAACTGCAGAGATTCTCTGGCCAGGAATTTCCACGGAAAGAGTGACAGAACTCCGGGAATGTAATTTCGGAGATTTTGAAAACAAAAATTATAAGGATCTGGACGGAAATCCGGATTACCAGGCATGGATTGACAGCCAGGGAACCCTGCCTTTTCCAAATGGAGAAAGTCAGCAGGCGTTTCGGAAGCGGTGCTGCCTGGGAT
The DNA here is from genome assembly GCA_034101475.1 of Candidatus Limivivens sp. GTDB lineage: Bacteria > Bacillota > Clostridia > Lachnospirales > Lachnospiraceae > Limivivens. The sequence goes on from JAXEJQ010000016.1 coordinate 16,171, forward strand.
TTGAGCTGATTGCGCAGGATGTTCTGCAAAACGGGCTGAAAAAGGCGGCAGTGGTATGTCACGGCGGAACCATTATGAGCATTCTGGAAGCTTACGGAATGCCTGTACGGCCTTTTTATGACTGGCAGGTTCCGAACGGAAGAGGTTTCTGGACGGAGCTGCCGGAAAACTGGAAACCCGGAGAACGGATCAGCGTTCTGGAAAAAGTCTGATCTTCGAACATATGGTTGCATTTTCAAAGTGCCTGTGTTATGATGAAACCGTCCATCGATGCCAGTGTACCAGGCTCCTTTGTCAGGCAGCTCACAGAATGGAGAAGTCTATGAAACGAAGTGACCGGCTGCTTGCGGCAGGGATTTTTCTCTGTGCGCTGGGGCTTTTTGCGGGGCTTTTTCTGCTTCGAAGACCGGGCAGCCAGGCTGAGATTCTGATTGACGGTCAGTCTTTTGGGATTTACAGCCTGCAGGATTCCCGGGTGATTGATACTGGGACCGGAAATCGTCTGGAGATTCGGGATGGTACGATCCGGATGATCTGGGCGGACTGTCCGGATGAACTCTGTTTGCATCAGAAGGCAGCCAGCCGTACCGGGGAAAACATTGTCTGCCTTCCTCATAAGCTGGTTGTCCGGATTCTTTCCGGAGAAGAAGCCGAATATGACAGTATTTCCGGATAGGAGGGACGCATGAAAAGAAAGACGGCATTTCTGGGTGTGATGACGGCACTTGCCCTGATTTTTTCTTATGTGGAGTCGCTGATTCCCGTTCCGATTCCCGTACCTGGCATCAAGCTGGGACTGGCGAACCTGATGGTGGTGCTTTTGCTCTATCTGGTGAATGCCAGGGAAGCGATTCTTCTGAATCTGATTCGTGTGGTCCTGTCCGGATTCCTGTTTGGAAGCCTTTCGTCTATTCTTTACAGTCTGGCAGGGGCTGTTTTCAGCTTTCTGGTTATGGTCTTTCTGAAAAAGACGGGGCTCTTTTCCCCGGTGGGAGTCAGTATAGCCGGAGGCACTGCCCATAATCTCGGACAGATTCTGGTGGCGGCGCTGATTCTGGAGAGCGCCGACCTGTTTTTTTATGCGCCGGTACTGATGATTACCGGAGAGGTTACCGGTTTTTTGATTGGAATAACGGCGGGAGAGATTCTGAAGCGCCTGCCAAAGGAGAGAAACGAATGATAGCATATGTAAAGGGAGAGGTTGTCCGTCTGACGGAGAGTGCTGTGATTCTGGATGTGAATCAGATTGGATATCGTGTTTTTATTACCGGGCGTGATGCGGGCAGGATGCCGGCGGCAGGCTCGGTGGTAAAACTTCATACCTACCTGAATGTAAAGGAAGATTTGATGCAGCTGTACGGATTTCTGGATCCGGATGATCTGGAGGTATTCCGCCTGCTCCTGAATGTGAGCGGCATCGGCCCCAAGGCTGCACAGGGTGTCCTGACTGCACTGGCAGCGGACGATCTGCGCTTTGCGATCCTTTCTGACGATGTGAAAACCATTTCGAAGGCTCCCGGAATCGGCGGGAAAACGGCAAAAAAGCTGATTCTGGAACTGAAGGATAAGTTCAGCCTGGAGGATGCCTTTGAGCAGAAGCTGGCTCATGGGGAGGAGGCTGTGACTTCCGGTGCCATGAACGACGCTCGTTCCGAAGCGGTACAGGCGCTGACTGCACTGGGGTATTCGGCTTCCGACGCTTTAAAGGCAGTCAAAAATGCAGATACGACGGACGAGATGACCACAGAGGAGGTTCTGAAGGCGGCGCTGAAGCAGATGGCTTTTTTATAAAAGAAAAAGGAGCAGAGAAGGATCATGGGAAAACGGATTATCACCACAGAGGCTATGGAGGAGGATTCCCGGTCGGAAGCCAGCCTTCGTCCTCAGACTCTGGACGAGTATATCGGTCAGGAAAAGGCCAAGAGCAATTTAAAAATTTATATTGAAGCTGCCAGACAGCGGGGTGATTCTCTGGACCATGTCTTATTTTACGGCCCTCCGGGACTTGGAAAAACCACTCTGGCCGGGATTATTGCCAATGAGATGGGTGTCAATCTGAAGGTGACCTCCGGGCCGGCCATTGAAAAGCCGGGGGAGATGGCAGCGATTCTGAACAGCCTCCAGGAGGGAGACGTTCTGTTCGTGGATGAAATTCACCGCCTGAACCGACAGGTAGAGGAAGTGCTCTACCCGGCGATGGAGGATTTTGCCATTGACATTGTGATC
>JAXEJQ010000017.1:0-6155 GCA_034101475.1 Candidatus Limivivens sp.
TCTGCTAATGCCTGAATCTTACCCTGGTAGATAAAGCCGCCTCTGTCGAAAACAACTTCTTTGATACCCTTTTCCAGAGCTTTCTCTGCGATCACTTTTCCAAGATATGCTGCTGCATCAACGTTATTGGTCTTTTCCAGCTCTGCCTTTACTTCTTTCTGAACGGTAGATGCAGATACCAGAGTGTTTCCAACTGTATCGTCAATAATTTGAGCATACATATGATTATTGCTTCTAAACACAGCTAAACGCGGTCTCTCAGCAGTGCCTGCGAAACGATTACGGATTTTTCTGTGTTTATTTACACGAACTTCTGTTCTGGACTCTTTGCTAACCATTTTCACACTCTCCTTACTTATTTCTTACCAGTCTTACCAACTTTACGTCTGATCACTTCATCAGCATACTTGATACCTTTACCCTTGTAAGGTTCCGGGGCTCTCTTTTCTCTGATTTCAGCTGCGTATTGGCCAACTTTTTCTTTATCGATACCTTTGACGATAATCTTGTTACCGTCAACTACGGCTTCCAGTCCTTCCGGATCCATCATTTCTACCGGATGGGAATAGCCCAGAGACAGAACCAGTTTCTTGCCCTGTTTTGCTGCCTTGTAACCTACACCGTTTACTTCCAGTGTCTTCTCATATCCCTGGCTTACACCGACTACCATGTTATGGATCAGTGTTCTGGTCAGACCGTGGAGAGATTTCATTTTCTTCAGATCATTCGGACGGGTAACGATTACGCTTCCGTCTTCAACTTTGATAGTCATTTCTGCAGGCATAACTCTTTCCAGAGTACCCTTTGCGCCTTTGACTGTTACTTTATTTCCTTCTGCAATTTCTACAGTGACACCTGCAGGAATTACAACCGGTAATCTACCGATACGTGACATCTTTGTGTCCTCCTTACTTAGATTTTCGGAGAAGGCAGAAAGCCTTCTCTGTTTTCAGTATTGTTTCGCGTGCAAAACGGGAATCTTCCGGCTTACCAAACAAATGCCAGAACTTCTCCACCCACCTGAAGTTTGCGTGCTTCTTTATCGGTGATCACACCCTGGTTTGTGGACAGGATGGCAATACCCAGACCGCCCAGAACCTTCGGCAGATTATCCTTGCCGGCATATACACGCAGACCCGGTTTGGAGATTCTCTTCAGGCCGGTGATAATTCTTTCGTTCTTATCAGCGCCGTATTTCAGCTCGATGTGGATGGTTTTGAAGACGCCGTCTTCGATGAGATCATATTTCTTAATGTAACCCTCATCCAGCAGAATGTTTGCGATAGCAATTTTCATTTTGGATGCCGGAACATCTACAGTATCATGTTTTGCAGTATTTGCATTACGGATTCTTGTAAGCATATCTGCGATGGGATCGCTCATTGTCATGTAAGTTTCCTCCTCTTTCAGACTTTACATGTGAATTTGATGAATCAACGTATCTGTTCGGTACCTTCACAGATACGATTCGCAAACCCATGAAAATCGGCTGCGCCGATGGGGTTTGCTCACACATGATTCACGTTCTTACGGCCTCATCAGCAAGCGATTCGGCCTGTTCTGAACAGTTACGAATCAACAATCATTTACCAGCTTGCTTTCTTCACACCCGGGATCTGGCCCTTGTATGCCAGTTCACGGAAGCAGATTCTGCAGATTCCGTATTTTCTCAGGTATGCATGTGGACGACCACAAATTCTGCAGCGATTGTATTCTCTGGTGGAGAATTTCTGTTTGCGCTGCTGTTTAATTTTCATTGCTGTCTTAGCCATGAAAGTTCCCTCCTAACTATTTGTGAAACGGCATATTGAACTGAGTCAGTAATTCACGGGCTTCTTCGTCAGTCTTGGCAGTTGTAACGAAAATTACGTCCATACCTCTGACCTTATCTACCTTATCATACTCGATTTCCGGGAAAATCAGCTGCTCTTTGATACCCAGAGCGTAATTTCCTCTTCCGTCGAAAGCGTTAGGATTGACACCACGGAAGTCACGAACCCGCGGCAGAGCCAGGTTAACCAGTCTGTCCATGAATTCGTACATTCTGTCGCCACGCAGAGTCACTTTACATCCGATGGGCATACCCTCTCTGATTTTGAAGTTTGCCACAGATTTCTTTGCCTTTGTGATAACAGCCTTCTGACCGGTGATTTTTTCCAGATCTTTTACAGCGCTTTCCAGAGCCTTGGCATTTTCTTTTGCCTCACCAACACCCATGTTGATGACGATCTTGTCAAGCTTCGGAACTTCCATGATATTTTTATAACCGAATTTTTTCGTTAAAGCATCGATGATCTCGTTCTGATACTGTTCTTTCAGTCTACTACTCAACTTGTGCAACCTCCTCTCTCAAAATTAATCGATCACTTCGCCAGTTGCCTTTGCATAGCGAACTTTCTTGTCTCCATCCATTTTAAAACCAACTCTGGTAGCTTTACCCTTTGCCAGATACATAACGTTGGAAATGTCGATGTAGGCTTCCTTGTTCACAATGCCGCCCTGCTGGTTCTGTGCTGACGGTTTTGTGTGTTTGGTAACCATATTGATACCTTCTACCAGAACCTTACCGTCTTTTACAGCGAGTACCTTGCCTTCTTTATCTTTATCCTTACCAGCGATAACCTTTACGGTATCACCCTTTTTGATCTTCATCATGTTTCGGCACCTCCTTATAATACTTCCGGAGCCAGGGAAACAATCTTCATAAACTGTTTCTCACGAAGCTCTCTGGCTACAGGCCCGAAAATACGGGTTCCTCTTGGGGTTTTGTCGTCTTTGATGATCACTGCTGCATTCTCATCAAACTTAATATAAGAACCGTCTTTACGACGGGCGCCTTTTACTGTACGAACAACGACAGCCTTTACAACATCGCCTTTTTTTACAACACCGCCTGGTGTTGCATCTTTAACCGTAGCAACGATCACATCACCGATGTTCGCATATCTTCTAGTAGAGCCGCCCATAACTCTGATGCAAAGCAGTTCCTTTGCGCCAGTGTTATCAGCAACCTTCAGTCTGGTTTCCTGCTGTACCATGCTGATCCTCCTCCTATTATCTTGCTTTCTCTACGATTTCCACAAGTCTCCATCTCTTATCCTTGGACAGAGGTCTGGTCTCCATAACTTTTACGGTATCACCGATACCACACTCATTCTTTTCATCATGAGCTTTTAATTTATAGGTTCTCTTTACGATCTTCTTGTAAAGAGGATGTCTTACGTGGTCTTCAACTGCAACAACGATGGTTTTGTCCATTTTATCGCTGACAACTTTACCTGTACGGGTTTTTCTCAGATTACGCTCCACGGTAGTTCTCCTTTCTATTCAGCCTTTTCGCTAATGACAGTCTGAATTCTTGCAATGTTTCTGCGAACTTCTTTGATTCTGCTGGTGTTGTCCAGCTGGTTGGTTGCATTCTGGAATCTCAGGTTGAAGAGTTCCTTTTTCGCAGCTACTAATTCATCATTTAATTCTGCAGCTGATTTGTTCTTTAAATCTTCTACATACTTATTAATTTTCACTGTTATCACCGCCTTCTAAGTCTGCACGAGTAACGATTTTACATTTACAAGGTAACTTATGCATGGCAAGACGAAGTGCCTCACGCGCTACATCTTCAGGAATACCTGCCATCTCGAAAAGTACACGGCCTGGTTTTACAACTGCTACCCAGTATTCCAGTGAACCCTTTCCGGAACCCATACGAGTTTCAGCAGGTTTTGCTGTTACAGGCTTATCCGGGAAAATTTTAATCCAAACCTTACCGCCACGCTTGGTGTAACGGGTCATGGCGATACGGGCTGCTTCAATCTGATTGGATTTAATCCAGCACGGTTCTGTTGCAACAAGTCCGAATTCACCCTGGGAAATGGTGTTGCCTCTCATAGCTTTGCCAGCCATGGAACCACGGAACTGTTTACGACGTTTTACTCTCTTCGGCATTAACATTATTTATCGCTCCCTTCCTTAGTTCCTTTAGTAGGAAGTACTTCGCCCTTGTAGATCCATACCTTTACGCCAACCTTGCCGTAGGTGGTATCTGCCTCAGCGAATCCATAGTCAATATCTGCTCTTAAGGTCTGCAGCGGGATGGTTCCATCGCTGTAGAACTCGGTACGTGCCATATCAGCACCGCCCAGACGTCCGGATACAGCGGTCTTGATTCCCTTTGCGCCGGCCTTCATGGTACGTCCCATGGTGGACTTCATCGCACGACGGAAGGAAACACGGTTTTCAAGCTGCAGTGCAATGTTTTCTGCAACCAGCTGAGCATCTCTGTCCGGTCTCTTAACTTCTTTGATATCTACAATCAGTTTCTTGTCGGTCAGCTTCTGAACTTCTGCTTTTACCTTCTCGATCTCAGCGCCGCCCTTACCGATTACAACGCCCGGCTTTGCAGTGTAGATGATCACTTTTACTCTGTCAGAAGCTCTCTCGATTTCGATTTTGGAAACACCGGCGCTGTACAGTTTCTTTTTCAGAAATTTCCGGATGTTGTAGTCTTCAACCAGATAATCAGCAAAAGAGCTTTCTGCATACCATTTAGAATCCCAGTCTTTAATAACACCGACTCTAAGGCCGTGTGGATTAACTTTCTGTCCCATGCTCTACCTCCTATTTCTCATTCAGCACGATCGTGATATGGCTCATTCTCTTTTCAATTCTGTAAGCCCTGCCCTGTGCTCTCGGTCTGATTCTCTTCATTGTCGGTCCCTTATTTGCGTAGCATTCCTCTACGTAAAGGTTGTCAATGTTCATTCCGTTGTTGTTCTCAGCATTTGCGATTGCTGATTTCAGTAATTTAGTGATAATCTCAGAAGCATATCTCGGATTGTACATTACAATACCAAGCGCTGTCTTTACATCTTTGCCTCTGATGGCATCTAATACGAAGCAAGCTTTCTGGACAGATACGCGAGCGTAAGATAACTTAGCTGACGGTCTTGTGTCCTTCTGTGCATTTCTCTCTCTCTTGATTTGGGATCTATGTCCTTTTGCCATGAATGAAACCTCCTTTCAACTGTCTGTTATTACTTACGACCAGATTTCTTCTCGTCTTTGCCGTGTCCTCTGTAGGTTCTGGTAGCTACGAACTCTCCGAGTTTGTGACCTACCATATCCTCTGTAATGTATACCGGCACATGTTTTCTTCCATCATGAATAGCGATTGTATGTCCAACCATCTGCGGAAAGATCGTAGAGCGGCGTGACCAGGTTTTGATCACGGACTTGTCGCCTGCCGCATTCATAGCGTCTACTTTTTTCAGTAAACTAGCATCTGCAAATGGTCCTTTTTTCAGTGAGCGAGCCATAGGTTCTAACCTCCTTGTTTAATTCCGAATTAATTGTTGATCGCTTTACCGTCACGTCTTCTTACGATAAGCTTGTTAGACTTCTTGTTTTTCTTTCTGGTCTTCAAGCCAAGAGCAGGTTTGCCCCACGGAGTACAGGGACCCGGACGGCCGATACCTGTCTTACCTTCGCCACCACCGTGCGGATGGTCGTTGGGGTTCATAACGGAACCACGAACAGTCGGTCTGATACCCATATGACGTTTTCTACCAGCCTTACCAATATTGATCAGGTTGTGTTCTGCATTTCCAATGGTACCTACCGTAGCGCGGCAGATCATCGGAACCATTCTCATTTCACCGGAGGGCAGACGCAGAGTTGCATATTTGCCTTCCTTCGCCATCAGCTGTGCGCCGTTTCCAGCGGAACGAACCAGCTGGCCGCCTTTGCCCGGATACAGCTCAACGTTGTGTACCATGGTACCAACCGGGATCTCAGATAAGGGCAGGCAGTTACCGATTCTTACTTCAGCTTCCGGACCATTCATAACCTTCATGCCGTCTTTCAGGCCTTCCGGAGCCAGGATATAGGATTTCTCACCATCTGCATAGCAGATCAGCGCGATATTTGCGGTTCTGTTCGGATCATACTCGATACCGATTACGGTTGCGGGGATTCCGTCTTTTCTTCTCTTGAAGTCGACGATTCTGTACTGTCTTCTGGTGCCGCCGCCGTGATGTCTTACTGTGATTTTACCCTGATTGTTACGTCCAGAGTTTTTTGCAAGGGATACCGTCAGGCTTTTTTCCGGTGAGAACTTGGTGATTTCAGAGAAATCGGAACCGGTCATATGTCTTCTG
>JAXEJQ010000018.1:0-28702 GCA_034101475.1 Candidatus Limivivens sp.
CAATGCAGGAGTCGCTGGAAACACCAGCCGTGATCTGCTTTCCAGATTTCAGGCGGAGGTGGTGGACCTTCATCCGGACTGGGTATCCATCCTGATTGGAATGAACGATGTGTGGCGTCAGTTTGACACGCCGGCCATGCCGGATTATCAGGTGCAGCCGGAGGAATACCGGGCAAATGTGGAGCAGATGCTTCAGGCTCTTCAGGGAAAGGTGAAGGGAATATTCCTTATGACTCCCTATTACCTGGAGCCCAATCAGGAGGATTGGATGCGCAGCCGGATGAATGAATACGGGCAGATCTGCCGGGAGCTTGCCGGAAAATATGGATGTATTCTGGTGGATCTTCAGGAGGCATTTGACCGTTATTTCCGGTACCGTCATTCTGCCTTTATCGCATGGGACCGGATTCATCCGAATCTGGTGGGAGCCACCGTCATCGCAAAAGAGTTTTTAGCGAAATGTGCCTTTGATTATCAGCATATTCCGGGGAAACAGGATTAGGAAAAAACAGGATTAGGAAAAACAGGAGCGTGCGTCACATATGAAGAAAATAGCGGAGTATTTTGAAAAAATCAAATATAAAACACTGATCAAATATTTTCTTTCGTATTTTCTGGTGATCAGCGCCCTTCTGTTCTGTTTCTTTATTGCTTTTCGTCACCAGCTTCAGAAGGCTTATTATGAGGCACAGGACAGCAGCATCCAGGAAAAGCTGCAGATCCTGCAGGAGAACATCCATGATGGCTTTGATACCGTCTTTCAGGTTCATTATAATCTGGAGAATAACCAGAATCTGAATGCGTTCCGGCAGTCCGGCTCCACCTGGGATAAGTATCTGAGCATGAAGGATCTGCGGGAGTTTACCAGCTCCAATCCATATATCTCAGATACGATTTACATCGATTACAAAAATGACACGATTCTGGCAGGCAACAGCTATGTGATCTGCCGGGATGGAAATTATATTCTGGAAAAGAAAAATTCCTCCCTGAATCTGCCGGTTCAGGAATACGGACACCGGAATTTTAATTCCATCGTGTATGTGGGGGAGGGGAGCAATGCGGAGCTTCTCTGTTTTCCCTCCGTTACCAGTAAAAATTATGAGCTTCTGTACATCCTGGACAAGGAGGAGATCATTAACCAGATGGAAGGGGTTCTGCTGGACGGCGTCCTGGCTGCCTGCCTGCTGGATGGGGATAAACGTGTGATTGACGGATTTTCTGAAGAAGAACTGGATCCCTGGATTCAGAAAATGGAACTGGCCGGCGGACTGCAGAAGACAGAGGACGGAAGCAATGTCGTATACAGCATACCGGTGTATACGAATCTGTACCTGGCGGTACGATTCTCCAAGAACGCGCTTCTGAAATATGCCAATGAAGCCTTTTTCAATCTGTATCTGATTACGGCGGTGATCGGCAGCCTTGGCCTTTTGCTGATCTGGTTTGCCATGAAAATGACGTATATGCCGCTGTACCGGCTGACTCAAAAATATGCAAAAGGGACGGTGAAGAATGAGAGCCTGGTCAAACAGCTGGATCAGGCCTTCAGCACAACCCTGGAGCAGCAGCAGGAACTGCAGAAAAAGATCGAAAAATATCATGATATGATGCAGGAATCGATTCTGGATGCGCTGGCCGGCGACCGGAATACGGTGGTAAAGCAGGAGGATATTGACAAATTATTTAATATGGAACAGGGCAGTATGATTATTGTAGCCGCGATATTGGCGGAGAACGGGCAGAAAATCCAGCTTCCGGAGGGAGAATTTCAGCGGTATGTGGATGAGTCCCTACCGCAGGGTTCTTCCTGCATTCTGCTTGAGCAGAGTGAGAAGCAGGACGCCTATTTGATTTATTACTGCGGACAGGACCAGGATAAAGAAAGTGTCATCCGTTTTCTGATGAAAGAGTTTTCGGAAACCTATGGCTGCCGGATTGCGCTGAGTAACGGAGGATTTTCACCTCTGGATATTCCTTCTCTCTATGAGAATGCCAATATGGCGGGGGATTATCGGAGTGAACGCCCGGTGTCTGTCTATGAAGAGGTAATGGAGAATAAAAAGAGTGATGATTCTTATCCATACAAAAGGCTGGATGACTTTTCCGTCCTGCTTCAGAACCGGGACTTTTCAGGGGCGAGGGGACAGCTTCTGGAACTGCGCAGAATGCTGGATGATTCGGCATTTCCGCCCTTTTATACCCGCAGCGTTCTGATTGATATCATTACCTTAATTGTCATGACCATGAACCGGCTGAATATTAAATTCAAGGCCTACGGCGATGTCTACTTTGAAACGCTGTATTACAGCCGGAGCTTCCCCTACGAGGAAAAATCCGGGGATATCTGGCAGGGGATTGTGAAGATGATTGAGATTTTTCAGGAGCAGATTTCCAATGCGACCATTTATTCGGAACAGATTCAGGAGATCATCGGAAAAGAGTACATGCTGCCGGAATTTTCCATCTCATCTCTGGCAGACCGGTTTCATGTGAGTATTGCCTATATGAGCTATCTGTTTAAGAAATACTATGATCAGACCTTTTCGGATTATCTCTGGAACCTGCGGGTGGAGAAAGCCAAGGAGCTGCTGGCGAATACGGATGATTCCATTGACAGCATCTGTATTGCGGTGGGGTATGAGAATGCCTCCAGCTTCCGGAGAAAATTCAAAAAGGAACTGGGGATTACGCCTTCCCAGTACCGGGAAACCGTAAAAAAAGAGGGACCTGGAGCGGCTGAATAATTCAGCCGGACTCCGGGCCCTTCTGGTTTGAGGAGTTCAGGCAGGAATTCCTGTGGTCTGCTGCTGCATTTTCCGCAGCCTGCTGCAGGGAGAAAGGGCGGGTTACCTGTCCTTATCCGTGATTTCACTGTGAAGCTGCTGCAGGGATTCTACCGCGCCATTCCCATGCTCCTTCACATATTTGATGCCGCAGGCAGTGGCTTTTGCGGCGGCGATGGTGGTCATGTAAGGAATCTTGGACTTAATGGCCGCTTTGCGCAGGTAGCTGTCATCGTGGATACTGTCTTTCCCAACGGGGGAATTGACAATCAGTTGGATCTTTCCATTGGTAATCAGATCCAGAATATTGGGACGGCCCTCATAAAGCTTTTTCACCCTTTCGGCCCGGATACCGGCTTCGGTAATCAGGTCAAAGGTATTTCCGGTGGCAAGAATCCGGAAGCCGATCTCCTCAAAGGCTTTGGCAACCTCCACGACTTCGGCTTTATCCTTCTGGTTCACGGAGATCAGCACCGTACCTTCCAGAGGCAGCTTTGACTGTGTAGCCTCCTGGGCTTTGTAGAAGGCTTCGCCCCAGGAGTGGGACAGTCCCAGAACCTCTCCGGTGGAACGCATTTCCGGCCCTAATACCGGGTCGACTTCCTGGAACATGTTGAAGGGGAAGACCGCTTCTTTTACCCCATAATAAGGGATCTGCTTCTCCTTCAGTCCGGGAACCGGTGAAGGCCTGCCGGTGAGTTCCGAGGTAATGATCTCTGTTGCCAGGGGAACCATACGGATGTTGCAGACCTTGGATACCAGGGGAACTGTACGGGAGGCACGCGGATTGGCTTCCAGCACATAGACTTTTCCGTTTTCGATGGCGTACTGCATGTTCATCAGACCCTTGACATGCATTTCCTCCGCGATTTTGCGGGTGTATTCCTTGATGGTCTCTACATTTTCCCCGGAAATATGACGGGAAGGAATGATGCAGGCAGAGTCGCCGGAATGAACGCCGGCCAGCTCAATGTGTTCCATGACTGCGGGAACGAAGGCATGGGTTCCGTCGCTGACAGCGTCTGCCTCACATTCCATGGCATGGTTCAGGAAACGGTCAATCAGGATCGGACGATCCGGTGTTACGCCAACGGCTGCTTTCATATAGCCGGTCATGCTTTCCGCATCGTACACCACTTCCATACCCCGGCCGCCCAGAACGTAGGAGGGGCGCACCATAACCGGATAACCGATTTTTTCCGCAATTTCCAGGGCATCCTCCACGGTGACAGCCATGCCTGATTCGGGCATGGGAATATTCAGTTTTTCCATCATAGCCCGGAACTGGTCACGATCCTCTGCCAGGTCAATGACAGCCGGGGAGGTTCCGAGGATTTTTACACCGTTCCGCTCCAGATCCGCAGCCAGGTTCAGCGGAGTCTGACCGCCGAACTGGGCAATGACTCCAAGGGGCTTTTCTTTTCTGTAAATACTTAAAACATCTTCCAGAGTCAGAGGCTCAAAATAAAGCTTGTCGGAAGTGTCGTAGTCGGTGGATACGGTCTCCGGGTTGCAGTTGACGATGATGGTTTCAAAGCCCATTTTTTTCAGGGCCAGAGCTGCATGAACGCAGCAGTAGTCGAATTCGATCCCCTGACCGATGCGGTTGGGGCCGCCGCCCAGAATCATGATTTTGGGCTTATCTGTGCTCACCGGGTTCTTATCTTCGGCATTATAGGTGGAATAGTAGTAGGCGCTGTCCTGGGTGCCGCTGACATGGACACCTTCCCAGGCCTCCTCCACACCCAGGGAGAGCCGGCGATTACGGACTTCATCCTCGGAAATCTCCAGAAGCTGGCTCAGATATTTGTCAGAGAAGCCATCCTTTTGGCAGTGATCAGCAGCTCATCAGAGGGCAGGCCGCCTTTGTATTTCAGAAGGGCCTCTTCCTCCTCCACCAGCTCCTTCATCTGTTCCAGGAACCAGGTTTTTACTTTGGTAATTTCGTAAATTTCCTCTACAGAAGCACCTTTTCTCAGAGCTTCATACATGATGAAATGACGCTCGCTGGAAGCAGTGATCAGCAGCTGAAGGAGCTGCTCTTTGGTTTTTGATTTGAACTTGTCCACACCCAGGCCGTAGCGTCCGGTCTCCAGGCTGCGGATGGCCTTCTGGAAGGCTTCTTTATAGGTTTTGCCGATGCTCATGACTTCGCCGACGGCACGCATCTGAGTACCCAGCTTGTCTTCTACGCCTTTGAATTTTTCAAAGGCCCACCGGGCAAATTTGATAACCACATAATCGCCGTCCGGAACATATTTGTCCAGAGTTCCGTATTTGCCGCAGGGAATATCTTTCAGAGTCAGGCCGCAGGCCAGCATGGCAGATACCAGGGCAATGGGGAAGCCGGTGGCTTTGGAAGCCAGGGCAGAGGAACGGGAGGTTCTGGGGTTGATTTCGATGACGATAATCCGGTCGCTTACCGGGTCATGGGCAAACTGGACGTTGGTTCCGCCGATGACCTCTACGGATTCCACAATCCGGTAGGCCTGTTCCTGAAGACGCTTCTGGCATTCTTCGGAAATGGTCAGCATGGGGGCGGAACAGAAAGAATCGCCGGTATGAACTCCCAGGGGATCGATATTTTCAATAAAACATACGGTAATCATGTTATTGTCTGCGTCGCGGACAACCTCCAGCTCTAATTCTTCCCAGCCAAGGATAGATTCCTCCACCAGTACCTGGCCTACCAGGCTGGCCTGAAGACCTCTGGCACAGACTGTTTTCAATTCTTCCTTATTATAAACAAGGCCGCCTCCGGCGCCGCCCATGGTGTAAGCGGGACGCAGAACAACAGGATAGCCAAGCTGGTCAGCAATGGCCAGGGCTTCCTCTACACTGTAAGCAACCTCACTGCGGGCCATTTCAATGCCCAGTTTGTTCATGGCGTTTTTAAATTCGATCCGGTCTTCGCCGCGTTCAATGGCGTCAACCTGGACACCGATAACCTGTACGTTGTATTTCTCCAGAATGCCCGTTTTGGCAAGCTCTGCACAGAGATTCAGGCCGGACTGGCCGCCCAGATTCGGCAGCAGGGCATCAGGCCGTTCCTTTGCAATGATCTGCTCCAGGCGTCCGGGGTTTAAGGGTTCAATGTAGGTAACATCAGCGATTTCGGGGTCTGTCATAATCGTAGCCGGATTGGAATTGACCAGCACGATCTCGTATCCAAGGGATTTCAGGGCCTTGCAGGCCTGGGTTCCGGAATAGTCAAATTCACAGGCCTGGCCGATGATAATGGGGCCGGAACCAATAATCAATACTTTGTGGATATCTGTTCTCTTTGGCATGTTACTCCTCCTGATAGCCTTTTCGTGCGTGATAACGCATTGTTCTTTCGTTTATCTATTATATAGGAGTTTGAAAAAAAAGTAAGGGGTAATTTGAGATTTTTCAGGAAGTTTTGGAGAGGCGTTCGAAGTGGGGCTGGAGAGATTCGGAGGACGCCGCCAGTGACGGAAGGCAGGTCCTGCGCATGCTGCGTTTCCTGCTCGGGCCGCGCGCCGATTTGCCGCCATTCGCGCAAACTCGCCTCCGGCACCTTCCGCTGCCTGCGCAGCTCCAGCTGTTGAAAGCCCCAGATGTCCGGGTGCCTGCGGCTCAGACAGACGCTCGGTGGCAGCAGCTGGCGCAGCCCTCCCGACGGAAGCCTCGCCATTGTCGCAGAGACGCTGCGCTTCCGTCACCCGCGGCTGTTTTCGGATTATTCCGGAAGTACTTGACGCCGCCTCTCCAAATCGGCCTTCAGTATCAGGTGAGCAAGGGACATGAAAATACATGTTTGCATGGATTTTCATGTTTATGGGGCCCGCAAAACATGAGCGGGTAGTCATTTTTCGCTCATTTGTCAGGCAGCTCATCATATCAATCTTCCGATTCCTGTTTATCTGGCAGGGTGCGGACAGATATTCCGTTGAGCTGTACATGGTCGTCCACCGGGATCACCAGGCAGCGGCGGCCATCGATCATCTGAGTCTCAATCAGGTCTGCCCGCTCCGGGTTCACAGTGATGACGATGTCCGGGGTTTTGATTTCAAATTTTCGGGTGCTGGCCACATTTGACACCATCAGAGGGGTGTTTGTACCGGCGCAGGCCTCATACTGGGCATCGAAATCCGTGAGTTTTTCATCACTTGCGCCGCTTTGCACAAGGAGAGACTTCATTTCGGCTTTGTCAAGGGTCAAAGGCTCCGGATCATCTTTTTTTGCTTCAGCAAGTTCATTGAGCTTTTCGTGAATGGTTTTTACCACCTCAAAATCGCAGTCTTCTCCCAGAGTTGTCTCTACCAGAGTGTGAAAGGTTTCCTTCTGGTTCCCGGCAGAGAGGGGGAGAACACAGTCCAGAAGCTGATCCACCAGATTGTCATGAAGCTCTTCAGGCTTTTTCGTATAATAGAGGAGGCTGTGGATATCGGTACTGCGGTCGTTGAAAGCCGGGAAAAGGAAGCCCAGATCCGGAAGTTCCACCAGCCAGTCCCGGATGCGGTTCTGGAAGCAGTTTTCCTGGGCATTGTAGGCAAGCCCGGGCTTGGAAAGCTTCACCGGGCAGATGCAGCAGAGCAGGTATTCGTATACCTCATCGGAGGCATCGAACATTTCCAGACCGTCAGAGGATTTGCCGGGAATGTCGTAGGCAGCATGGATCAGAAGAATCAGGTAATTTTCCGCATAATCATAAGACTGGATGACTTTGTCGTAAAAGGTGTCCAGAAGAGACTCGTCGGTGAGACGGCTGTCCCGCAGACGCAGGAGAAACTCCTGGGTTCCGCCGTATTCCTCTGTGTGAAGCGGGAATTCCATATTCATCAGATTCCGGCCAATGCTGCCCGAAAGCACCTTCCGGAAAATCTCGAAATATTTAAAAATTTCCTCCTCGGGAAGAGAGAGAAAGGCGTCCTTAAGCTGGGCGATTTTGTTTTTTTCACCGTCCACATAGCAGCCGCACAGACGGGTAATGGCACAGTTGTCCGGAGTAAATTGTTTTTTGATTTCACTGATATCCTTTTTATTCATATGTATTTGCAACCTTTCTTAATCATAGGAGCGAATTGCGGATGTTTTCGTCGATTTTGGAAGTGCGCAGCACGGAAAAATCGACGGAAGGCTCATTTGTCGGGTAACTCATCATATAATGAAATGTCAGGACCATGGATGGGATCATTTTGTCCGGGATTCATTATAGCGTAAATTTATTTTCGGGTAAAGTATGAAAAGGCAGGAGATGCTGCTTTGCGGAAAAACAGGAGATTGTGAGAAGGACAAATCAGAGGATTTGTCCCAAAATCGGACATTGAGGGATTTTTGTCTGTACCTGTCGAAAAACCAAACGGTTAAAATAGGTAAAAGTGGTGTTTGCAAAGCCATTGTGAAATTGAGTGATTAGGAGGAAGTATTATGGATAACGTGCTTCACAGTGTACAGAGGGCCACATTTTCCAAGGCCATTGATCTGGTGCTGACCAGAGTGAAGAAGGACAGGGTGAAGGGCCTGTTGGAGCTGGTAGATGTTTCGGAAAAATTTTTAGGGGATGATTATTCCAAAGAAACCTATGATAATATACGGGCGGAAATTCAGGATCCGGACAGTAAATGGATGCACTATATCAACCGGGTTCTGGATGAGACCCATCCCAATGTTGTGAAGATGAATGCGCTGAACCTGGGATTTGAAGCGGCTTTCCGGGGAACCAAGGTCATCCGGAAAATGAGAAAAGAACATAACTGCAATATTCCCTGGCTGATTCTGATGGATCCCACCAGTGCCTGCAACCTGCACTGTACCGGATGCTGGGCAGCGGAGTATGGGCACAAGCTGAATCTGACCTATGAGGAGATGGACAGCGTGATTACCCAGGGAAAGGAGCTGGGGATTTATTTCTATATGCTGACCGGAGGAGAGCCTCTGGTGCGAAAGGCGGATATTTTCAGACTCTGCCGGAAACATAAGGACTGCGCGTTCCACGCGTTTACCAACGGTACCCTGGTGGATGAGGCGTTCTGTAAGGAAATGCAGGAAGTGGGCAATCTGACCCTTTCCATAAGTCTGGAGGGTTACGAGGAAGTAAATGACGGACGACGGGGCAATGGTGTGTTCAGGAAGGTCATGCATGCCATGGATCTGCTTCATGAGTCCGGCCAGATTTTCGGAACCTCCATCTGCTATACCAGCAAAAATATCGATACGGTAACCAGTGATGAATTTCTGGATATGATTATTGAAAAGGGCTGCCGCTTTACCTGGTATTTTCATTACATGCCGGTGGGAAACGAGGCAGCTGTGGAGCTGCTGCCCACCAGAGAGCAGAGAGTGTACATGTATCACCGGGTACGGGAGATTCGGGGAATGAAGGGTGGAAAAGAAATTTTTGCCATGGATTTCCAGAACGACGGAGAATTTGTCGGCGGATGTATTGCGGGAGGCAGGAATTATTTCCATATTAATGCAAACGGAGATGCTGAGCCCTGTGTATTCATTCATTATTCCGGAGCCAATATCCGGACCCATTCTATTCTGGAATGTTTAAAACAGCCGCTGTTTATGGCATACCGGGACGGTCAGCCCTTTAACGGGAACCACCTGCGCCCCTGCCCCATGCTGGAAAATCCGGAACTTCTGCAGGCTATGGTGGAGAAGACCCATGCGAAGTCCACGGATCTTCAGTCACCGGAAAGTGCAGAGCATCTCTGTGGAAAATGTGAAAAATATGCGGCCGCCTGGAAAGAGACGGCAGATGAGCTGTGGAGCAGGACGCCGCCCAGGAAACACCGCTATGAAAATTACAAAGATTGGAAGCCTGATATGAAGTAAAATCCTCTTTTCTTTTTCCGGGTTCTATGGTACACTATTTTCTATGCGATAGGTAGGTATAGACGACAAAGGAGAAAAATATGTGTGGATTTGCGGGATTTGTATCCGTGTCTGGTCAGCGAGCGCCGGAAGAAGTATTATTACGAATGACGGAAAAGATTGCGAAGAGAGGACCGGATGATTCCGGGGAGTATTTTGATGAATCAGCCGCCTTGGGTTTCCGCAGGCTCAGTATTGTCGGGCTTGGAAACGGCAGACAGCCTATGGAAAATGAGACAAACGATAAGGTTCTGGTTTATAACGGGGAGATTTACAATTATCAGGAGTTAAAAGAAGAACTGGAAGCAAAAGGTCATATTTTCCGGACAGATACGGATTCGGAGGTTGTTCTTCACGGTTATGAGGAGTTTGGGGAGGACGTGACCAATCACCTTCGGGGAATGTTTGCCTTTGCGATCTGGGATAAAAAGGAGAAGACACTGTTTCTGGGCAGGGATGTTTTCGGAATTAAGCCGCTGTTTTACAGCATCATCGGCGATACGCTGGTATTTGCGTCGGAGATCAAGGCCATTCTGGAATATCCGGAATACCGGAAGGAATTTA
Source organism: Candidatus Limivivens sp. (assembly GCA_034101475.1). Lineage (GTDB taxonomy): Bacteria > Bacillota > Clostridia > Lachnospirales > Lachnospiraceae > Limivivens. The sequence continues at coordinate 10,197 of JAXEJQ010000018.1, forward strand.
ATGAGGAGGCGCTGGGATATTATCTTTCTTTCCAGTTCAATCCTCTGGAGGAGACTTTTTTTAAGAACATCTATCAGCTTATGCCGGCACATTCTCTGAAATGGGACGGAAAAAAGGCGCAGACCAGGCGTTACTGGAGAGTCGCATACCAGCCGGATGAGCAGATGGATGAGCAGCAGGCCATGGAGCGTCTGGAGCAGGTGATGCTGGATTCTGTGGAAAAGCATGAACTCAGCGATGTGGAGATTGGATCTTTCCTTTCCGGGGGAATTGATTCCTCTTTCCTGGCAGCGGCCAGTCAGGTTCCGAAGACCTTCAGCGTGGGGTTTGAGGATTCCAGATACAGTGAGATCGATCTGGCAAAGAGGCTCTGCGAAGAAAAAGGAATGGAAAACTATTCCAAGACGATTACGGATCAGGAATTCTGGGATGCCGTGCCCACTGTGGTTTATTATCTGGATGAGCCGGTGGCGGATCCCTCCATTATTCCGTTGTATTACCTGTGCCAGCTTGCGTCCAAATATGTGAAGGTGGTATTTTCCGGAGAAGGGTCTGATGAAATATTCGGAGGTTATAATATCTACCAGACCCATTATTCCCTGGAGCCGGTGCAGTGGATTCCTTTCGGGCTGCGAAAAGCCGTCAGAAAGCTGATGGAGGCGCTTCCGTTTTCCTTCAAGGGAAAAGAGTATCTGATCCGGGCCGGAGAAACCGTAGAGGAGCGGTTTATTGGAAATGCCTACATTTATAAGCCGAAGGAGGCCAGAAAGCTTCTGAAAAACCGGCAGATTCCCTGTGATCCTCAGAAAGTGACAGCGCCTTTCTATGATGAAGTGAAGGATCTGGATGAGGTCACAAAAATGCAGTATATTGACATGAATTTCTGGCTGCGGGGAGACATTTTACGAAAATCGGACCATATGAGTATGGCCAATTCCCTGGAAGTGCGTGTGCCCTTCCTGGACCGGAAAGTTGCGGAGGAGGCGTTCCGTTATCCCCTGCGGCTTCGGGTAACCCGTCATGAGACGAAGCATCTCTTTCGGAGAATGTCGGAGAAATATCTTCCGAAGGAAAATGCAGACAGGCGGAAGCTGGGATTTCCTGTTCCCATTCGGAAGTGGCTGCGCGAGGAACCGTATTACCAGAAGGTTCTCGGAGTGCTGACTTCCCCGGAGGGACAGAAATTTTTCAATCAGAAGGAGCTTGTGGGACTGATGGAGGCCCACAGAAGTGGGAAAAAGGACAATTCCCGGAAGATCTGGACGGTGTATGTGTTCCTTGTATGGTATCAGGCGAATTTTGCATAAGGCGTTTCTGCCCGGACAAGGCCTCTGGCTTTGCCGGGCTTTTTTGTTGATTTTGAAAGAGGAAGTTGTTATAATCGAACTGTGGCCGGGATACGTTCCGGCGATTGACGGGATAAGGAGTGTGCAGATGATTACATACAGATTGCTCAGCCGGGCGGGCGGACGTGAGACAAATGAAGATTATGTGAATGCCAGAGAGCGGGGAGACTGCGGCTGTTTTGTGGCGGCTGACGGTCTGGGAGGTCATGCTCTGGGAGAAGTGGCGTCCAAGGCGGCGGGTGATTATATTCTGCATCGGTTTTCCGAGAAGCGGGAGGTGTCGGAGGAGAGTCTGCGGCTCTGTATGGAAGAGGCTCAGAAGATGCTCCTGTGGAAGCAGCAGACAGAACAGATTTCCGACGGTATGCGGACCACCATGACGGTTTTAATGATGGACCAGAAAAAAGCCATCTGGGCTCATACGGGAGATACCAGGCTGTATGTGTTCCGCAGAGGGAAGATCATTGCCCGCACCAGAGATCACAGTGTTTCCCAGGCTCTGTGTGATGCCGGGGAGATCCGGGAGGAGGAGATCCGCGGACATCTGTACCGGAATCAGCTTTATCAGGTGATGGGAATTCCGTGGAATGGACAGGGATATGATGTTTCTCAGGAGCTGACGGTAAAACGGGGACAGTCCTATCTGCTGTGTACGGACGGTTTCTGGGAACTGGTGGAGGAAAAAAAGATGCTGGAATGTCTGAAAAGAGCCAAAAATCCATCGGAATGGATCCGTCGTATGGAGAAAGAAATTTTAAAGGATGGCATCCGGCCGGGGATGGATAATTATTCGGCAATCGGTATTTATGTAGACTGACAGGAGGAAGCCTATGAGGGGAAAAGAATTATTTAACGTTTTGATACTGTGCTGCTGCCTGTTGATTTTATCAGGCTCGTTTCTGCCCTATATTTCCGTGAATTTCCCGGATACGAATGTGGGCTGGACAGCCAGAACCATGATTCAGGAGCAGCTGCCGGAAATGTTTGACGCGGAAACCGGGAATTTTAAGGCCACGGCTGTGGATCTGATTGCATCCATGCAGACAGGAAACAAGTGCGGGATTGTTAAATGGTGGTTCATTGCCGCGCTGTTTTTAAATCTGGTGTGTGTGCTGAGCCTTCTGATGGAGCGGAAGATCAAGTACGTGATCATTCTGCTGCTGGATATTCTCCAGCCGATGATCTGGTTCGGCGGAGTTTTTCTGGCTTTTCCTTATGGAATTGTGAAATATTCCGGAATAGGGATGACCACTTTTGTGGATGAAACCTTATTCGGACTGACCAGGGTGGAGGAGATTCTGGAGCTTCGAACCTACCTGTTTCATGGAATGCAGATCGGATACTGGATGCCCTTTGCAGTGGCCTTTGTGTCCTTTGTGCTCTGTATTGCGGCTTTGGTTTACAAGCCGAAAAGAATGCCGGAGCCCTGTGGTCCGGAAGAAAATCCCGGGACGGCAGATTATTATGGGCAGGAAGAGGACAGCGGGAGCTGGCCGAAGGGTGTTCAGGAGGACATTGCGCTTCCGGGCATTACCTGTGTGGCCGGACCTTATGAGGGGAGCCATGCGCCCATGGAGTTCGAAGAAGAAGTTGTGGTGGGAAATGACGAGGATGCCTGCAGTCTGGTGATTCTGTCAGACGAGATCAGTCCGGTTCACTGCCGGGTGCGGTTTGACAGGCAGCGAAACGAATACAATCTGCTGTGTCTGTCGCCGGACGGTACGTTCCTGAATGGAACCCAGCGCATGGAAGAAAATATGTGGCTGCCTCTTCAGAGAGGGGCCTGCATCCGCCTTGGCAGAGATGAAAATATTCTGAGACTTGACTGACGGGAGAGCCAATATGAGAGTGCTGATTTTGTCATGCAGTACCGGGGGAGGGCATAATGCCGCGGGCTATGCCATGAAGGAGCAGCTGGAGGCTGCCGGACATACGGCGACCATGCTGAATTATATGGATCTTGCCGGGAAAAAGGTATCCCGGGCGGTGGATAACGGTTATGTGAATCTGGTGAAAAAGACACCGAAGGCTTTTGGCGCATTGTATAAGGCCGGGATTCTCATCAGCTCCGCCAGACACCATTCGCCGGTTTATTATGCCAATGCGGCTATGGCGAAGTATCTGAAGGAATACCTGGGGGAGCATCCGGCGGATTTTATCCTGATGCCCCACCTTTACGCGGCGGAGACCCTGACTTATATGAAAAAGCATATGGAGGTGCCGCCGACCATCGGGATTGCCACGGATTACACCTGCATTCCTTTCTGGGAGGAGACCGACTGTGATGCCTATATTCTGCCGCATGAGGATCTGATCCGGGAATATAGGGACAGGGGTGTGGCTGCGGATAAGCTGTATCCCTGCGGGATTCCCGTATCCATGAGCTTTCGGGAAGCGGCCGGAAAGGACAGGCCTTCCCTTTGCCGAAAGCTGGGGCTTCCGGAAGGAGATCGGATTCAGCTTTTAATGGGAGGCAGCATGGGCTTTGGAAAACTTCAGGCTCTTGCCCGGATGGTTTATGAAGAACGGAAAACGGATGAAACCCTTGTGGTGATCTGCGGAAGCAACCGCCGGATGAAGGAAGCACTGGAGGAGGCCTTTGCCGGAAAGGAACAGATTCAGATTATCGGAAAGACCAGTCAGGTGGCAGCCTACATGACGGTCAGCGAACTGGTCTATACGAAGCCCGGCGGCCTGACTTCAACGGAAGCCGCCGCTGCCTGCTGCCCCATGGTGCATACAGATCCCATTCCGGGCTGCGAGACGGAAAACCGGCGGTTTTTTATGGAGCGTGGTATGGCGGTGTCCGCAGATACCCTGGAGGAGCAGGTACGCCTTGGCAGGGAGCTGATGGATCAGAAAAGCCTGCGGGAGGACATGCGGTCTGCGCAGGCCCGGAATGTGGATGCTTTTGCGTCGGAGCGCATTCTGGAGCTGATGGAGAGGATGAAGACACATTGAACTCTTATCTGTTTTTTATGCTGTTTGGATATGTAAGCGGAAGCATCATGTTCGCATGGATAATTCCCAAGGTGTTCTGGGGAATTGATATTAAAAAGGACGGAAGTGACCACAACCCGGGAACGGCCAACGCATTTCTGCTGGGAGGAACCTTCTGTGGAGTGCTGGTTCTGATTCTGGAGCTGGCCAAGGGATTCCTTCCGGTGTATCTGGCAGGTCGTTATCTGGACTGCCGCAGATATCTGTTTGCAGCGGTGGTGGCGGCGCCCGTTCTGGGACATGCCTGTCCGGTTTTCTGGAAGGGCCATGACGGAGGAAAAGCCATTGCGGTGTCCTTTGGGGTATTTCTGGGACTTCTGATGGAGCCACGGCCGCTGCGGCTTCTGATTTTCTTCTATCTGTTGTTTTCCCTGATTATTGTGGTCAATCCTCACGGCTACCGGACAGTGATCACCTATGCCAGCCTGCTGGCTGCCACTCTTCTGACTGTGCGGCTGCCGGTAATTGTCTGCGCTACGGCGCTGGTCTGCGGGATTGTTATTGAACGGCATATCCGAACCTGCCGGGAGGAAAAGCTGGAGGTGCATCTGTGCTTCCTGCCCAGGAGAGAACACCCCGGACAGACCGAAGAAGGATAACTGACAGCCGGCGGGACGGGGCGATGAGAGAGACAGAAGGGTCAATAGGAAAAGGAGCGTTTTATGAAAGCATTGGTAATTGCGGAAAAACCCTCAGTGGCGAAAGATATTGCCAGGGTTCTGCATTGTGACAGAAAATTAAACGGCGCCCTGGAGGGCAGCCAGTATGTGGTGACCTGGGCCCTGGGCCATCTGGTTACGCTGGCGGATCCCGAGGGCTACGATAAAAATTATGCTCAGTGGACCATGGAGGCTTTGCCCATGATCCCGAAGAAAATGGAGCTGGTGGTGATCAGGCAGACGGCAAAGCAGTATGCGGCGGTGAAGGCTCAGCTTTTCCGGCAGGATGTGGATACGGTGATTATTGCCACGGACGCCGGGCGGGAGGGAGAGCTGGTGGCCCGCTGGATTCTGGAAAAGGCCGGGTGCCGGAAGCCGGTTAAGCGCCTGTGGATTTCCTCGGTAACTGACAAGGCGATCCGGGAGGGATTTGCCCATCTGCGGGACGGCAGGGATTATGAGAATCTGTACGGTGCCGCTGCTGCCAGAGCCCAGGCGGACTGGCTGGTTGGCATCAATGCCACCCGCGCTCTGACCTGCAAATACAACGCCCAGCTTTCCTGCGGGCGGGTTCAGACACCCACGCTGGCCATGATTGCGGCCAGAGAGGAGGAGATCCGGAATTTCCAGCCCAGGGAATATTATGGGATGAATCTTCTGGCAGGCAGAGTCAAATGGGCATGGCAGGACGAAAAAAGCGGTTCCTTCCGGACCTTTCAGAAGGAGCGAATGGAGGAACTGGAAAAAAAGCTTTCCGGTTCGGAGCTGGAAATTGTGGACGTGGAACGAAATGCCAGAAAAAGCCCGGCACCGGGACTTTATGACCTGACGGAGCTTCAGCGGGAAGCGAATCAGAAATTCGGCTACTCGGCCAAGGAAACCCTGAATCTGTGCCAGCGTCTCTATGAAAACCACAAGGTTCTGACTTATCCCAGAACAGATTCCCGGTATCTCAGCACCGATGTGGTGGATACGCTGAAGGAGCGGCTGTCCGCCTGCGCGGTGGGGCCCTACCGGAAGCTGGCGGGAGTTCTGACCACCAGGCCGATCCGGGCCAATGCTTCCTTTGTGGATAACCGGAAGGTCAGTGACCATCATGCGATCATTCTCACAGAGCAGTTCGTTCAGCTGGATCATATGACCATTGATGAACGGCGGATTTATGACCTGGTTGTCCGCAGATTTCTGGCAGTGCTGTACCCGCCCTTTGAATACGAGCAGACCACCATGAAGGCCAGAGCGGCCGGTGAAACCTTCCTTGCCCGGGGGAAAATTGTGAAAAATCCGGGCTGGCGGGAGGTCTATGAAAACGGCGGTGATACCGGGGATGAGGAAGAAGAACAGATCCGGGACGGAAGAGCCGTGCGGGAACAGGAGCTTCCTGCTCTGGTTCAGGGAAGACGCCTGAAAATAGAACGTTCTGAACGCACATCCGGAAAAACGAAACCGCCCGCTCCCTTTAATGAGGCGACACTGCTTTCTGCCATGGAAAATCCGGTGAAATATATGGAATCCCGGGATAAAGCGGCGGTGAAAACCCTGGGAGAGACCGGCGGACTTGGGACAGTCGCTACCCGGGCGGACATTATTGATAAGCTTTTCAACAGCTTCCTGATGGAAAAGCGTGGAAAGGACATTTTCCTGACTTCCAAAGGAAAGCAGCTTCTGGGGCTGGTTCCCGGGGATCTGAAGAAGCCGGAGCTGACGGCGGACTGGGAGATGAAGCTGTCCAGAATCGCGGAAGGCAGGCTGAAAAAGGAGGTCTTCATCCGGGATATCGAGGGATATACCCAGGAGCTGATTTCGGAGATCAAAACCGGAGAGGGCATCTTCCGTCACGACAATTTAACCAATAAAAAGTGCCCGAACTGCGGCAAACGTCTTCTGGCGGTCAACGGCAAAAACAGCCGGATGCTGGTCTGCCAGGATCGGGAATGCGGCTATCGGGAGACCATTGCCCGGACCAGCAATGCCCGCTGCCCGAACTGCCATCGGAAGATGGAGTTGTGCGGAAAGGGTGAGGAGGAAACTTTTATCTGCCAGACCTGCGGCTATAAGGAAAAGCTTTCTGCTTTTAAAAAACGCCGGGAAAAGGAAGGCGCGGGTGTTTCCAGGCGGGATGTGCAGAAATATCTGAACCAGCAGAAGAAAGAGGCTGCGGAGCCGGTGAACAATGCCTTTGCGGCAGCTTTTGCGAAGCTGAGCCTGCAGGAAAAGGAATAGACTTTCGGATTCCGTGCATTTTCCTGTGGAACTTCCGGTTGTAGTTTGGAGTCACTTATGGTATACTTGCACTATCATGAGCAATGTGAAAAAGAAAAACAGAGGTGTAACTATGAAAAGAGTTCTGTTAAAACTCAGCGGCGAAGCGCTGGCAGGCCATAAAAAAACAGGCTTTGATGAGCCCACTGTGGTGAAGGTTGCAAAGCAGGTGAAGGAGCTGACGGAGAGCGGCATTCAGGTAGGGATTGTTATTGGCGGCGGCAACTTCTGGAGAGGACGTTCCAGCGAAAACATCGACCGGACCAAGGCAGACCAGATCGGGATGCTGGCGACGATTATGAACTGCATTTACGTATCGGAAATCTTCCGTTCTGTCGGTATGAAGACCCAGGTTCTGACGCCTTTTGCATGCGGTTCCTTTACGGAGCTGTTCTCCAAAGATCGGGCGCTGAAGGGCTTGGAAGAAGGCGTGGTATCCTTCTTCGCGGGAGGAACCGGACATCCGTATTTCTCCACAGATACCGCTACGGTGCTGCGTGCCATTGAGATCGAAGCGGATGTGATCCTTCTGGCGAAATCCGTCGACGGTGTCTATGACAGTGATCCGAAGGACAACCCGGAGGCGAAGAAATATGACGAAATCAGCATTCAGGAGGTCATTGACAAAAAGCTTGGTGTTGTGGATATGGCGGCATCCATCCTCTGTATGGAAAACAAAATGCCGATGCTGGTATTCGGCCTGAATCAGGAAAACAGCATTGTTGATACGGTAAATGGAAAATTAAGCGGTACGAAGGTGACGGTATAAAAGTCCGCGCTGCCGCATGAATGGAAAAATCCAAGGAGGACTGGAAAATGGATGAAAGAATCAAAGTGTATGACGAGAAGATGACCAAATCTTACGACAATCTGCTCAAGGAGTTTGGCGCGATTCGTGCAGGCCGCGCGAATCCCCATGTACTGGACAAGCTGGTTGTGGATTATTACGGAACGCCGACCCCCATTCAGCAGGTCGGAAACGTGACGGTTCCCGAAGCGCGGATCCTTCAGATTCAGCCCTGGGAATCCAAGATGATTAAAGCCATTGAGAAAGCAATCCTGACCTCAGATCTGGGGATTAATCCCAGTAACGACGGACGGGTGATCCGCCTGGTGTTCCCGGAGCTTACTGAGGAGCGCAGAAAAGATCTGGTAAAGGATGTAAAGAAAAAGGGCGAGGCAGCCAAGGTTGCCATTCGCAACATCTGCCGGGATGCCAATGATGCTTTCAAAAAGCTGGGAAAAACCTCCGAGGTATCTGAGGACGATATCAAGGATCTGGGCGATCAGGTTCAGAAACTGACCGACAAGTATATCAAGGATGTTGACAAGGCAGTAGAAGAAAAGTCAAAGGAAATCATGACTGTATAAAAAGGTCAAAGAAAGCATACCGGACCGGAGGGTCTGGTATGCTTTCTGCGGCATGAGGACGGAGGAAATTTTATGGTAATACCTCAGCATGTGGCCATTATCCTGGATGGAAACGGGCGATGGGCCAGAAGCAAAGGCATGCCCAGAAATTACGGCCATACCAGAGGTGCGAAAAATCTGGAGGTCATCTGTGAGGATGCCTACAATATGGGAATCAAGTATCTGACAGTTTATCTGTTCTCCACAGAGAACTGGAAGCGTTCCAGGGAAGAGGTAGATGGTCTGATGACTCTTTTCCGAAGCTATACGAAGACCTGCATCAAGACAGCCCGGAAGAATAACATGCGTGTCCGCGTGCTGGGAGATCCCACAGCCCTGGCGGAGGATCTGCAGCAGAGCCTTCGGGAGCTTGTGGAGTCCTCCAGGGAAAATACGGGGCTTCAGTTCCAGATTGCCATCAACTACGGCAGCCGGGATGAGATTGTGCGGGCAGTGCGCAGACTGGCTCAGGACTGCGCCGACGGGAAGGTCCTTCCGGCGCAGATTGACGAAGAGATGATAAGCGGTTATCTGGATACCAGGGATGTGCCGGATCCGGACCTGCTGATCCGTACCAGCGGTGAGCAGCGGCTTTCCAATTATCTGCTCTGGCAGCTGGCCTATACGGAGTTTTATTTTACGGATGTGCCCTGGCCGGCATTCACAAAGGAGGATCTCTGGAAGGCTATTGAGAAATTCAACAGCCGGGAGCGTCGGTACGGCGGCGTGAAGGAGGAATAAACATGTTTGTGACGAGACTTGTGAGCGGAATTGTGCTGGTGGCACTGGCTCTGTTTACAATTATCAGTGGAGGCTGGATCCTGTGGGGAACCCTTCTGCTCCTTTCCCTGGTGGGTGTTTTTGAACTGTACCGGGCCGTGGGAATCTGGAAAAAGGAGGATCTGGCTCTGACCCTGACCGGAATGGCCGGCGTAATTTTTTATTATTGTCTGTTAGGACTGAGCGATCAGGCATATACTATGACGGGATTGATTTTCGTGCTGATTGCCCTGATGTTTGTCTATGTTTTTTCCTATCCAAAGTATCATGCAGATCAGGTGATGGCGGCGTTTTTCGGCGTGGTTTATGTGGCGGTAATGCTGTCCTACATCTACCAGACCAGGAATCTGACGGACGGTGTCTATATTGTCTGGCTGATTTTTCTGTGCTCCTGGGGCTGCGATACCTGTGCCTACTGTGTGGGGATGCTCATCGGGAAGCATAAAATGTCTCCGAAGCTGAGCCCGAAGAAATCCATTGAGGGCGCTGTGGGCGGTGTTGTTGGAGCGGCTCTGCTGGGCGGCATTTATGCGGCCATTGTGGGAAGCCGCCTGAACGGCGATCAAAATCAGGTGCTGGTTTATGCTGGCATCTGCGCTGTGGGAGCGCTGATTTCCATGGTAGGAGATCTGGCAGCCTCGGCAATCAAGAGAAATCATGACATTAAGGACTATGGAAAGCTGATCCCCGGTCACGGCGGTGTTCTGGACCGGTTTGACAGCGTGATTTTTACCGCTCCGGTGATTTATTTTCTGGCGCTTCTGGCATAAACGGCCTGTATGATCCCGGAAGATCCGGAGAGAAAGGATACACAGAAGATGAAAAAAATTGCAGTTTTAGGGTCTACCGGTTCCATCGGAACCCAGACTCTGGAGGTGGCGGCGGCCAATCCGGACCGTCTGCAGGTGACGGCGCTGGCAGCCGGACGAAACCTCTCTCTGATTGAGGAGCAGATCCGCCGGTTCCGGCCGAAGATGGCAGCAGTCTGGTCTGAGGAAGATGCCTTAAAGCTTCGGACGGCTGTGGCGGACCTGGATGTGAAGATCTGCAGCGGTATGGAGGGACTGATTGAGATTTCCACCATGGCGGAGGCAGAGATCCTGGTGACGGCCATTGTGGGAATGATCGGAATCCGTCCCACCATCGAGGCCATAAAGGCGGGGAAGGATATCGCCCTGGCGAACAAAGAGACGCTGGTTACCGCTGGTCATCTGATTATGCCCATGGCAGAGGAGTACGGCGTGAAAATTCTTCCGGTGGACAGCGAACACAGCGCGATTTTCCAGTCATTAAACGGGGAGGATCCGGGGAAGATCGCGAAGATCCTGCTGACAGCTTCAGGCGGTCCCTTCCGGGGCAGGAAACGGGCCGATCTGGAGAATGTCCGGGTGGAGGACGCCCTGAAGCATCCCAACTGGTCCATGGGAGCAAAGATTACCATTGATTCCGCTTCCCTTGTGAATAAGGGACTGGAGGTAATGGAGGCCAGATGGCTTTTCGGCGTGGAGCTGAATCGGATACAGGTCGTGGTACAGCCCCAGAGCATCATTCATTCCATGGTGGAGTATGTGGACGGCGCGGTGATTGCACAGCTGGGGACTCCGGATATGAAGCTTCCGATTCAGTATGCCCTGTTTTATCCCGAAAGATCCTATCTGGTCGGAGAACGGCTGGATTTCGCCAGACTTGGGCAGATTACCTTTGAGGAGCCGGATATGGAAACCTTCCGGGGACTTCCTCTGGCCTTTCAGGCAGCAAGGGCGGGCGGCTCCATGCCCACGGTGTTTAACGCGGCAAACGAGCGGGCAGTGAGTAAGTTTCTGAAGGGACAGATCCGCTTCCTGGATATTTATGAGATTATTGAAGACTGTATGAATGCGCATAAAGTAATCGATCACCCGTCGGTGGAGGAGATTCTGGAAGCAGAATCAGCTGCCTACGACCGGATTGAAAGCAGGTGGTAAATTGAAAATTGTAATTGCACTTTTGATCTTCAGCCTGATTATTCTGATTCATGAGTTGGGGCATTTTCTGCTGGCGAAGATGAATAAAGTGACGGTTGTGGAGTTTTCTCTCGGAATGGGCCCCAGGCTGCTGAGTACGGTTTGGGGAGGTACCCGCTATTCCCTGAAGCTTTTGCCCTTCGGAGGTTCCTGTATGATGCTGGGGGAGGACGAAGCGACCATGGAGCCAGGCTCCTTTGCAAGCAAGTCTGTGTGGGCGAGGATTTCCGTCATTGCGGCGGGCCCCATTTTTAATTTTATTCTGGCTTTTCTGCTGTCCCTGTTCATTGTGGGCAGCAGCGGCTATGATGCTCCGGTGGTTCTGAAGGTGACGGAGGGATCCCCTGCGGCTGAGGCCGGGCTTCAGGCAGGCGATACGGTTCTCAAAATGAACGGCACCGCCATCCATGTGAGCCGGGAAGTTTCCAATTATACGACTTTCCACACGGGCGAGGCTGTGCAGATGGTCTGGGAGCATGAGGGAGAGCGGAAAGAAGCGCTGATTGTCCCACGGGAGGACGACAGCGGCAAGGTCCGTCTGGGAATTTCCACCAGCTCCAATTACCGGATCAAGGGTACGGCCTGGGATACCATCAAATACAGTGCCTACGAAGTACGCTACTGGATTATAACGACGCTGGAAAGCCTCAAAATGCTGTTTAAGGGGCAGGTAGGGATCAATGATATGTCCGGTCCCGTGGGCGTGGTGGATGTGATCGGCGATACCTATGAGGAGAGCAAGTCTGACGGTGCGTTTTACGTCTGGCTGAATATGCTGAATATTTCCATTCTGCTGACAGCCAACCTGGGGGTCATGAACCTTCTGCCCATACCCGCTCTGGATGGCGGGCGTCTGGTATTTCTGCTGGTTGAGGCAGTCCGGCGCAAACGGATCGATCCGGAAAAGGAAGGCATGATTCACTTTGTGGGACTGATGGCGCTGATGCTTCTGATGGTTGTGGTAATGTTTAACGATATTAAGAAACTGTTTTAGCGGCTGAATTCCCCAGCGATGAAAACGCCGGGGTATTTCTGCTGGAAAGGAATGGAGAGATAAGATGATTCGGGTAACAATCTGGAATGAATATGTCCAGGAGCAGCTGGACAAAAAAGAATTTGCGTTTACAAAGGCATGGAATGCTCCGGAAGAGGCAAAACAGATGATGGCAGAGAGAGCCAGAGAGATCCGGCGGGTACACGGCGGAGCAATTCACGATACCCTGAAGGCCCTTCTGGAAGAGGATGAGGAACTCTGCGTGAAGCATATCGGGACACTGGAAATGGAAGAGTGCGGCCTGACAGAGGAAGTGCTGAGTGATACGGATGTGCTGATCTGGTGGTCCCACATCGCCCAGGAGCAGGTGCCGGATGAAGTGGCAGAGCGGGTTCGCAGTCATGTCCAGAGAGGGATGGGTATGATTTTCCTTCATTCCGCTCATATGTGCAAGCCCATGGGACTTCTGCTGGGAACCAGCGGAACCCTGCGCTGGAGGGAAGGTGATTTCTGCCGTGTCTGGAACACCTGTCCCACCCATCCCATTGCACAGGGAATTCCGGAATATTTTGAACTGGAAGAGGAAGAAATGTACGGAGAGTACTTTGATATTCCCAAGCCTGAGGACCAGGTGTTCCTGAGCTGGTACCGGGGAGGCGAGCTCTTCCGTTCCGGCTGCACCTGGACCAGAGGCATGGGCAGAATCTTTTATTTCCAGCCGGGCCATGAGACAAACCGCTCCTATTTTAACGAGAACGTCCGCCGGATTATCCGAAACGCTGTAAAATGGACAGCGGAGCCGGGAATCCGCCAGGAAAAGCTGGAATGCATCCATGCGGCGGAGCCATTGGAGAGATAGAGGAGGACAGATATTATGGCATGTACAACGATTCTGGTTGGAAAAAAGGCAAGTTACGATGGATCTACGATGATCGCGAGAAATGATGATTCCCCTTCTGGCCGCTTTGCCCCCAAGAAATTTATTGTGGTTCATCCGGAGGAGCAGCCCAGGGTTTACAGGTCTGTCCTTTCCCATCTGGAGATCGGGCTTCCGGATAATCCCATGCGGTATACGGCCATGCCGAATGCAGTCAGCGGAGAGGGGATCTGGGCGGCAAGCGGCGTAAATGAAGCCCAGGTGGCGATGACGGCCACGGAAACCATCACCTCCAATCCCCGGGTGCTCGGCGCAGACCCACTGAAGGAATACCATCCGGCAGAAGATGGAAAAGAGGAAATCGCCGGCGGTATCGGAGAGGAGGATATTGTCTCGATTGTCCTTCCGTATATCCGCAGTGCAAGGGAAGGCGTACAGCGCCTGGGCAGTCTGCTGGAACAGTACGGTACATATGAAATGAACGGTATTGCCTTTCAGGATGTGGATGAAATCTGGTGGCTGGAAACCATTGGGGGACATCACTGGATTGCAAGACGTGTCCCGGACGATGCATACGTGGTGATGCCGAATCAGCTTGGTCTGGACATTTTTGACCTGGAGGATGCCCTGACTGAACAGAAGGAATTCATGTGTTCCGGCGATCTGCGGGACTTTATTGAGAAACATCATCTGAATCTCTCCATGGACCAGACGCTGAATCCGAGAGACGCCTTTGGAAGCCATGATGATGGGGATCACGTGTATAATACGCCCCGGGCATGGTTTATGCTGCGCAGCCTGAATCCCAGGACCAAGATCTGGGACGGGCCGAATGCGGAATATACTCCCTGCTCCGATGATCTGCCCTGGTGTATGGTCCCGGAGAAAAAGATCACCGTGGAAGATATCAAATATGTGCTTTCCTCCCATTATCAGGGAACACCCTACGATCCTTACGCCTCGTATGGGGAGAAATCCCTCAGGGGTGCCTACCGGTCCATTGGCATCAACCGGAATGATTTTCTGGCGGTCATCCAGATGAGGCCGGGGTATGCAGGGGATACCAGAGCAGTCCAATGGATTGCATACGCATCCAACGCCTTTAACGTTCTGGCGCCCTTTTATGCAGATGTGGAGGAAACACCGGAATATCTCGCAAATACCACAGGCGCGGTTTCCACGGATAATTTCTACTGGTCCAGCCGCATGATTGCAGCCATGGCTGATGCCTCTTACCGCAAATCCATTTTCCACATTGAACGGTATCAGGAGCATGTAATGTCCGGAGGACACGAACTGCTCAATCGTTACGATGCACTTCTGGAACAGGAAAGGAATGCAGAAAAGCGGATGGCTCTGAAAACGGAGGCGAACCGGAAAGTGGCAGAGATGCTGAAAAAGGCCACGTTGGATACGCTGGATAAAGTGCTGTATGAGCTGAGCAATGAAATGAAAAACGGCTATTCCAGATCGGATGCGTAACGCCTGTCTCTGCTGCGGCAGTGCTGGCAGAAAAGCCTGGCTATCATTTTGAACATGCCTATACGGCCTATGAAGTGACTGCCGGCTGAAAAGTGAGAAGAGAAATGAAGCTGAAGAAAAGGTTCTGGACAAAAATAATCTTAATGAATATTACGTGTACACTGGTGATTGTCAGTGTGTTTACGATTATACGGTTTGCTTCCAGCGTAAAGCAGGAACGAAAAAATGTGGAAGATATGATGCGGCAGATTGCTGTTTCGAACAGCAACCAGCTGGAAGGGCTGTTTGATGATCTGGATCGATTAACCTATAATATGGCAGTTGCCAGTGTTACCAGAGAAGTTGTGAAAAAAGCCGCAAAATATGAAGGAGATAATAATTACTTTGATGTCTATCGGGATGACCGCAGGAGATTGATCCAGAATATGCAGCTGATGGCAGGTTATAACATGAGAGACACCAGTATCGATGTGATTTCGATACAGGGGGATTATGTGCTTCTTGATATTTTTGATTCCCTTTCTTATAACAGAAAACAGATGCTTGAAATGTCAAAGATGGAGGAGTTTGAGAAGCAGGGGGTAAAAAAATTCTTTGCGAAGAGCGAAAAAGATTCCTATAAAAGAACAGATACGCCCATGTTTTCTTACTGTAGAAAAATATCGGATGAATTCGGAGATTACGGATATGTGGAAATACAAAAAGCGGAGACTTGCCTGGACACAATCTTTAAAAGCGCAGAAGATACCTTCGATATGTTTTCCGTTATAACCTGTGACGGAGAATTTTTCTACAGTTCAGACGGGGAGAAGAGTGACTGGGAAAAAACGGTGAAAACTCTGGAGGAAAAGGGGATAATCAACGGCAATGTAAGAATAAAAGTGGATAGAGAATCTTATTTAGTATATACGACCTGTTTAAGTACGTATGGAATTTTCACATATACACTTCTTCCGGAGGCTTATTATACCAGCAGTATCCGACAGGAAGTCGTCATTCTTCTGGTGCAGAGTGTTTGTCTTCTCCTTTCTATGATTGCACTGATTATGCTGTTCTCGAAACAGCTCTATCGCCCGGTAATGGAGCTTCGGAACAAGATGGAAAATTTTGAACTGGATGATTTTTCGCATCATGTGATAACAGCAGAGTGCACAGATGAAATTGAGACCTTTGAACGCGTTTTTGCCGGAATGATGGAGCGGATCCATCAGCAGAATGACGAACTTATTCAGAGAAAAATGAGGGAGCTGCAGGTATCTTATCAGGCATTGCAGTCCCAGGTAAATCCGCATTTTTTATATAATACTTTATATCTGATCGGGTTGAAGGGCGGCGAGCAGGGGGCACCGGAGATTCTGGATATGTGTTCGTATCTGACAAGGATGATGGCATATTGTGTAGATAATCGGGAGGACATGGTACCTTTCTCCAGCGAAATCGGTTATATGAATAATTATCTTCAGTTAATGAAGTACAGATATCTGGAAAAGCTTCAGTACGAGATTGAAATTCAGGAAGAAGTGAAAAACCTGCTGGTTCCGAAATTTATTCTCCAGCCACTGGTAGAAAATTGTTTTACACATGGATTTAAGGATTGCGATGCAGATGAATTTCGAATTCGTCTCTCTCTTGTAATAAAGGGAGAATACTGGAACCTGGCCATTGAGGACAATGGAAATGGATTCTCGAAAGAGGATGAAGAAAGAGTCGCAAAAGATGTGGAGTTTGTAAAACAGTCCATCCGGAATCCGAATGCGGAATTCGTGAATAAAACGACGGGAATCGGGCTGATCAATACATACGCAAGACTGTTCATCAGTTTTCCGGACAATGTTCAGATCTGGATAGGAAACGGTGAAATGAAGGGCGGCCTGGTAAGGATTTCCTGTCATGCAAGGCGAGGTGCAGATGAAAATGGATCAAGTTAGGCTGATTATTGTGGAGGATGAACCTGCGATCCTTCAGGGAATTGCAATGCTGGTCGGGCGTATCGGACTGCCTGTTGAAATCGTTGGAACATATCAGAAAGGTCAGGATGCTCTGGAGGAATTGGATCAGGTAAAGCCGGATATTGTTATGACGGATGTGCAGATGCCAATTATGTCAGGACTGGAATTGATTGATCAGATGAAAAAAAGAGGGTGTTCCGCGGAATTTCTCATTCTCAGCAGTTATGCGGAATTCGAGTATGTGCAGCAGGCAATAAAACTGGACGTCAGAAATTATCTTCTGAAGCCTCCGATGGTAAGTGAACTCAAAGAAACTTTGGAAGCGGCGTGCAGTAAAATTCAAAAGAAACGGTATGATGAGTTTGGAAACATTTTGTATAATCTGATTTTTCAGCAGTACCAGATTGAAGAAACGGTACTGAATCCGGAGAAAAAAGAATATAGCGTTTATTTTTATTTGCTGGGTCCCTATATGGAATGGGGAATGGAGGGGATGGATTTCAGACCCAGCGAATGGGACTGTGCTTCTGTCCTGGAGCAAATCAGGCAGGAAACAGGAAAAGACTGCCGGAAAATATGGGTGCTTAATGGCAGATATCCAAATTTGAAAGTGCTTATTTCCATGGAGGATAACAGCTGTGGGGCGGAAATTTATCAGGCATTAAAAAAACAGGCGAATACATTTGGACTTCCGATTACATTGATTATTGCTCAAAAGCGAAAAGAACTGCATTGTCTGCATGAGGAAGTGAAAAAAGGGATGAGCTGTCTGAAACAGAAAGTGCAGTTTGGCATCAGTCAGATGTATCTTATGGGAGAACATGAGAAAATTACCGAGAAAGATATTTTCCCGAAAGAAGAAAGAGAGAAGGTGTATCAGGCGGTTTCTCTGAATCGCGCAGATCAGGTGGTGAGACAGTACCGGAGCCTGGGAGAGAAGTGGAAAAAAGAGAATTTCAGTCAGGCATCCTGTGTGCAGACTACCCGCTATATTTTATCCATGATTACCCGGAAAATATCGGATGCCCAGGAAACGGATATTGAAGCGGATGCATTGGGACAGATTAATGTAATCTCTGCACAGGCTGAAAATGTAATGGATTTTGTGGAAAAAATATGCCGCCTTATTGAAGAAATCTATGCAAGCATGACCGTCGTGGATTCGGATAAACAGGTTGAAAAAGTGGCAGAGCTTTTATGGGAGAACATTCATCAGCACTTTACCGAAGAGATTGATGTAAATGAATTTGCAAGAAATTATGGATATCATCATGTATACCTGATTACACAATTTTCGAAAATAAAGGGGATTTCCCCAACAAAGCTGATTATTCAGCTGAAAATGAATATGGCAAAGCAGCTTCTGAAAAATACAGATATGACTTTAAAAAATATAGGGATTGCAGTGGGATATAATGAGGTTTCCTATTTCAGCAGAACATTTAAAGAGCATGAAGGAATCAGCCCCAGTGCATTCCGTAAACAGAACTGACAGTATATAATGAAAGCAGGAGACAGCCTCACGAAGTAATCCGTGAGACTGTTTTCTGCTTTTTATGTTCCGCGATTCCTGAGAGACCGCTGGTGGATGTGGTTTCTATACATATGATGTTGGGGTCAAAAGATGCCATACGGATTGTTCCGTGCTTCGCACTCCCACAATCCTGCCCAATATTCGGATATCGTGGGACATTCGTCCCACTTTTATCCTCATATTGGGGCGGGTCAATCAGTCATAAAACCA
>JAXEJQ010000019.1:0-23232 GCA_034101475.1 Candidatus Limivivens sp.
GCTTTACTATTATCTGCTGAAATACAAGGGATGGAAAGGTCCGGCGGTTCGAAATGTGGCCACCACCCATATGCTGGACAGGCTGGCGGAATCCTTCGGAGAAACCTGTTATGAAGTCCCGGTGGGATTCAAGTACATTTCTGCAAAAATGCAGGAAACGGGAGCCGTTATCGGAGGAGAGTCCTCCGGGGGCCTGACGGTTCGCGGGCATATCCATGGAAAGGACGGGATCTACGCGGCCTCTCTGCTGGTGGAGATGATTGCGGTCACCGGCTGCAGAATTTCCGGGCTGGCAGACGAGATCACCCGGGTTTACGGTGAGACTTTTATGGAAGAACAGTCCTGCCGGTTTCCGCAGGAGCGCAGGCAGGAAATATTCCGGATTCTGATGGAAGATAAGCTGCTGCCGGAATTTGGTCTGGAGATCCGGAGAATTTCCTACCTGGACGGCTGCAAGGTATATTTTCAGAACGGGGGCTGGATCATTGCCCGGTTTTCCGGAACAGAGCCCCTGCTTCGGATTTTCTGCGAAATGGAGAGCCGGAAAAAAGCGGCGGAGCTGATCGGGATTTTCCGGGATTTTCTGGGGTTAAACTGAGAACTGTGGTATAATCAAATGGAGTCTGCAGGGGCAGGCTCCATTTTGGGTGCAGTCCTTTGAAAGGACCGGATAAGATCGGGAAACCGGGATGGGAGAACGTATGAAAAAGGGACGAAAAACCGTATCTGTGAAATGGACGATTCTGAAATTTTTACTGCTGTGCTGGCTTCTGCCGATGCTGCTGATCATTGGCGTCATCGGCAGATATCTGCTGAGCAATCATTTTGAACAGGCAGCGGATTCTTATGTGCGGCAGCTGGAATATAACAATCAGCTTTGTGTGGAGAGGCTGAACGGGGCTGTGGAGGACTCACGGGAGGCCTCCTATGATACGGCCATTCTGAATGCCGTATCCGGTTACCGAAGCGGAAGTATGAGCCAGGTGGAAGCCTACCGGGACTGTGAACGGTATCTGAAACGAAATTATCAGCGAAACTCCGCCTTTGCCGCCACAATTCTGTGGGACAGCAGTGCCGCGGAAGATTTTTCCTGCAGTGTTTACAATGAAACAGCAGGGGGACTCTATCAGGATATCCGGACTTACTGGGAACAGGATCATGCTGCCGTTGCGGAAAAAGCTGCGGAAATCGGAACGATGGTGGGATTTGTGCGCTGCGCGGACCGGCTGTATCTGGTCCGGAATATGGTAAACAGCAGTTATAAACCCATGGCGGTACTGGTGATGCGGCTCAGCCGCTTTTACTGCTTTGGCAATCTGGAGAATGTCCCCATGGCCGGCGGGCTTAAGCTGGAGATCAACGGGGAGGCTTTTGTGGAGGCCAAGGCCCGTCAGCCGGAAAGCATGGAGCATGTTCTTGTACAGACGGCTGAGAAGCAGAAGGGGTATCTGTGGGAAAAGGGACAGATTTATGTGTATCAGAAAACCAGGGGGAACGGCTACAGCCTGCGCACGATTCTGGAAATCGACGGCGAGGCGGCTCTGATGCCCTTTTATGGATGGCAGTATGTCTTTGCCGGAATGCTTCTGGCTCTTGTTCCTCTGGTGCTGTTTTTTATGTATCAGTTCCGGCGCCGTGTTTCAGATCCGGTGGAAGAGCTGATGCAGGGCTTTGCGGAAATGGAGAAAGAGAATCTGGGATATCAGCTTGTCTTTGAGAGCCGGAATCTGGAGTTTCAGTATCTGAAGGATTCTTTTAATCAGATGTCTGCCCAGATGAAACATTATTTTAATCGGATTTTCACAGAGGAGATAGCCCTGAAGGATGCCAGGATCATGGCACTCCAGTCTCATATCAATCCGCATTTTATGAATAATACCCTGGAAATTATCAACTGGGAGGCCCGCCTTGGGGGCAATGAAAAGGTTTCAAAGATGATCGAGGCCCTGGCTACCCTGCTGGATGCGGCCATTGACCGGAAAAAACGGCCGGAGGTGCGGCTGGCGGAGGAAATGATGTACGTGAATTCCTACCTGTACATCACCAAGGAGCGGCTGGGAAAACGGCTCACCGTGGAAATCGATCTGCCGGAGGAGCTCATGGATTTTCAGGTTCCCAGACTGATTCTGCAGCCTCTGATTGAAAATGCCATCGAGCACGGAGTGGCTCGGCGCAGCAGCGGCAGGGTATCCATTTCCGGAAGGAAAGAAGGGGAATTTCTGGTTCTGGAGATTGTAAATGACGGCACTCTTACACCGGAAGCGGAAGAGCAGATCCGGCGTCTTCTGTCGGAGGATTACGATACCAGCAGGGAACCTTCCGGCAATCTGGGTATTGCCAATGTCAATCAGAGGCTTCGGATTCTCTACGGACCTCCCTGCGGACTTGTCATGGAAAAGCGGGGAGAAGATGCGGTAGCCGCGGTAATCCGGATTCGCCTTTCCGGAAACGAAGAATTTTTGGTGTGAGTGCACAAGAATGTACAAGAAATCACAGACCTGGTTATTCAATTTTTACGATGCCTGCGGTATCATAGAGCTACAAGGAAACGAAATACCAAATCCAAAGGAGGTCTTTGAGTATGAAGAAGTTATTGGCAATGGCATTAACAGGCGCAATGGTGATCTCTGCTTTTTCCGGTCTGGCAGTGAGTGCGGAAGAGAGCAGCCCGGTGGATCTGAATGTAACGACCACATTTGCGGGCGAGGACGGAAACGCTCAGAATTTTAAAGACGCAGTGGCTGCATGGGAAGAGAAAACAGGCAATACCGTGAACGATGCTTCCGCTACCTCTGATGAAACCTTTAAAGTGCGTGTTCTGACCGATTTTGAAACCGGAGCGGATCCGGACGTTTTGTTCTTCTTCAACGGGGCAGACGCAAACGCCTTTATTGAAGCAGGAAAAGTGGTTTCTATCGATGAGATCCGGGAGGTTTATCCGGACTATGCTTCCAACATGGATGACAACCGGATTCCCGCATCCCTGGTGGACGGCAAAAGGTACGCGGTACCGGTGAACGGCTTCTGGGAAGGCATGTTTGTGAATATGGAAATCCTGGAGGCGGCAGGCGTAGAGAAGCCGGGTGCGGATTACACCATGGATCAGTTCCGGGAAGACTGCCAGAAGATTAAAGATGCAGGCTATACGCCCATCGCGGCAGCTCTTGGAAATATTCCCCACTACTGGTGGGAGTTTGCGATTTTCAATCACACCGGTGTGGAAAAGCATCTGACCATTCCGGAGTCTGTGGAAGATGAAATCGGCCAGGCATGGGTTGCAGGCCTGGAGGATATCAAGTCCCTGTATGAGGCCGGTTATTTCCCGGAGAATACCTTATCCGCAACGGATGATGAAACCTTTGCAATGTTTATGGACGGAAAGGCGGCATTCCTGATTGACGGCTCCTGGAAGGTTGGAGGAATCGTTTCCAACTGTCAGTCGGATCCGGAAGATGCCGGTACTCTGGATCAGGAAAAGCTTGACCGATATGATGTCTGCTTCGTACCGGGCACAGGGAACAGAAACGCTACGGACCTGATCGGCGGTCTCTCCATGGGCTACTACATCAGCCGCGCTGTCTGGGAGGATCCGGAAAGACAGGCTGCAGCCGTTGATTTTGTAAGCTATATGACATCGGATGAGATGGTTGCGAAATTTGCGACCCATACTGCCTCCGCTCTGAAGAATACGCCGGAAGTAGATGAAAATGAATTCAATTCTCTCCAGGTAAAGGCCATGGCCATGATCGCTGAGAGCACTTCCTTCACCGGCGCTGTTCAGGATATCTTTAACGGAGAATGCCGCGTATCCACCTTTGACGGAATGCCGCAGATCGTCACCGGCGAAGTCAGTGCCGCAGATGCGGTTGCAGAGGGCCTTGCCGTATACGCAGAGCAGTAAAACGAAAGAACATGCCGAAAATTGCAGCACAGGAGCCGGAGGTGAGGCACATCGCCTCCGGCTTTTTCAATGAATCAGAGGGAAAGGAGTCTGACCATGGGAGCGAACATTTATAAAAAGAAAAAACCTCTGTTCTTTTTTCTGATCCCGGCATTTGTATTTATGATTGTATTTCTCTGGTATCCGTTTTTTATGAATATCGTCAGCAGCTTTCAGAAAATAGCCGGTATGGGGCAGGCAGCAAAGGGCTGGAATTCGCCCTGGTATGCCAATTATGTGCAGCTGGTCCAGGACAAAAACATGTGGACAGCCCTGAAAAACACCTTGATTATGGTTGTTGTGACCATTGTTTTTCAGGTGGGGATCGCCGTGATCCTGGCTGTTATGGTGGATAATATCCGGTACGGAGCCCGGTTTTTCCGGACGGTTTACTTTTTCCCCATTGTCATTTCCGCTACGGCTCTCGGTCTGATGTTTAATCTGATTTTCCTGTATGACAAGGGCATGATCAACCAGCTCCTTGAGCTTCTGGGAAAGGGGACCCTGACAGACTGGAAAGATACGAATCATGCGCTGTTTACGATGATGCTGCCGGTGGTATGGCAGTATGTGGGGTTTTATTTTGTCATCCTGATTACCGGCCTGAACAATATTTCCCAGGAGCTTTACGAGGTGGCTGCCATTGACGGAGCCACCCGGTGGCAGAAGGTCCGCTTTATTACCCTTCCGCTTCTGCGCAATGTGATCTGTACCTGCGTAGTGCTGGCGGTGACGGGAGCGCTGAAGGTTTTCGACCTGCCCTGGGTGATGTTCCCCAAGGGAATGCCGCTGAACAAAACCTTCCTGACCGGAACCTACATGTACTATCAGACCATGGAAACCAGAAATGTGGACTATGGGGCCACCATTGCCGTGTTTATCGTAGTGCTGGGAGTGGTGATGTCCAAAGTGGTCAACACTGTTTTTAAAGAGAAGGATTATTAGGAGGAATGTGTATGAAGAAGAAAAAAAATACCGTTTCTCCGGGAATGTGCGGAATCTATTTCTGTCTGATTTTCTGGGCGGCGACGACTATATATCCGATTATCTGGATTATTATGAACGCATTCAAGAACAAGGGAGAGATTTTGTCCAACTCCTTTGTCCTGCCCATTGGGGATCTGTTTACCACGGCCAATTTCCGGACAGCCTTCGATCGTGTGGATATCTGGGGGGCTTACCGGAACAGCCTGATTATTTCCTTTTCCGTGGCAGCCATCGTCGTGCTGCTGGCCGGAATGGCGGCCTTTGCACTGGTACGCTATCAGTTTATGCTCCGGGGAGCGCTGATGTCCATGGTCATCGCGGGCATGATGTTTCCGGTGTTTTCCACGATAATTCCGGTGCTTCGCATGCTGCAGAGCTGGGGCATCCTGAACCAGAGAGAGCTGTGGAAATCCCTTCTGGCCACGATCCTGCCTCAGGTGGCGGGAAATCTCTCCTTTGCCATTGTGGTTCTGACCGGTTATATTAAGAGCCTTCCGCTGGAGCTGGAGGAGGCGGCGTTTCTGGAGGGCTGCAGTGCCTATCAGATCTTTTTCCGGGTTGTGGTTCCCCTGACGAAGCCTTCCTTTGCCACCGTGGCGATTTTCTCCTTCCTGTGGAGTTATAACGATCTGTTTACCCAGATGTTTACCCTGCGTCTGCCCCAGCACTGGGCCATTACCCGTCTGCTGAAGGAACTGACTGCCATGGAGGGCACCAACTATGGCCTGATGGCCGCTTCTGTGGCACTGGTGGTGATTCCGGTGATTGTGGTATATATTTTCCTGCAGAAATATATTATCAAAGGACTGACAGCGGGAGCCATCAAAGGCTAGGCACGGATTCTGTTTGACAATCCGGCGAAGGAGACGTATGCTGGAAAAGAGCGGTGAAAGCACGGAAAAGGGTTTCGGAAAAGCCCGGAGAACCGGCGTGTGTTTGGAAGGTGACAGCAGGATGTATAAAGTCGTAATTATCGATGATGAGCCCATAATCGTGGAGGGACTGACGAAAATTCTTCCCTGGGAAAAGTGGGACTGCCGGGTGGTGGCCACAGCCCTGGACGGTCTGGAGGGAGCGGAGGTCATCCGGCGGGAACGGCCTAATATTGTGATTTCAGACATTGCCATGCCGGGGCTGGACGGTCTGAAAATGGTGGCAGGTCTGAAGTCGGAGTTTGAGGATATGGAGATTTCCATTTTGACGGGATACCGGGATTTTGACTATGCCAGGGAGGCGATCCGGCTGGGAGTCACCCGGTTTATGCTGAAGCCCTCGAAAACGGAGGAGCTGATGGAAGCGGTGGAGGCTATGGTGGTGAATCTGAAAAAGAAGAAGATTACCGGGGAAGCCGCTGAGGAGAAGGAAAGCGCCGCCGGAAGCTTTATTGTGAACAATGCGCTGGAGTATCTGCGGGAGCATTACGCGGAAAAGATTACCCTGGGAGAACTGGCGGATAAAATCTACGTGAGCCAGTGGCATTTAAGCAAGCTTTTAAACCGCCATACAGGTCAGAATTTTTCAGAAATTCTGGGATCCATCCGGATTGAAAAGGCAAAGGAGCTGATGAAGGATCCGGCTCTTCGCATCGGGGATGTGGCAGAACAGGTGGGTTTTCAGGACATTGCTCATTTTTCCAGGGTTTTTAAAAAGCATGTGGGAATGTCCGCCAACGAATACCGGAATGAAAAATTTCCCCTTGCAAAATAAAAAAACATGTGCTATGATACTGCACAGAATGAGAAATGCAGAGAAGGAGACTCCGTTTTTGAAACCTGACAGGAATTCGGCATCACCGACTGAGAGTGCCGATTAGGGGAAGGAAACAATGGGGAACACTCCGGAGCAGCCTGTCTGAACCAGCAGTAGGGCAGGACGTAGCACGCGTTAAGTGACAGAGAGGCAGATGCGTCTGTATCTGCAATGCGGGTGGTACCGCGGATTTGAGAAGAGAGATCCGTCCCGGAATAGTAAAATATTCCGGGACGTTTTTTTTGTATGACCGGAAAGCTCTTCGGCTTTCCCGACAGAAAAACAGACAGGCGACGGCCCGTCATCCCGGAATCAAAAGAACTGCCGCAAAGGTGCGGGGGAGACTCCAGAGTGGAGTCTGTCCGTTATGCCTTTGTCGGCAGTTTTCTCGTATCAGGATGTGTGCCGCGAAGCGGTGCGCAGATGCATGGCAGCTGTTGAAAAATCAGAATGAGGAGAATGAAAAATGGAATTTATGACTGGCGTAAAACAAAAAGAAACTCTGGAGATTCCGGCACTTCTGGAGATGCCCTGTGAAGGAGAAGCCGTAAAGGTCAACGGAACCATTCATACGATCCGTGACATGGGAGAAGTGGCTTTTGTGGTTCTGCGGAAACGCGACGGACTGCTCCAGTGTGTATATGAAGAGAATGTGACCAGATTCGATCTGAAGGATCTGAAAGAGGCTTCCTCCGTGGAGATTACGGGGAGGCTGCTGAAAGAAGAACGGGCACCCCAGGGAATTGAAATCCGGATTGATGAAATCAGGGTTCTCAGCGAGCCCACCGAGCCCCTTCCTCTGCCCATTGCGAAATGGAAGCTGAATACTTCCCTGGAGGCGAAGCTGAATATGCGTTCCATTTCCCTGCGGAACCTGCAGGAGCGGGCAAAATTCCGCATTCAGGAGGGAATTGTCCGGGGCTTCCGGGATTTCCTGTACGGACAGGGCTTTACGGAAATTCACACGCCCAAGCTTGGAGCCAAAAGTGCAGAGGGGGGATCCAACCTCTTTAAGCTGGATTATTTCCACCGTCCGGCGGTTCTGCAGCAGAGCCCTCAGCTATACAAGCAGATGATGGTAGGGGTTTTTGAGCGGGTTTTTGAAACAGGACCGGTTTTCCGGGCAGAGAAACACAACACAAAGCGCCATCTGAATGAATATACCAGCCTGGATTTTGAAATGGGCTATATTGACAGCTTTGAGGATCTGATGGCTATGGAAACGGGATTTCTTCAGTATATGCTGGCACTGCTGGAAAAGGATTATAAAAAAGAGCTGGAAATCCTGAATGTGAAGCTGCCGAAAGCAGATCAGATTCCCGCGGTCCGTTTTGACAGAGCCAAAGAGCTGGTGGCAGAGAAATACAATCGGAAGATCCGCAATCCCTTTGACCTGGAGCCGGAGGAGGAAGCACTGATCGGCCGTTATTTTAAAGAAGAATATGATTCTAATTTTGTATTTATCACCTATTATCCCTCCAAGAAGCGTCCGTTTTATGCCATGGACGATCCGGAGGACAGCCGTTTTACCCTGAGCTTTGACCTGCTGTTTGACGGACTGGAGATCACAACCGGAGGACAGCGGATCCATGATTACAAGATGCTGACAGAGAAAATCGCAGCCAAGGGAATGACGGAGGAAGGCCTGGAGCAGTATCTGGATACCTTTAAACACGGCATGCCGCCCCACGGTGGTCTGGGGATCGGCCTGGAGCGTCTGACCATGAAGCTGCTCGGCGAGGATAATGTACGGGAAACCACACTGTTCCCCAGAGACCTGAGCAGACTGGAGCCGTAAACCTGCGGCTGCACACCATTGGAATAAGGAGAAGAAAATGGCAAATATCATCAGTGATGAAACAATCGAATATGTAGGAATTCTGGCAAAGCTGGAATTAAGCGATGCGGAGAAGGAAGAAGCGAAAAAGGATATGGCCCGGATGCTGGACTATATTGACAAATTGAATGAGCTGGATACCTCCGGCGTGGAGCCCATGTCCCATGTGTTCCCTGTGACCAACGTATTCCGGGAGGATGTGGTCACCAACAGGGATGAGCACGAAAAGATTCTGGCAAACGCGCCGGCGGAGAAGGAAGGTGCCTTTAAGGTACCGAAGACCGTGGAATAGGAGGAAAAAGCGTGAGTATATTAAACCTGACAGCCCTGGAGCTGGGGAAAAAAATAAAAGCAAAAGAAATCACTGCCGTGGAAGCGGCCCGGGAATCTCTGGCGCAGATCAGGGCTCTGGAGGATACCGTCCATGCCTTTGTGACTGTGGATGAAGAAGGGGCGCTGAAAAAAGCGGCAGAGGTGCAGCAGCGGATTGAAGACGGGACGCTGACCGGACCGCTGGCCGGCGTGCCGGTTGCAATTAAGGACAACCTGTGTACCGAAGGCATGCTGACCACCTGCAGTTCCAGAATTCTCTATAATTTCAAACCGACGTACAGTGCCCAGGCCGTATTAAATCTGGAAAAGGCAGGAGCTGTGATTCTTGGAAAAACCAATATGGATGAATTCGCCATGGGAAGCACCACGGAAACCTCCGCCTTTGGCGTAACCAGAAATCCCTGGAATCCCGACCATGTACCCGGAGGCTCCTCCGGCGGTTCCTGTGCGGCTGTGGCAGCGGGGGAATGCTTTTATGCCCTGGGTTCGGATACCGGCGGTTCCATCCGTCAGCCCAGTTCCTTCTGCGGGGTCACCGGGATCAAGCCGACCTACGGCACCGTTTCCCGCTATGGTCTGATTGCCTATGGCTCGTCCCTGGACCAGATCGGACCGGTTGCCAGGGATGTCAGTGACTGTGCAGCTGTTCTGGAAGCCATTGCATCTTATGATCAGAAGGACAGCACCTCGGTAAAACGGGAGGACACGGATTTTACTTCTGCCCTGGTGGATGACGTCAGAGGGCTGCGCATCGGGATTCCCAGAGATTATTTCGGAGAAGGACTGGATCCGGAAGTCAGCCGGGCGGTTCTGGACGGAGCAAGGGCTCTGGAAGCGAAGGGCGCGATTCTGGAAGAATTTGATCTGAGCCTGGTGGACTATGCGATTCCGGCCTATTATGTCATCGCGGCCGCGGAAGCCAGCTCCAACCTGGCACGGTTTGACGGCGTGAAATACGGCTATCGTGCCGAAGAATATGAGGGGCTTCACAACATGTACAAAAAGAGCCGGAGCGAGGGCTTCGGACCGGAGGTGAAACGCCGGATTATGCTGGGGTCCTTTGTGCTGAGTTCCGGTTATTATGACGCGTATTATCTGAAGGCGCTCCGGACAAAAGCGCTGATCAAACAGGCCTTTGACAAGGCTTTTGAAAAATTTGATGTGATCCTGGGACCGGCTGCGCCCACCACGGCGCCGAAGCTGGGGGCTTCCCTAAGTGATCCCCTGAAAATGTATCTGGGTGATATTTATACGATTTCTGTAAACCTGGCCGGTCTGCCCGGAATGACGGTTCCCTGCGGGAAAGACAGCAAAGGACTCCCCATCGGCATGCAGCTCATTGGAGACTGCTTCCAGGAGAAGAAGATCATCCGTGCGGCCTATGCATTTGAAAAAACCAGAACATATGAAAGTCCGGCGATGGCAGAGAGGAGTGAGGCAAAATGAGCAGACAGTATGAAACCGTAATCGGTCTGGAGGTCCATGTGGAGCTTGCAACGAAAACAAAAATTTTCTGTTCCTGTTCCACGGAATTCGGCGGAGCGCCCAATACCCACACCTGTCCGGTGTGTACCGGCATGCCGGGCTCCCTTCCGGTACTGAACAAGCAGGTGGTGGAATACGCTCTGGCGGTTGGGCTGGCCACGAACTGTGAGATCAATCAGCACTGCAAATTTGACCGGAAAAATTATTTCTATCCGGATAATCCGCAGAATTATCAGATTTCCCAGCTGTATCTGCCCATTTGCCACGACGGCTGGGTGGAGATTGAAACCGGAGCCGGAAGGAAAAAAATCGGCATCCATGAGATCCACATGGAGGAAGATGCCGGAAAACTGATTCATGATGAATGGGAGGACTGCTCTCTGGTGGATTACAATCGAAGCGGTGTCCCGCTGATTGAGATTGTATCTGAGCCGGATATGCGAAGCGCGGAAGAGGTGATTGCCTATCTGGATAAGCTTCGTCTGATCATCCAGTATCTGGGAGCATCGGACTGCAAGCTGCAGGAAGGCTCCATGCGTGCCGATGTGAACCTGTCTGTGCGGGAAGTAGGCCAGGAAAAATTCGGAACCAGAACGGAAATGAAGAACCTGAACTCCTTCAAGGCCATTGCCCGGGCCATCGAGGGAGAGCGGGCCAGACAGATTGAGCTCCTGGAGGAAGGGAAGGCCGTGATCCAGGAAACCAGAAGATGGGATGACAACAAAGAATACTCCTATGCCATGCGTTCCAAGGAGGATGCTCAGGATTACCGTTATTTCCCGGATCCGGACCTGACGCCGGTATGGATCGATGATGAGTGGATGCAGGCAGTGAAGGATCGCCAGCCGGAGCTTCGCTCCGAAAAGCTGGAGCGGTATAAGCGGGAATTTGATATTCCGGATTATGACGCGGGAATCATCACAGGCTCCAAAACCCTGGCAGATCTTTTTGAAGCTGCCACGGCGATCTGCAAAAAGCCCAAAAAGGTGTCCAACTGGATTATGGTGGAAACCCTCCGCCTCCTGAAGGAGCATGATATGGAACCGGAGGAGCTGAGCTTTTCACCGGAGAATCTGGCGAAGCTGGTGGAGCAGGCAGATGCGGGAACCATCAACAGCACGGTAGCAAAAGAAGTTTTTGAGAAAATCTTCCTGGAAAATGTTGACCCGGAAGTTTATGTGGAAGAACATGGCCTGAAGACGGTAAACGATGAGGGAGCGCTTCGGAAGGTGGTGGAAGAGGTGATTTCTGCCAATCCCCAGTCTGTGGCTGATTATAAGGGCGGAAAACAGAAAGCCATCGGATTCCTGGTGGGCCAGACCATGAAAGCCATGAAAGGGAAGGCGGATCCGGGATCGGTGAATCAGATTCTGAAAGAAATGCTGGACGCGGTCTGAAGGTTTCAGAGACCGCCGGAGACCGGAAAAGGAAAAAAATGATAAAAGGGGAAACCCTTCCTGGAACATAAGGGGCGAAAGCACAGGTTCCGGGGAGGGTTTCTCCTTTGTACCGGAAACGCTGTATTTTGGGCGCAGCTTTTCCGGGAAGCCTTTTATCGTATATCGGAGTCCCGGCGAATGATTTTCATGGAAAATTTCATTGTGTTTTCAGTCTGTGTCCGCTATAATATTTCTGAACCTTCATAACCCAGTGCGCTGGCCATCTGGTAATTATGGTACTATTTACCATGATATTGGGGTCAAAAGATGCCATACGGATTGTTCCGTGCTTCGCACTCCCACAATCCCTGGCATCATTTACCATAAATTACAAGTAGTCAGTATACTGGTATCGGACGAGTGGAGCATTCATATACGCCACACCGACGAAATGCGAAGCATTTTGGAGGCTGGCTCTGAACAGTTACGAAAAATGAATGAATTGCGAGTCCCGGATTGCCGATTTTGAGCGTGCGAAGCACAGAAAAGATGGATGGCAGGCTCAATTGTCGGGCGACTCATAGAATTTTGTGACGGAGGGGAATGGATTGAAGAAGGGGAAAAAAGCGGCCGGATACTTTCTGACGGCAGTTTTACTGATGGCGTCAGCCGTCGGAATGACGGGATGCAGCCGGGAGAAACTGAACGCGCAGATTGCCGAGAGCATCGGTACCACAGGGAAGTTTGCGAATAATGAACCTGTGGAGTCGCCGAAGATGAAGGCGGAGCGGGAGCTTCAGGAAATTCAGGATGCGAAGATCGCGAAGATGGAAAAGAGCCTGGAGGAGGCCAAAAGCCTTGCAGATGTCTACGATTATGAGAGGGCGCTGGAGATTCTGGGAGATATTGAGGAGGAATTCCAGCAGGACGAGCGGGTGGTCCAGGCGAAGATTGATTATCAGCAGAAGCTGAGCAAGATGGTGGCCTATGAAGGAGATATTCCGCATCTGTATTTTCAGACGCTGATCGTTGATACGGAGCAGGCTTTTGACGGAGATGAGATGGAATCGACCTATAACTGGTCCTTTATGACTGCCGGAGAATTCAAAAAGATCCTTCAGAGTCTGTATCAGAAGGATTATGTTCTGATTGACATTCATGAGGTGGTGGGAGAAGGAAAGCGGGAGGATGGGACACCTTATTATTACCGCAGGACGCCCATGGTTCCAGAGGGAAAAACGCCGCTGATCCTGTCCCAGGACGCGGTCAATTATTATGAATACCTGGAGGGGGATGGATTTGCGAAACGCCTGGTGCTGGATGAAAACGGCGAGGTAAAGGCTCTTTATGAGGACGCGGACGGACAGGAGCTGGTGGGGGATTATGACCTGATTCCCATACTGGAAAGCTTTATTGAGGAACATCCGGATTTCTGCCTGCGAAATGCCAGAGGGATTATCGGGCTTACCGGTTATCAGGGAGCTTTCGGATACCGGATCAATAACCTGGAGTCTGAAACACTGGAGGAGGACAGAGAGACGGTAAAAGCCATTGCTGACCGGCTTCGGGAGACAGGCTGGACTTTTGCCAGCAATACCTACGCCGGAGGTTCTCTGGCGGATCTGAGCTATGACGCCATGACAGAGGATACGGACCGATGGCTGGAGGAGATCGGGACCTATATCGGAGAAGCAGATGTGCTGTTTTATCCCTACGGGGCCGATGTGGGCTTCACCGGGGATAAGTTTGAATACCTTCTGGAAAAAGGATTCCGGTATTTCTGCGGAATCTGGGCGACTTCCGATTATCTGGATGTGCAGCTTTCCTATATCCATGAGACCAGAAGGAATATCGACGGATATTCGATCTGTTACAGCTGGGACAGCATTTCAGAGTTCTTTGATCCCACGGAGGTGCTGGATCCGGCAAGGCCGGGGTTCGGATGAACAATGTTAAACAGGCAGTCCGCAGGGACTGCAGGATGATTCTGTAAGGAGAGGTAACGATGGAGGTTAAGAAAATTACCAGTGGAGAAGGACAGGTGCTGATTCGTACGGAGGAAGGTACTTATGGGTTCTTCGGCATTTCAGATGCGGTGATGCGTTTGGTTTTTACCAAAAAAGAGGAGATTCAGAATGAGTCCCTGATGATTGAGAAGGATGTCTATGAACGCAGACAGCCCCTGTATGTGGAGGATGGGGAAAGCGAGATTACGGTGTTTGCAGGCCGGATCCGGGCAGTGCTTTCCAAGAAAAACGGCGCTGTGACCTGGATGGACGCGGACAGCGGAGAAACCTGGCTGCGTGAAGCAGGCCGGGACATGTGCGAGGAGGAGGTTGTTCGTTATACCACAGGCGGCGAGGCACCGGTGGTGAAACGGGTGAAAACCGTTGACGGCGAGCGCAGTTTTATTGAAAACTTAAAGCAGGTGACAGACCGGAAGGCCTATCGGGCCAGACTGTATTTTGACTGGGAGGAGGATGAAGGCATTTACGGGCTGGGTCAGGCTGAGGAGGGGATTTACAATTATCGCCATCATACCCAGTATCTGTATCAGCATAACATGCGGATTCCCATGCCCATGTTTGTGTCTTCCAAAAACTATGGGATTCTGGTGGACTGCTGTTCCCTGATGACCTTCCAGGACGATGAAAACGGTTCTTACCTGTTTCTGGATACGGTGGATCAGATGGATTATTACTTTATTGCAGGAGAGAAGCTGGACGATGTGATTGACGGCTATCGGATGCTTACCGGGAAGGCTGCCATGCTTCCCAAGTGGGCCTACGGTTACGTGCAGTCCAGGGAGGCCTATCATACAGCGGACGAACTGCTGGAAATCGGAGAGGAATACCGGAAACGGGGGGTTCCTCTGGACTGTGTGGTTCAGGACTGGAATACCTGGAAGCCCGGGATCTGGGGTGAGAAGAAAGTGGATCCCTCCCGTTACGCAAACCTGAAAGAGGTCAATGAGAAGCTTCATGAAATGAATATCCACACCATGGTGTCCGTGTGGCCGAATATGGCGGAGGGCGGGGAAAATCACCGGGAATTTGTGGAAAACAATCAGATTCTGGGAGATTTTTCCACCTATGATGCATTTAATGAGGAGGCCCGGGAAAGATACTGGAGACAGGCAAAGGAAGGCCTGTTCGATCAGGGCTTTGATTCCTGGTGGTGTGATTCCACAGAACCCTTCAGCGGCCCGGACTGGGGCGGTCCGGTCAAACGGGAACCCTGGGAGCGCTACAGCCTGGTGGGCGGTGAACACAAGAAATATCTGGATGCTGCTCAGGTGAACGCCTTTGCGCTGATGCATGCCAAAGGTATTTTCGAAAACCAGAGGAAGGACGTGCCGGATAAGCGAGTGCTGAATCTGACCCGATCCGGCTATGCGTCTCAGCAGAAGTATGGTGTCATGCTGTGGTCAGGAGATATTTATGCTTCCTGGAAAACGCTGAAGCGGCAGATCGCAGAAGGGCTGAACATGGCCATGAGCGGCATGCCTTACTGGACGCTGGATATCGGTGCGTTTTTCGTGGTGGGGAGTGCCTGGCAGAAACGCGGCTGCGGCTGCAGTACCAATCCGGATCCCCTGTGGTTCTGGACCGGAGAATACAATGACGGCGTGGATGATCTGGCTTACCGGGAGCTGTATACCCGCTGGTTCGAGTTTGGTACTTTTCTGCCCATGCACCGTTCCCATGGGACGGATACACCCAGGGAGATCTGGAATTTCGGAGAACCCGGAACGCTGTTCTATGAGACACTGAAAAAATATATTGAACTGCGGTATCATCTGATGCCCTACATTTATTCTCTGGCCGGGAGTGTGACGCTGAGAAACGACACGATTATGCGCAGTCTGCTCTTTGACTTCGGAAATGATCCGAAATCCAGGGAAATCGGGGATGAATACCTGTTTGGACCGGCCTTTCTGGTGTGTCCCGTTACGGAACCCATGTATTATGAGGCGGGCAGCAGACCCATTGACCGGGAAAAGACATGGCGCTGTTATCTCCCGAAGGGAGCCAGCTGGTACCATTACTGGACCAGAAAGAAATACGAAGGCGGTCAGGAGGTCACGGTAAAGGCAGAACTGGGTGATCTGCCGCTGTTTGTACGGGCAGGAAGCATTCTTCCCACCAACGGAGAGGAGATCCAGTACGCTGCCCAGAAGCTGACGAAGCCGGTGCGTCTGGAGATTTATCCGGGAGCGGACGCGGAGTTTACCCTCTATGAGGATGCCGGGGACGACTATGGCTATGAACGGGGTGAGTATCTTCAGATTCCCCTGTTCTGGGATGAGTCGGAAAAATGTCTGACCATTGCAGCTGCCGTGGGTTCCTATCCGGGAATGCCGGAAAACCGCGGGTTTACAGTCGTTTTAGGAGAAACAGAGAAGACGGTTTCCTATACGGGAACCGAAATGCGGGTGTCGTTCCGCTGAATATACACAATATGGTAAAGGAGGAAGCCCGCAGATGTATGTAATTAAAAAAGACGGGACTCAGGAAGAATTTAATGTGGATAAAATCATTGCGGCCATCAACAAATCGGCTGCCAGGATTCTGTATAAATTCTCAGATCAGGAGATCGATTTTATCTGCCGGTATGCCAGAGAGCGGGCAGGTTCTCTGGGAAAAGAAGGGATTACCATTCAGGAGATGCACAACATCGTGGAGGGAGCCCTGGAGCAGGTGAATCCGGATGTGGCCAAGAGCTACCGGGATTACCGGAATTATAAGCTGGATTTCATCCATATGATGGATGAGGTTTATACGAAGAGCCAGTCCATCCGCTACATCGGGGACAAGAGCAATGCCAACACAGACAGCGCGCTGGTGGCTACCAAACGGAGCCTGATTTTTAATGAGCTGAACAAAGAGCTGTACCGGAAATTTTTTATGAACCGCAGTGAGCTGCAGGCCTGCAAAGACGGCTATATTTATATTCATGACCAGTCCGCCAGACTGGATACCATGAACTGCTGTCTGTTTGATGTGGCCAATGTGCTGCAGGGCGGTTTTGAGATGGGCAATGTCTGGTATAATGAGCCGAAAACCCTGGACACCGCCTTTGATGTAATGGGAGATATTATTCTGAGCACCGCTGCCCAGCAGTACGGCGGCTTTACGGTGCCGGAGGTGGACAAGGTGCTGGCGCCCTATGCGGAAAAGAGCTACCGGAAGTATAAGGAGGAGTTCCTGAAATATGTGGATCCTGAGTGGGACAAGGCTCAGGCCCAGGCAGAAAAATATGCCATGGACAAGGTTCGGAGAGATTTTGAACAGGGCTGGCAGGGCATTGAGTACAAGCTGAATACAGTTGGATCCTCCCGGGGAGATTATCCTTTCGTGACGGTGACCATCGGCCTTGGAACCAAACCTTTTGAAAAAATGGCATCCATTTCTCTGCTGAACGTACACCGGATCGGCCAGGGAAAACCGGGAAATAAAAAACCGGTGCTGTTTCCGAAGATTGTATTTCTTTACGACGAAAATCTCCACGGCGTGGGGAAGGAGTGCGAGGATGTGTTTGAAGCAGGCGTGGCCTGCTCTGCCAAAACCATGTACCCGGACTGGCTGTCCATGACTGGAAAGGGCTACATTTCCAGTATGTACAAGCGTTACGGAAAGGTGATCAGTCCCATGGGCTGCCGTGCCTTTTTGAGCCCCTGGTATGAACGGGGAGGCATGCATCCGGCAGATGAAGATGATACGCCGGTATTTGTGGGGCGGTTCAATATCGGAGCCGTGAGTCTGCACCTGCCCATGATTCTGGCAAAATCCCGCTCTGAGAGCAGGGATTTCTATGAGGTGCTGGATTATTATCTGGAGATGATCCGCGATCTTCATAAGCGGACCTATGAATATCTGGGCGCCATGAAAGCATCCACCAATCCGCTGGCTTACTGCGAGGGCGGCTTCTACGGCGGACATCTGAAGCCTCAGGAGCGCATTAAGAAAATATTAAAGCCCATGACAGCATCCTTCGGTATCACGGCCCTGAACGAACTGCAGGAGCTCTACAACGGAAAATCCATTGCCGAGGATGGACAGTTCGCCCTGGAGGTATTGGAATATATCAACAAAAAGGTGAATCAGTTTAAAGAGGAGGACGGCTGGCTGTATGCCATCTACGGAACCCCGGCGGAAAGCCTCTGCGGTCTTCAGGTGGAGCAGTTCCGGAAGATGTACGGAATTGTGGAAAATGTTTCGGACCGGCCTTATGTGAGCAACAGCTTCCACTGCCATGTGACTGAGGATCTGACGCCGATCCAGAAGCAGGATCTGGAGGGGAGATTCTGGGAGCTGTGCAACGGCGGAAAGATTCAGTATGTCCGTTATCCCATTGATTATAATATAGAAGCGATTAAAAGCCTGATCCGCCGTGCCATGGATCTGGGTTATTATGAGGGCGTCAATCTGTCCCTGGCCTACTGTGATGACTGCGGCCATCAGGAGCTGGAGATGGATGTGTGTCCGAAATGCGGTTCCAGGAACCTGACGAAGATTGACCGGATGAACGGGTATCTGTCCTACAGCAGGGTCCACGGGGACACGCGGCTGAATGCAGCCAAGATGGCGGAGATTGCAGAGCGAAAATCCATGTAGGATCCGCCTGCAGGACAGGAATGGAAAGGCCCGGGGGTTCCGGGGCTTTTCTGACGGAAAAGATCTTCCGGAAAATTCCGGGAAGAACAGGAAAGGAGACGGGAATGCAGATGGTCAATGATTTTTTTGCCGGACTGGCTGAGGTGAAATGGCTGGCCGTCTTTTTGGAGGCGGTTTTGATTCTGGTGTTTACCTGTCTGGTGGTTCGACTGATTCACCGGGCTTTCCAGCGCATAGGGAATCAGAAGAATCTGAATCTTAAGTTTTTAAAGAGCTTTCTGACCGGTCTGGTCTGGGTGCTGGGGGTGATCCAGGTGATTGCGTTGATTCCCGGCATGTCGAACCTCACCAGGACCGTTCTGGCAGGCTCCGGGATTGCCGCGGTGGTGATCGGACTTGCGGCCCAGGAATCCTTCAGCAACCTGATCAGCGGCATGCTGATTGCCATTTTTCATCCCTTTCAGGTAGGAGACCGGGTTCATCTGATCAACAGCAATATTACCGGCTGGGTGGAGGATATTACCCTGCGGCATACGATTATCCGCACGGTTTCCAACAGCCGGATTATCATTCCGAACGCAGATATGAGCAAGGAAAAAATCGAAAATTCGGATTACAGCGACAGTGCGGCTTCCACCTTTCTGGAAGTTTCCGTGGCTTATGAGAGCGATCTGGAAAAAGCCATGGAGGTCATGGCCCGGGTCATTGGGGAGCACCCCATGTTCTATGATACCCGTACGGAGGAGCAGAAGGAAGAGGGCATCCCCAGGGTTAAGGTTTTTGTCAAGGAGTTTGGAGACAGCGGAATCGTACTGCGGGCCGGAATGTGGACCAAAACGGCTAATGAGAACTATGAGGCCTGCAGCGATGCACGGCTGGGAATAAAAAAAGCCTTTGAAGAGGAAGGAATCGAGATTCCCTATCAGAAAGTGATCCTCATGAAAAGTTGAAAAAAGCTATTGACTTCTGTTGCGGTTATGATATGATAGGCAATGCTATAAAACAAGACATGAGGCGGGACAGATGGAACGAGATATGACCACAGGAAATCCGGGGAAGATATTGCTGAATTTTACGATCCCGGTTTTTATTGGAAATGTATTTCAGCAGTTCTACAGTATGGTGGACACCGTAATTGTAGGGAAATTTGTAGGGACAAAGGCGCTGGCCGGCGTGGGGGCCACCGGGACGATCAGCTTTCTGATCATCGGATTTCTGGCGGGGATGACCACGGGCTTTACGGTTCTGACCGCCCAGCGGTTCGGGGCCGGAGACGTGAAAGGAATGCACAAAACGGTGGGTTCTGCTGCGATCCTTTCCCTGATTGTATCCACAGTCATGACGGTGATCAGCCTGCTTGGGATGAAAGCGCTGCTGCGTTTTCTGAATACGCCGGAGGATATTTTTGAATATGCATATTCTTATATAATGGTGATCTGCGCAGGGATTTTTGCACAGGTGCTTTATAATCTGCTGGCGAGTCTCCTGCGGGCTCTGGGAAACAGCAGGACTCCGCTGTTTTTCCTGATTTTGTCCGCAGTGCTGAATGTGGCGCTGGATTTGCTGCTGATTATCGGCTTTGGCATGGGAGCGGCGGGAGCCGCTTACGCCACGGTGATTTCTCAGGGGATTTCCGGAGGGCTTTGCCTGGTTTATATTGTAAAGAAGGTTCCGGCTCTTCATCTGGAAAGGGATGACTGGAGACTGGACTGGCATGTGGCAAAGATCCAGATGGGAATCGGATTTCCCATGGCTTTTCAGTATTCCATTACGGCTCTCGGCAGCATGATGGTTCAGTGGGCACTGAATCTGCTGGGTTCCACTGCGGTAGCAGCTTTTACAGCTGCCTGCAAAATCGAGCAGGTGGTTACTCAGGCCTATGTGGCCCTGGGGACGGCCATTGCCACCTATACGGCTCAGAATGTGGGAGCAGGCCAGGTGAAACGGATCCGTCAGGGGTTTCGTGCCGGACAGGCCATGGGCTGTGCCTACGCGGTTGTGACAGGGCTTCTGGTGGCCTATTTCGGAAAATATATGACTTACCTGTTCATTTCTGAGGATGTGGAGGAAGTCATCAGTTATGTGGGGATTTACTTAAAATGCAGCAGCTGCTTTTTCATTCCTTTGTTGTGGGTAAACCTGTACCGGAATGGAATTCAGGGGATGGGCTACGGTCTGCTTCCCATGATGGCAGGGGTGGCCGAGCTGGTAGGAAGAGGCATCGTGGCCGTGATCGCAGCCAGGATGCACAGCTATGTGGGGATCTGCATGGCCAGCCCGGCAGCCTGGGTGCTGGCAGGTACGCTGCTTCTGGTGCTGTACTTCTATGTCATGAAGCAGCAGGAGAGAAGGTTTTCAGGGAGGATAGTAAAAGGATAATCATGAAAAAATCATACGAAATCGACATGTGCAACGGCGGCCTCTGGGGAAAGATACTGATGTTTTCTTTCCCCTTAATGCTGTCAGGCATTCTTCAGCTTCTGTTTAATGCAGCGGATATTGTGGTGGTGGGCCGCTTCGCGGGCAGCCACGAAATGGCGGCTGTGGGAGCCACCGGCGCCCTGATTAATCTGCTGGTCAATGTTTTTATCGGCCTGTCCATCGGCACCAACGTTCTGACGGCCCGTTTCTGCGGGGCAGGGGATAAACGGGGCGTGGAGGATACGGTACATACGTCAGTCCTGATCAGTGTGATTTCCGGCGGGATTCTGCTGGTGATGGGGTTGCTGGCTGCCAGACCCATGCTGGAGTTCATGGGGACGCCGGAGGAGGTGCTGGATTATGCTGTTCAGTACATGAAAATTTACTTTATGGGCATGCCGGTGATGCTGCTTTACAATTTCGGAGCGGCGATTCTTCGCGCAGTGGGCGATACCAAGCGCCCTCTTTATTTTCTCACGGCTTCCGGTGTGATCAATGTAATTTTTAACATGATTTTTGTGATTGTATTCCATCTGGGAGTAAAAGGAGTTGCCCTGGCCACTGTGATTTCCCAGACCATTGCGGCAGTGCTGGTTGTACGGTGTCTGATGAAAACGGACGGCGTTTACCGTCTGGAAATCCGGAAGCTGGCCATTCATAAAAAGGTTCTGATTCAGATGCTTCAGGTGGGACTGCCGGCGGGAATTCAGGGAGCGGTGTTCTCGGCTTCCAATGTCCTGATCCAGTCTGCCATGAATTCCTTTGGAGCCATTGCAGTGGCCGGATGTACGGCTGCGGGCAACCTGGAGGGATTTGTCTATACTTCCATGAACGCAGTGTCTCAGACGGCTATGAGCTTCACCGGCCAGAATTTCGGTGCCGGGAAATACAAACGGATTGATAAAATCATGGTCTGCTGTATGATGGTGGTGACAGTGACAGGCCTGATTGTGGGCGGTCTGATGGTGCTGTTTGGAAAGCAGCTTCTGGGAATTTATTCAGCAGATCCGGAAGTCGTCCGCTATGGACTGATTCGTATGAGAATTATCTGTCTTCCCTATTTCCTCTGCGGCATTATGGAGGTTATTGTGGGCAGTGTCCGGGGAATGGGGCATTCAGTGGTTCCGATGATCGTGGCGCTTCTGGGGGCCTGCGGCCTTCGGGTTGTCTGGATTTTTACGGTATTTGCGATGAACCATACCATCGAAATCCTTTATCTGTCCTATCCGGTTACCTGGACGGTGACGGCGGCAGTTCAGTTCTGCTACTGGATGAAGGTGAGATCTTCTGCGGGGCGGGCAAGAACAAAAGTCGGATAATTCCGGCTTTTTCCGCTTTACAGAAGCGGAATGCTGTAAAATGGAACAGGAGAGAAGTTCCGATTGTTTTTTATGACAAAACGCTATATAATGAGCCAAGGGACAAATGGACATGAAAATCCGTGCTTGCATGGATTTTCATGTCTATGGGGACCGCAAAACATGAGCAAGCAGCCATTTTTCGCAGAAAAATGAGCGAATTGCGAATGTTTTCGTCGATTTTGGAAGTGCGGAGCACGGAAAAATCGACGGAAGGCTCATATGACGGGCAATTCACCAAATGAGCCAAGGGACAAATGGACATGAAAATCCGTGCCTGCATGGATTTTGAAAAAAATATCAGATGATAAAGGAGAATTCAAATGACAGAAAGAGTACAGAAAGCACTGGAAAATCATAAAAAGGGAATGAACTGTGCACAGGCTGTTGCCTGCGCTTTTGCAGATGCGGTAGGAGTGGACGAGACTTTGCTGTTTCGGGCGGCAGAAGGCTTCGGAGCCGGCATGGGAGACATGCGGGGAACCTGCGGGGCCGTTTCAGGAGCGATTCTTCTGGCTGGACTGAAAAACAGCAGCGGGACGCCTGCTAATCCCACAAAGGGGGCAACCTATCAGCTCTCAAAGGAAATTACGGGGGCTTTTGAGAAAATGAACGGCAGTACGATCTGCCGGGAACTGAAGGGCGTGGAGACAAAAAAGGTTCTGAGAAGCTGCGACGGCTGCATTGAGGATGCGGCGAAGATCGCAGAGGCTATTTTAGGGCTGTAGACAGGAGTGCCCAGATGATACCGGAACAGTTTGGCAGACTGGGTCTGCTGGTGGGAGAAGAAGCCGTACAGAAGCTTGCGGGATCCAGAGTGGCGATTTTCGGCATTGGCGGCGTGGGAGGCTTTACGGCAGAGGCACTGGCGCGCTGCGGCGTGGGGAAATTGGATCTTTTTGATAAGGATGTGGTCAGTCTTTCCAACCTGAACAGGCAGATTATTGCGCTGCACAGCACCATTGGAAGGCCGAAGACAGAGGTCATGAAGGAGCGGATTCTGGATATCAATCCGGAAGCGCAGGTGGAGGCCCACAACTGTTTTTATCTTCCGGAAAATGCGGATCTTTTTCCAATGGAGTCCTATGATTATGTGGTGGATGCGGTGGATACCGTGACGGCCAAG
>JAXEJQ010000020.1:0-3602 GCA_034101475.1 Candidatus Limivivens sp.
AATTCTATAGAAAGGAGCCTTTTTCTGACCCATTCTTCTCAGTCTGATCTTTACTGCCATTACTTTCACCTCCTTAAATTCCTGCTCTATATTGCTTAAAAGGGAAGCTGAAATCTGCCCCTTTTACCGCCTTTTCCACCCATCATACCGGACATCTGCTTCATCATCTTGCGTGATTGCTCAAACTGCTTCACCAGTTTGTTCACTTCACTGATGTCCACGCCGGAGCCTGCCGCAATCCGTTTTTTCCTGGAAGGATTCAGAAGATCCGGATTCGCTCTCTCCTTCGGCGTCATGGAAAGTATGATCGCTTCAATCTGCGCCATTTTCTTTTCGTCAATGGCGTCCTCCATCTGTTTCATCTGCGCGTTTCCAACTCCCGGCAGCATCTGCAGGATTTTGGAAAATCCACCCATGTTTTTCATCTGGTTCA
Source organism: Candidatus Limivivens sp. (assembly GCA_034101475.1). GTDB lineage: Bacteria > Bacillota > Clostridia > Lachnospirales > Lachnospiraceae > Limivivens. Next base: position 434 of record JAXEJQ010000020.1, read on the forward strand.
TGCTCTCCAGATAATCGTCAAAGCCAAACTGAGCTTTTTTAATTTTCTGCTCCATACTCCTGGCTTTTTCTTCATCAATGTTCATCTGGGCCTTCTCAATCAGGGTCATGACATCACCCATACCCAGAATCCTGGATGCCATACGATCCGGATAAAACTGTTCCAGATCAGACAGCTTCTCGCCCATACCGACATAGAGAATGGGCTTTCCGCAGGTAGCCCGGATGGAAAGGGCTGCACCGCCTCTGGTATCGCCGTCCAGCTTTGTTAAAATCACACCGTCAATGCCGATCTTGGAATTGAACATCTCGGAAACATTCACAGCGTCCTGTCCGGTCATGGCGTCTACCACAAGAATGGTCTGATGAACGGTCACTGCCTCTTTGATCTGCTGAAGCTCTGCCATCATCTCTTCATCCACATGAAGGCGACCCGCCGTATCCAGAATCAGTACATTAAAACCATGCTCCCTCGCATAAGAAACGGCTGCCTGTGCAATCTTAACCGGCTTTTCCTTATCTCCCAGGCTGAATACCTCCACACCCTGCTTCTCTCCGTTAATCTGGAGCTGCTGGATCGCCGCGGGACGATACACATCACAGGCTGCCAGCAGAGGCTTCCTGCCTTTGGACTTCAGCTTTCCGGCAATCTTCGCCGTCGTAGTGGTTTTACCTGCACCCTGAAGACCGGCCATCATAATCACAGTCAGTTCCTTCGCAGGCTGAAGAGCGATCTCCGTTGTTTCGGAGCCCATAAGGGAAACAAGTTCTTCGTTTACAATCTTGATAACCATCTGCCCCGGGTTCAGTCCGTTCATCACGTCCTGCCCGATGGCGCGTTCCTGCACTGTTTTGATAAACTGCTTGACAACTTTGAAGCTGACATCTGCTTCCAGAAGGGCCATCTTGACTTCCTTCAGAGCGGTCTTGACATCTGCTTCTGTCAGCCTTCCCTTGCTGCGCAGGCCTTTAAACACATTCTGCAGTTTTTCTGATAAGCTCTCAAATGCCATGCTACAACTCCTCTAAAATCTCTCCGGACAGCTCCTTCACCCTTTCAGGATCATCGGACGCGTTCTGGATCTCCTCTACCTTTTCCCGGATCTTCAGGAACTTCTCCACCAGACGGAGCTTTTCCTCATAATCACCCAGAATCCGGTCGCACCGGCGAATCAGGTCATGAACTCCCTGACGGCTGATCCCGCGCTCCTGCGCGACCTCCGTACAGGAATAATCATTCAGGACAACATCCTCATAGACACTTCGCTGATGCTCGGTGAGCAGCTCTCCATAAAAATCATAAAGCAATGTCTGTTCTACAAATTTCTCCATACGCAGTCACCTTTGCTATCATATACGAAAAACCACGGGCTGTCAAGTATTTTTTCTTGACATTTTCAAAATTCCTTTTGAACGGGGCTGCGCTTCCGCTTTTCCCGGTTGCGGAGTGTGTACAAAAAGGAAAACGGATCTGGCTCTCAATAGGAGATTCAAACCCGTTTCCGTCTCTGTCAGCTTTCTGCCTCTGTCAAAAAAGCTGTCCGGCAGATGAGTCCGACGCGTGTATTTACAGATTGGCGTGGGTCAGCTTTGGCTTGTAGCCGTTGTGCTTCAGCGCCTCCACAATTCTCTGCTTATGTTCCGTTCCAAAGGCCTCCAGGGTAATTTTCAGCTCCACTGCCGCATTGCGGTTTACGCTGACAAACTGATTGTGGTCCAGCCGGATGACATTTCCCTGTTCCTCGGAAATCACAGAAGCCACTCTTACCAGTTCACCGGGCTTATCCGGTAGAAGCACGGACACCGTAAAGATACGGTCTCTCTGAATCAGTCCGTGCTGGACAACGGAGGACATGGTAATCACGTCCATATTGCCGCCGCTTAAAATCGCCACAACCTTCTTGTTCTTTGCCTGAAGATGCTTCAGCGCCGCTACGGTCAGCAGACCGGAATTTTCTACAATCATCTTATGGTTCTCCACCATATCCAGGAAGGCTACGATCAGTTCATCATCCGATACTGTAAACACATCATCCAGGTTCTTCTGAAGATAGGGAAAAATTTTATCCCCAGGCGTCTTCACAGCAGTACCGTCAGCAATGGTGTTTACTTTCGGAAGAGTAACCACCTGACCTGCCTCCAGAGATGCCTGCAGGCAGTTGGCGCCCTCAGGCTCCACACCGATCACCCGGATGTTGGGATTCAGCATCTTAGCCAATGTGGAAACACCGGTGGCCAGACCGCCTCCTCCTACCGGTACCAGGATATAATCCACCAGCGGAAGCTCCTTTACGATTTCCATGGCAATGGTTCCCTGTCCTGTGGCGACAGCCAGATCATTAAAGGGATGGACAAAGGTCAGTCCCTGCTCTTCAGCCAGCTTCATGGCGTACTCACAGGCTTCATCGTAGACGTCCCCATAGAGCACAACCTCAGCTCCATAGCTCTTTGTGCGGTTTACCTTGATCAGCGGCGTGGTGGTAGGCATGACAATCACAGCCCGGACACCGAACTCCTTCGCCGCATAGGCAACACCCTGGGCATGATTTCCGGCTGAAGCGGTTATCAGCCCCTTCTCACGCTCCTCAGGTGTCATGGTGCTGATTTTATAGTAAGCTCCCCGAACCTTATAAGCGCCTGTCACCTGCATGTTTTCCGGCTTCAGATAAACCTTGTTTCCGGTCTGCTCGCTGAAATATTTGCTGTAAACCAGCTTTGTCTCCTGGGTAAACCGTTTGACGCTCTCTGATGCTTCTTCAAAAGACTCCAATGTTAACATGTTTCTGTCCTCTTTTCTGCTTTGTTTCTGTTTTTCTGTTTTCTGTCTGTATGACTCTCTCTATTTCTGATCCGCCGTTTATTCTGCCCGGTCCTTCACATCGAACAGCGCGTTCACAAAATCATCTGCGTTAAATTTCTGCAGATCGTCAATGCTCTCTCCCACACCGATATATTTTACCGGGATTCCAAGCTCAGAGTGGATCGCCACAGCGATACCGCCCTTAGCTGTGCCATCCAGCTTTGTCAGAATAATACCGGTAATGTCTGCAATTTCGCTGAACTGCCTGGCCTGAGCCAGCGCGGTCTGACCGGTGGTGCCGTCCAGTACAACCAGAGTCTCCCGGTAGGCCTCCGGATATTCCCGGTCAATGATCCGGTTAATTTTCCCC
>JAXEJQ010000021.1:0-9618 GCA_034101475.1 Candidatus Limivivens sp.
CCGGAATCTTCCGTTTCGGGAAGCAATGGAAAAAACGCGTGCTCTCACGCACCGCTATTATTCCTGTTATCCATTTTTGCTGCAGGCTGCTGTTTTGTACCTCAATCACTGTATGCTGGCGGAAACTCAGGAGGAGCGCAGAGAGGTTCTGCAGGAAGCGGAGGCGCTCTGCAGGCGGATTCAGCAGGGATGCAATGAGGTACGGATCTGCAGCGATGCCCTTTCGCTGCAGGCGATTCTGAAGCTTCAGATGGGTGAACTGAGGGAAGTGATTGAAATGCTGGAGGAGACGGCAGATCCTCTCCGGATATCCGCGCAGAACGATATGCTGCTGATTCAGGCATATCAGGCGGCAGGCGAAACGGAAAAGGCAAAAAGCGCTGTTCAGATCTGGCAGTATCTTTATGTTATGAATCTGATCGGGGCATCAAATCAGGCGCTGTCTCTGTACGCGGCGGAACCGGAACGGTGTGAGGAGATTATACGGCGGACAGAGGGAATCCTGAAACTTTATGAGATCGACCGGCTGCATCCCAATGCGGCGGCTCAGTTCTATTATCAGGCAGCGCTTCTTTATGCAGCCGGCGCAGCGGAGGAAATGGCTCTGAAAAAGCTGGAGCAGTTTGCAATCTGTGTCTGTAAGCTGCTGGACAGCGGAGAGATTTTGCTTCATGGAGATGCTTATTTTGACCGGCTGGATGAATGGATCGAGCGTTTGCCGCTGGGAGCACAGGCTCCCAGACACAGGGCCTTTGCGGAACAGAGTGCGCTGGAAGCACTGTCCCGTCCGGAATTTGATGCTTTGCGGGAAACGGAAAGATTTCAGAAGATCTGTCGTCATATTGTGGAAGGAGGACATTGTCATGCCTGAATTAAAAGAAATATTACCATTTTTGATCCCGCTTATTCTTGCGGAAGCTGCCCTGCTGGCTTATACCATTCATCATATACTGACTCACACATCCTATAAACGCGGAAACCGGGTACTGTGGCTGGTGGTTGCCATTCTGGGAATGGAATTTATCGGACCGATTCTGTATTTTTTGCTGGGAAAAGAGGAGAACTGAGATGGATATGCTGACACTTTCCCATGTGGCCAGGAGGTTTGGGGAAAAGCAGGTACTGAAAGACGTAAGCTTCTGCGTACCGGAGAATACGGTATTTGGATTTGTAGGACAAAACGGCGCCGGAAAGACCACGGCTATGAAATTGATTCTGGGACTTCTGGCCTGCGACAGAGGGGAAATCACTGTGAATGGGATGCCTGTCCGGTATGGCAGTACGGAAGTCAACCATTTCATTGGATATCTGCCGGATGTACCGGAGTTTTATTCCTATATGACCCCGGAAGAGTATCTGACATTCTGCGGGGAAATATCCGGAATGACCAGAAAAGAAAGAAATCTGCGCAGCACAGAGCTGCTGGAGCTGGTGGGGCTGGCCGGAGAAAAACGGCGGATTAAAGGGTTTTCCAGAGGAATGAAGCAGCGCCTCGGAATTGCCCAGGCGCTGTTGAACCGCCCAAGGCTGCTGATCTGTGACGAACCCACCTCGGCTCTGGATCCCGCAGGTCGAAAGGAGCTTCTGGATATTCTGACGGCAGCAAAGGAACAGACAACCGTGCTGTTTTCAACGCATATTTTATCGGATGTGGAACATATCTGTGACCGGCTGGCTTTTCTCCATGACGGACATATTGTTCTTCAGGGATCTTTAGCAGAAGTCCGGAAGATCCGGAGGGACACGGCGGTGAAACTGGCCATGGAGAAGCCGGAGGATGGGAAGACACTGTTGGCGGCATTTCCGTTTCTGAAGCCGGAGGGAGGAAACTGCTTTTTATTGGAGGAGCCGGACAAGCTGCCGGATATTCTGCGGATGATTGCTGACCGGAGACTTTCTCTGCTGCGCATGGAGCGGCTGGAACCGACTCTGGAGGATCTGTTTCTGGAGGTGGTTGGAAAATGAAAGCTTTTTTGAAAAAGGAATGGATGGAAAATGTCCGGAGCGGACGCCTGCTTCTTCTTCTGCTGATTTTTCTGCTGTTTGGGATTATGAATCCAGCCTTTGCAAAACTTACCCCCTGGATGATGAACGTGATGTCGGATTCGCTGGAGGATGCCGGATTTCTGGTGGGGGAGGTTACGGTGGATGCCATGACTTCCTGGGCTCAGTTTTATAAAAATATTCCCATGACCCTTCTGATTTTTGTTTTGCTGAACAGCGGAACCTTTACGGTAGAGTATCAGAAAGAAACTCTGATTCCGGTAGTTACCAGAGGATTGTCCAGAAGCAGAATTCTGGCAGCCAAGACGGTTATGCTGGCAGGCCTCTGGACGGTAGGCTATTTCCTGTGCTATGGAACTACACTGGGGTATAACTGGTATTTCTGGGATAACCGGATTGCAGCGCACTGTGGACTGGGAGCTGTTTATTACTGGCTTTTCGGTCTGTGGGTGATCAGTTGGATGATTTTCTTTTCGACGGTATGCCAAAGCAGTATTCAGGTGCTTGCAGGAACAGGTGCAGTGGTTTTCGGAGTTTATCTGTTGGGAATGGTTCCAAAGCTTCATTTCTGGCTTCCGTCTGAACTGATGAATGGCTTGAAGCTGCTGCAGGGACTTTCGGAACCGAAGGATTACGGATTTTGCCTGATCGTCACCGGTATCACAGCCGCGGCCGCGCTGCTGCTGTCCCGGATCTGTTTTGAGAGAAGGACATTGTGAAAAAATACAAACAAATACAAACAAATAAGAGAGGGAGACAGCGCATCGATGTCTCCCTTTGTTTTCAGATTTCAAGAAGTTTTCCAAGTTTTTTATCATATCTGCAGTATTTTCCGTGTTCTGACAGGAAAGGAGAATAAGTTCCTTTGCGGACATCTTTGATATATACCACTCCGGTGGCGATCATGTAGACCAGAGAAAACTTTTCACTGAGGCTGGAGATCCATTCATAGGTCTTCTCTTTTCCGCTGTCTGTCATAATCAGACTGTAGCCGTTTTCACAGGGCTCCAGTTTAAAATAAATTTTCTCTTTGCCGGGGTGTCCTTCGGAGGCCAGAACCTCGTTGGATATGTAGGATGAAAAATTGTCCTGCAGGAATTTCTGGAAGGATTTCTGGGTCAGACGCTCTCCGGTTTCCTCCAGAAGAATGTTGTCTCCGCGGCTGATTCTGGTCCGGATAATTTTCAAAGCATCCACAACGCCCGTGATAAAGGAAATGCTGCTGTAGGTGAGATCCTCTTTCAGAGAGTCCACCAATGCTTTGGAAAGGATTTCCGAGTGAAGCAGTTCTTCATGCAGTTTTTGGTTCATAATGATTCCTCCTTTTACATTCATCAGATTTTTTCTGTTATTAAAGCTATTATACCAAAATTGTTAGAAAAATAACAGTAAATTTTTTGATAAACGTTCAGCTATCAGGAAAAAGCGGGAGAATACGACATAAAAAAGTAGAAAAAAATGAAAAATACATCCCCCCCACGGGCTTGTGGAAGGCAGGTATTCACGCTATACTGGGTGATAGAAAAGAAGGAAAAGCTCCTGAAGGAAAATACCAAAAGGAAAGGAATGTGCTTATGAAAAAAAGGAAGATTACGAATTTGCTTTGCACGGCAGCACTGATGGCGGCTGTTTTTACTCTGCATACGGCAACGGCAGCCGCAGATGCCGAAGACGGCGGGGTGATTGTGACTATGCCGGTTACTTCCGAACCGGAATCCGGCTTTGACCCGGCCTATGGATGGGGAGCAGGGGAGCATGTTCATGAACCGCTGATCCAGAGCACCCTGGTTCGTACGACAAAGGATCTGAGTATTGAAAATGATCTGGCGACAGAATATGAATGCAGTGAGGACGGACTGACCTGGACGGTGAAGATCCGGGATGACGTGAAGTTCACAGACGGCGAACCTCTGACTGCCTCTGACGTGGCTTTTACTTATAATCTCTGCCGGGATACCAGTTCCGTAAACGATTTTACCATGCTGAAAGAAGCGGTTGCGGTGGATGGCACGACGATCGAATTTCATATGAACGAAGCCTATTCGATCTGGCCTTATACCATGGCTATCGTGGGAATTGTTCCGGAACATGCCTATAGTGCGGATTACGGGCAGAATCCCATTGGATCCGGCCGCTATATTATGAAGCAGTGGGACAGAGGGCAGCAGGTCATCTTTGAGGCAAATCCGGATTATTATGGAGAGACGCCGAAGATCCGGAAACTGACGGTTTTGTTTATGGAAGAAGATGCTGCTCTGGCAGCGGCCATGGCCGGTCAGGTGGATGTGGCCCATACAGCGGCTATGTACAGCGATATGACGCTGGAAGGTTATGAGCTGTTGAATGTGGAAACCGTGGATAACCGCGGATTTAATCTGCCCTGCACGGAGCCGGAGGAAGTGGACGGCATTACCTATGGAAATTCCCTGACCTCTGATGTCCGGGTACGGCGGGCCATTAACCTGGCGATTGACCGGGAGGAAATGATTGACAACGTGCTGAACGGTTATGGAACCGTTGCTTACAGTGTCTGCGACAAGATGCCCTGGTACAACGAAGAGGCCGTGACGGAATACGATCTGGAGGCGGCAAAAGCCCTGATGGAGGAAGCCGGATGGGTGGAAGGCAAAGACGGTATCCGGGAAAAGGACGGGGTGAAAGCAGAACTGAATATCCTTTTCTCCAGCAGTGATTCTGTACGCCAGGCATTGGCAGAGGATACTGCCAATCAGCTTCGGGAGCTCGGCATTTCCATGAGCACAGAAGGGGTTGGCTGGGACACTGCTTATGACAGAGCCCAGTCTGAACCGCTGATCTGGGGCTGGGGCGCCCATTCGCCCATGGAGCTGTATAATCTTTACCATACCATCGGCGAGAGCAAAATGGCCCAGTATTCGCCCTATTCCAATGAAACGGTTGACAATTACATGGATGCTGCGTTACAGTGTTCTGATCTGGAGGAATCCTATGAACTCTGGAAAAAGGCACAGTGGGACGGTACTTCCGGAATTACCCAGGAGGGGGATATTCCGTGGATCTGGCTGTGTAATATTGATCATCTGTATTTTGTGCGTGACGGGCTGCAGGTTGCGGATCAGAAGCTGCATCCTCATGGGCATGGATGGTCGATTGTAAACAATATTGATGAATGGGAATGGAAGTAAAACGGTTTGATGAAACGAAATTTTATTTTTGCCGGAAAAAATTTTATACGAATGATCCTGCTTCTGACAGCGGTCAGCATTGTGACCTTTGCCCTGGTCACGGTCTCACCCATTGACCCTCTGCAGGCCAATGTGGGGCAGGCGGCACTGGGCTCCATGAGTGAAGCACAGAAGGAAAAGCTGCGTTCTTACTGGGGGGCGGATACCCCTCCGGTGGAACGCTATCTGAACTGGGCACGGGATGTTCTCAGAGGAGATATGGGGACCTCTCTGTTATACCGTCAGCCTGTAACAAAAGTAATTGGCGTAAAACTGGCCAACTCTCTGTTTCTGATGGGGCTGGCCTGGGTGATTTCCGGGCTTCTGGGATTTATTCTGGGGGTGATCGCGGGCGTATACCGGGGCAGACTCCCGGATAAAATCATCAAGGGCTATTCCCTGGTGATTGCCAGCACGCCGGCTTTCTGGCTGGCACTGCTGCTGCTGATTATTTTCAGCGTCTGGCTGAAGGTGCTGCCCATTGGATTAAGTGTTCCCATCGGCATGGAATCGGAGAGCGTCACATTTCTGGATCGGGTCCGCCATGCCATCCTTCCCGCAATGACCCTGAGTATCACCGGTATTTCGAATATCACTCTGCATACCAGAGAAAAAATGATTGATATTATGGAGAGCGATTACGTTTTGTTTGCAAGGGCCAGAGGGGAAAAAGGGAAGGGGCTTGTCATCCGCCATGGACTGCGGAATGTGCTGCTTCCGGCCATGACTCTGCAGTTTGCCTCCATCAGTGAGATTATCGGCGGATCTGTGGTGGTTGAACAGGTCTTTTCCTATCCGGGGCTGGGACAGGCGGCTGTTTCGGCAGGAACCGGCAGCGACGTGCCGCTTCTGATGGGGATTACCATGATTACCGCAGCCATTGTTTTTCTTGGTAATTTTATTGCGAACCTTCTGTACGGTGTGATTGATCCGCGGATCCGGAAAGGGGGAAGCAGGAAATGACGGGAGAAAAAAGAAGAGGACTGCAAAAGTGGAACCAGAGACAGCGGGCGAAAGCGCTGCTGGTTTTTTCTGTGCTTTTTCTCGTGACAGTGGCAGTGGCGGGATATCTTTGTCATGATGCGGCTATGGTAACGGACTTTTCCAGAAAAGATCTGGCGCCCTGTCTGAAATATCCGTTTGGAACGGACTGGCTTGGCAGAAATATGTTTTACCGTACCCTTACGGGTCTTTCCATGAGTATCCGTATTGGAGTCTGCGCGGCGGGAGTCAGCGCTGTTACGGCTCTGATTCTGGGGATTGCGGCGGCAACCCTGGGGAAAAAGGCTGATTCGGTTATCAGCTTTCTGATTGATATGGTGATGGGAATTCCCCATATTCTCCTGCTGCTGCTGATTTCTTATGCTTTGGGAAAAGGACTTCGGGGCGTGATTGTGGGTGTTGCACTGACACACTGGACTTCCCTGGCACGTCTGATCCGGGGTGAGGTTCTGCAGCTTCGGGAGAGTGAATACATTCAGATTGCGGAGAAACTGGGACACGGCAGACTGGAAATTGCCCGAAAGCATATGCTGCCGCATCTGCTCCCGCAGTTTCTGGTAGGACTGGTGCTGATGTTTCCCCATGCGATCCTGCATGAATCCAGCATCACTTTTCTGGGGTTTGGTCTGTCCACTGAACAGCCGGCTATTGGTGTGATTTTATCAGAGAGTATGAAATATCTGATTATGGGAAAATGGTGGCTGGCGCTGTTTCCGGGGCTGATGCTGGTGCTGACGGTAGCGCTTTTCGACCTGGGGGGGACGTCCCTTCGGAAAATTTTAGACCCAAACAGTGTACATGAATAGGAGGAGCTTATGAGCTGTACGAATAAACGCCATATTCTGGAGATTGATGAGCTCTCCGTTTCTTTTTTGCAGTATGAAAACAGCAGAAGCAGCAGACAGGTTGAACTGCCGGTGATTTCCAAATTGTCGGTTTCTGTCCATGAAGGGGAGATTGTGGCAGTGGTAGGTTCCAGCGGTTCCGGCAAGAGTCTGCTGGCCCATGCGATTCTGGGACTGCTGCCTTATAATGCTCACGTTTCCGGAGAGATGTTTTTTGACGGAGAGCTTCTGACTCCGGAAAGAATTGCAGCCCTGCGGGGCAATCAAATTGCTTTTGTGCCCCAGAGCATCAATTATCTGGATCCTCTGATGAAGGTGGGAGAGCAGGTGCGGGGAGAGAAAAAGAACGTTGACCGGAAGAAAAAGCAGAGAGAGCTTTTTGAACGATATGGACTGGAGAACGGGGTGGATGGAAAATATCCCTTTGAATGTTCCGGAGGTATGACCAGACGTGTGCTGCTGACCTCAGCCCTGATGGGAAATCCGGAGCTGATCATTGCGGATGAGCCTACCCCGGGGATGGATCTGGTTCTGGCCAAGAAATCCATGGAAGATTTCCGCAGCTTTGCGGACGAGGGAAAAGGTGTGCTGCTCATAACCCATGACATTGAGCTGGCTCTGGAGGTGGCAGACCGGATTGCCGTTTTTTATGCGGGAATGACGGTGGAGGAGGCTCCGGTTTCGGACTTCGCGTCGGAGGAGACCCTGCGTCATCCCTATACCAGAGCACTCTGGAGAGCGCTGCCCCAGAATGGTTTTCAGGCCCTTCCGGGCGTACAGCCTTATGTAAAAGAGATGCCGAAAGGGTGTCCCTTCGGGCCCAGATGCAGTCTGTATACGGCGGAATGTCAGGGAGAGATTCCCATGGAGAGGGTGGGCTGCGGAACGGTTCGCTGTGTAAAATGCAAGGGCGAGCCTCTGGCCGTGCATGAACATCATCACCACAGCACAGGAGGAAAAGCATGATACTGGAAGGAAAAAATCTTACATTTGCCTATGATTCAAAAGAAGGAGAAATTTTCCGGAATGTCAGCCTTCAGGTGGAAAGTCATGAGCGGGCAGCGATTCTTGGCCCCAGCGGTTTCGGAAAAACCACGCTCTGTAAGGTTCTGGCCGGTTATCTTAAGCCTCTTTCCGGACAGGTGCTCCTGGACGGCAGACCACTTCCCAAAAAAGGCTACTGTCCGGTTCAGATGATCTGGCAGCACCCGGAGAAGGCGGTGAATCCCAGGCTGAAGATGCGAGATACGCTGGCGGACGGACAGCAGGTGGAGGAGCGGATCATCCGGGAACTTGGAATTGAGGATGACTGGATGAACCGATATCCCCAGGAGCTTTCCGGCGGAGAACTCCAGCGGTTTTGCATTGCCCGGGCACTGGGAAAGGATACGAAATTTCTGATTGCCGATGAGATCAGTACCATGCTGGATCTGATTACACAGAGCCAGATCTGGAACTTTTTGCTGAAAGAAGCAGCGGAACGGGAAATCGGGCTGATTGTGGTATCTCACAGTGAACCTCTTCTGGAACGGGTGGCATCCAGGAGAATTCAATTTTAACGGAAAAGAAAAGCGAGGGAAGCAGATGAATGTAAATATTCTGTTGTTTGACGATTTTGAAACGCTGGATGCCTTTGGACCGACTCAGATTTTCGGAAAGGCACCGGAGTATTTTTATCTGAACTATCTGTCTGCAGTGGGTGGAATCATAAACAGCAGTCAGGGTGTGAAAGTCTGGACAGAGCTCCTGGAGCCGGAAAAGATCCGGGATATTCTGGTAATACCGGGCGGCAGAGGAGCCAAAAAGCTGCTGCATCTGGAAGAATCCACTCTGGAGGCTATCAAAAAATCGGCGGAGCAGGCTGACATCTGCATGATGGTTGGAAACGGATCTGCTCTTCTGGCTCAGACAGGGGCTCTGTACCACAGACGGATTGTGGATTATGCTTATGATACCAACTGGAAACGGATGTTTACTGCAGGAATCATTCGTGTACCGGATATTCGCTGGATGGCGGACGGAAAATATTACTCCTGCACCAACAGTCTCAGCAGTCTGGATATGGCATTGAGTGTGGTGACAGATACCGTGGATCTTGACGTGGCTCTTCAGATTGCAAAAGAGCTGGGGTATGAATGGGATCCGGACAGTGAGGACGGAATATTGATGTAAAAGGGAAACTGACATAAATCTTCCTATTGGAGCGGGTCAATCGCTCATAGAACCACTTATGCGCAAGCGTGCCGTGATTCAGGACTTTTGACTCTGGCAGAAAAAAGCAAAAAAGGTTCACTGAAAATTGAAAAAAGGTATTGACATCTGGTGGAAACGGGTGTAATATACTACCTGTCGCCGAGATAATTGAATGAATAAAACAAACAATTCAAACAATTTAAAAAAGTTAAAAAAACGGTTGACAAAGGAAAAAAGATGTGGTAGAGTATAGAAGCTGTCGAGAGACAGGGAGATACAAAACCAAAGAACCTTGATAACTGAACAGTGACATATCCTTGAAAAATTCGAATGAATTTAGTTCTAAAAGAACAGACCTAACAGTAAATAAA
>JAXEJQ010000022.1:0-26247 GCA_034101475.1 Candidatus Limivivens sp.
GGGCTATAAGCCCAAAATAAGAACCGATCTTTGCCGATATGATTATTATAGATCATCTATATGGCAAAAGAAATAAAAACAATCGACTGGCCCCTGTTTCATGCGCAGTGGTGCCAACGCAGGGCATGGGGGTTTACTATAGCAACTTTTCTCACAGTGTCAACTCTCATTCTCGTCTGCCCGTTGTCAGGCGGGTATTCCCAATCCGTTTCGCTGCCCGTATAGAAACGAACAACTGCTTTTCCGTTGATTCCAATAAAAATTTCCGGTATAATACAATGAGCCAAGGGACAAATGGACATGAAAATCCGTGCTTGCATGGAGTTTCATGTCTATGGGTCCCGCAAAACATGAGCAAGCAGCCATTTTTCGCAGAAAAATGAGCGAATTGCGAATGTTTTCGTCGATTTTGAAAGTGCGCAGCACGAAAAAATCGACGGAAGGCTCATTTATCACCAGATGAGCCAAGGGATTTCGGAAGGAGAATACGATTCATGGAATCTTATCAGATCACACAATGGTGCCACCATTTTATAAAGGAACACGTAAAATCCGGCGACTTCTGTATTGACGCCACAATGGGAAACGGCCATGATACCCTGCTGCTCTCTGTTTTGGCTGGACCGGAGGGCCATGTCCTCGCCTTTGATGTCCAGGAAGCTGCCCTGGAGCATACCCGGATTCGTTTGAAGGAGGCCAATGCTCCGGCGAATTATGAGCTGCTTCTGGAAAGCCACACGGAAATGGGACAGTATGCGCAGCCTGACAGCGTTTCCTGTATTGTTTTTAACTTCGGATATCTTCCGGGAGGGGATCACCAGAAAGCCACACGGGCAGAAACCAGTCTGACCGCTATCCGGACCGGGCTTTTGCTGCTTCGCAGCGGCGGGCTGATGAGTCTGTGCATTTACAGCGGAGGTGATACCGGCTTTGACGAGCGGGACACGATCCTGCGATTTCTGGAGGGCTTAAATCCCCGGGAATATCTGGTCATCCAGTCTCTCTACCTGAACCGTCCGAATCATCCGCCTGTTCCGGTTCTGATCATCAAACGCTAGCAGAACCCTTTCGGGTATTTATTCTGTTTCGTTTTCATTGGAAAAGCCCCGGCGAAATACCGGGGCTCTGAGCAGTTATTTAATTTAAAAAATTTTCGATAATTACGGCCTCTGCCTCTTTCTCGGTCATGCCGAAGGTCCGAAGCTTTAAAAGCTGCTCATTGTTAATCCTTCCGATGGCCGCCTCATGAATAATGGCCGCATCCAGATGCTTTGCATTGATTTCCGGAATGGAGCAGACCTGAGCCTGATCCATAATGATAGAATCACACTGAATATGAGCATGACACGCAGCATTTCCCACTGCTCTCGGATGAAAGGTCTGCAGCGAGCTTCCCTTCGCCACCGAACGGGATACGATCTGTGCGGAACTGCCATCCCCATTCATCTCCACCAGAATATTGGAAACCGCAGTCTGGGTATCATGAGTCAGAAGACGCTCCGTCGCCTGGAGTCTGGCTCCTGCTTTCAGTTCAATCACCGTTTCTCTTTTTGTGGAATCGACTCCGCCGATCTGAGCCGTATCCAGATAAAACACAGCATTCTCCTCCAGATAAATCTGTGTCACCGGATTCAGGATTTTCTCCCCGGTTCCCGATCCTTCGCCATAATGTTTTTCTTCATAACGGACGATGGCATTCTTCCCCACATGAAATGCATGGATACCGTCATGGCGGCTCTGGTTACACCCGTCGTTATGGATTCCGCATCCGGCCACAATGGTGACATTCGCTCCTTCTTCCACATAAAAATCATTGTAGACAACATCGTTCAGTCCGGGCACCGTAATCACAACCGGAATATGTACCTGTTCATCCCGTGCATCCCCGCTGATAAACACGTCAATCCCCGGTTTGTCCTCTTTTCTTTTGATTTTGATATGCTTGCTGTCGCCGTGACAAAGCGCATTTCCATTGGACCGAAGGCTATAGGCTCCTTCCTGGCGGAACCCTTTCTCATCAATCATTTTCAGTACACCGCTGGTTACAGAATCAAGCTCCACAGCCGTTCCCTCCTTTCCCATCCATGCAGGCGCATTCGGAAGGCTCACCTGCAAAAAGCTTCGGCAGCATCTCTTCTCTGGTTCCGATATTCTGAATCTCCCCATCCTTTATGACCATAATCCGATCCGCCATGCGGATGATCCGCTCCTGATGGGAGATCAGAATCAGGCTCTCCTTCTTTTCTCTGTGAATTTTTTCAAACTGATCCACCAAAGTTGCGAAGCTCCAGAGATCAATCCCCGCCTCCGGCTCATCAAAAATACAGATTTTATGCGGTTTGGCAAGCACAGTGGCAATCTCAATCCGTTTGCGTTCCCCTCCGGAAAGCGTACCGTCCACTTCTCTTTTTAAATATTCTCTGGCGCAGAGGCCAACACCGCTTAACAGCCTGCAGCAGACAGCTTCTGACAGCGTCTCACCCGCCGCCAGGCAAAGCAGCCGTTCAATGGTCATTCCCTTAAAAACAGGAGGCTGCTGGAAAGCAAAGCCAATCCCTGCCTTTGCGCGCTCATTCACATTCATCGGCGTCAGATCCGTCCCATCCAGGATGATCTTTCCCGCCGCAGCCGGCTCAAGGCCCATCAAAAGCTTGGCAATCGTGGATTTTCCGCCGCCGTTTGGCCCTGTGATGACCAGCATTTCGCCGTCGTCCACCGTAAAGCTCACATCCTTCACGATCTCGCGGTTTCCTTTGTCCTCTGAAACCTCATAGGTTAAATGCTCAACATTCAGCATATGGTTCCTTCTTTCTGGTATATTTCCCTTTTCATAAAAGAAGCGGAAGAGAATTTCCCTCCGGCTCCTGAATCAATCTTTTTTATTATATCCCCCATGGAAGAAGTTGGCAAGCAGGAAGCAAAAAAAATAGAGCAGGCTGAACGGTTACTGGAAAATAACTGTTCGGCCTGCCGCCGTAATACTGAAAAACCTTCCATGATAATGCTTCAGGACCACCGAAATCCTTCAGTGGTCCTGTTTTCTGTTTTCTGTTTTCCATTTTTTCGGGATTCCAAAGACTTACTGATTTACTCAGCAGCTGTCTCTGTTTCTGCCTCTTCTGCAGTCTCAGCAGCTGTCTCTCCTTCTGTCCCGGCTTCCGTCTCGACCTCAGTCTCTTCTGCTGCCTCTGTTTCCGCTTCCGTCTCAGCATTTGCAGCGCTCATCTCGCTCAGATAATCATCCAGTGCTGTGCTGTCTACTGAATAAGTATAGACCGGCTCTTCATATACCATGTCATACACGGAGTAACCAACCCAAACCACAAGCACAAGGGCAATGAGGGTACCCACAGCCTTCAGAAGGAGCATCTTCTGCTTCTCCTTTTTCATGATCACGGCGCGGTTCGCTTTCTCCTTTTTATAGCGGTCAACTTTTTCCTGACTCATGTGTTTCACTCCTTGTATAAGACTTTAAAAAGTATTATACACTATATCTGTGAATATTTCACGTACTTTTTCAAGATTTTTGCAATATTCCTGTCAGTTTCCGCAAAAGCACCAAAACTCAGGCCACGACAATAATTCCACCGTCATTTGCATACATGGTGCTGACTCCTGCCGTATCCAGAAGGATCGAATCCCGAAACGGAAGCCGCTTCATCAGCTCATCACGTACCATCTGAGCCCGCTCCGGAGCATTGCAGTGGGAAATCGCCAGAGTCCGTGTCTCCGCCCGCTCTGTTTTCTCTGCGATATAATCCACCATCTTCATCAGGGCTTTATTCATTCCCCTGGCCTGGTCAAGCTGCATAATCTCTCCCTCACTGGTAGCTCCCATCACCGGCTTGATCTTCAGTGCGGTAGCCACAAAAGCCTTTACTTTGCTGAGGCGGCCGTTTTTCCGGAGAGTTTCCAGATTTTCCAGAACAAACCAGGTATTCTGCGCGGCAATATAATGCTCCACGTTCTCAACCACTTCTTCGAAGGACATCCCCTTTTCCTCGCACTCCTGAATCTTCAGACCGATCAGCGTCTCCCCGATGGAAGCGGACCTGGAATTAAAGACGTAAACCTTCGCATCCGGATGCTCCTCCTGATACATATTTTTTCCCAGAACTGCGCTGTTGTAGGAACCGCTCAGATTCGCCGACAAAGTCACTGCATAAATATGATCTGCCCCACAGTCATAAGCCGCCCAGTAGCTTTCCGGAGACGGACAGGAGGATTTCGGACAATTCGGGCTTTCTGCCACCTTTTTCAGGAAATCGGCCTGATCAAAAGTCTCATCGTCAACAATCGAAAATTCGTCAACCATCAGCGTCAGTGGTACGCTCTGAAAATGACCGCTGGCTTTCATTCCTTCTGACAGCTCACCACAGCTGTCTATCACAATCCTATAGCTCATGTGAAATTCCTCCGCTTCTCTATTTCATAATATCTGTTTGCGATATCAGAAAATGTGTTTTTATTCTATTTATTATGTAGTTTTTAATACTACATTATCATATCATATTCCAATAGCTTTGAAAAGCCTTTTTCTGCTTTCCTTTTATAAAAATTATTGCTATAATAAATGGAAAAGGAGGTACCTATGCAGGCATATCAGATTCCGGACGTTAAAGGCTTTATGGGAAAGCTGCTTCTGACCAGCACCTTTGATCATTTTCTCCTGTCCGAAGCGGTGATCACGACCTTTAATGTCTTTTCCATTGACGGACATTTCCATAACGAATACTTTTCCGATCTGAACACGGAGCCCACGGATCAGACTCTCTCCCGCTGGGAGCAGGTCCGCCCCTTCTGCTTTTCCCTGATTAAAGGAAAATATACCCCGCTGAACCTGAAGATCATCTTTCAGCTCTCCGAAAAAAACGTAGAACGTCTGCTCCTGCAGAGCGGAATTTCTCTGAATCCTTCGGATGTGGAAGGACTGTATCTGAATATTCGCTATGACGGAGCCACACTCTCCTGTATCACCGGAACCTCCCTGAAGCTGTTTACTCTGGACAAAACTCTGGAGCATACCTGGGATCAGATGGTGGGCGCCTTTCTGAAGCAGAAGGAAATCCCTTATGAAATGCGCTAGTTTATATTTTTTTTAGAAAGTTTAGAAAAACTTGTTAGCACTCACCTCGTTTGAGTGCTAATTTTGTCTTGACTTTTCGACCAAGCCGTACTAAACTATGTGTTAGAAAATTTCGATGAAACAAAAGGAGTGTTTGAAATGAGTAAAAAAGGCAGTCTTTCCATAGACAGTGAAAATTTGTTTCCGATTATCAAAAAATGGCTTTATTCCGATCACGATATCTTTGTCCGTGAGATGATTTCCAACGGCTGCGACGCCATCACCAAACTGAAGAAGCTGGAAGTGATGGGCGAGTACACCTTCCCGGAAAAATACAAAGCCAAAATCGAAGTTCTGGTCAATCCGGAAGCCAAAACAATGAAATTCATCGATACCGGACTTGGCATGACAGAAGCTGAGGTAGAGGAATACATTACCCAGATCGCCTTTTCCGGAGCCACCGACTTTCTGAACAAATATAAGGATAAGACCAACGACGATGAGATCATCGGTCATTTTGGTCTGGGCTTCTACTCCGCATTCATGGTTGCCGATGAGGTACATATCGATACTCTCTCCTACCAGGAAGGCGCCACACCGGTACACTGGGAATGTGACGGAAGCTCTGAATACACCATCGGCGAGGGCAGTAAAACCACCGTCGGCACCGAAATCACTCTTTTCCTGAACGAGGAAAGCCTGGAGTTCGCCAACGAATACCGTGCCCGTGAGGTCATTGAAAAATACTGTTCCTTCATGCCGGTAGAGATTTTCCTTTCTGCGGAAAACAAAGAACAGGAATACGAAACCATTGATGAAAGCGAGCTCACAGAAGACGATGTGGTTGTCGAGCACATCCATGAGGAAGCGAAGACCGAGGAAAAAGAAAACGAAAACGGAGAGAAAGAGATCGTTGAAGTTTCCCCTGCCAGAGATCGGGTGAAGATCAATAAACGTCCGGTTTCCTTAAGCGACACCCATCCGCTTTGGAACAAGCATCCCAATGAATGCACTGAGGAGGAATACCGGGAATTTTACCGCAAGGTTTTCCTGGACTACAAGGAGCCGCTGTTCTGGATTCACCTGAACATGGATTATCCTTTCAATTTAAAGGGTATTCTGTATTTCCCGAAGATCAACACCGAGTATGACTCCATTGAAGGAACCATCAAGCTGTACAACAATCAGGTATTTATCGCGGACAATATCAAGGAAGTCATTCCGGAATTCCTGATGCTTCTGAAAGGTGTCATCGACTGTCCGGATCTGCCGCTGAACGTATCCAGAAGCGCTCTGCAGAACGATGGCTTTGTAAAGAAAATTTCCGACTATATTACCAAGAAAGTCGCTGACAAGCTCACCGGCATGTGCAAGACCGACCGGGAAAACTATGAGAAATACTGGGATGACATCAGCCCCTTCATCAAATTCGGCTGCATCAAGGACAGTAAATTCTCTGAAAAAGTCCTGGACTACACGCTGCTGAAGGATATCGACGGCAAGTACTTCACTCTTCCGGATTACATCGCCGCAAACAAACCGGCAAAGGAGGCACCGGAAGAACCCTCTGAAGAATACACAGAAACCACGACAGCAAAATCTCCGGAAGAAACCGGCGATGATTCCTCCGACACAGCGGATTCTGAAGAAAAAGAGAAACCAAAGACCACACTGTTCTACGTAACCGATGAGATTCAGCAGAGCCAGTACATCAATATGTTCCGTGCGGAAGGCAAAAACGCTGTAATTCTGAAGCACAACATTGACTCCGCATTCATTACCCATATTGAGCGCTCCAAAGAGGACATCCGTTTCCAGAGAATCGACGCTGATGTAACAGAAGACTTCAAGGAAGAAGTGGGCGAAGATGCTCTGAAGGAAGAAACCACCACCCTCACCGAGCTGTTCCGCAGGGTTCTTGGCAAGGATAAGCTTGAGGTAAAGGTGGAGAAACTGAAAAATGAAAACATTTCTTCCATGATTACCCTTTCTGAGGAGAGCCGCAGAATGCAGGAAATGATGAGGATGTATGGAATGGCAGGCATAGATCCCTCCATGTTCGGTACAACCGAAACTCTGGTGCTGAATGCCAACAACAAGCTGGTTCAGTACATTTTTGAAAATAAGGATTCTGAGCATGTTCCCATGATGTGCGAGCAGCTCTACGATCTGGCAATGCTGTCTCACAGACCGCTGGATCCGGATTCCATGACAAAATTTGTTGCCAGAAGCAATGAAATCATGATGCTTCTAGCAAAATAACAGACTTTACTTCCCGGGCTTTTTGAACTATACTATAACTATTCGTTTGATAAGGATGGAATTATGGATAGAACAAAAAGACCCGGGATTTCCGGCTTTACACTGAAACTGATTGCGATTCTCACCATGCTGATCGATCATATCGGATCTGCCATTGTTGAAAAAGGGATTCTGAAGCTTCCCATGGTCACCGGAGATCCGGATCTGCTGTCTTTCTGGAATCAGACAGACCGCTGCATGCGCGCCATCGGGCGTCTGGCCTTTCCGATTTTCTGTTTTTTGCTGGTGGAAGGTTTTATTTACACCAGAGATATTAAAAAATATGCAGGGCGTCTTTTTCTTTTTGCCCTGCTTTCGGAGTTTCCCTTCGACCTGGCCCTGAAGCAGGGTCTGTTTGTTCCCACCAGCCAGAATGTGTATTTTACCCTGCTGATCGGCCTGCTGGTGATGGCCGGAGCATCCTGGTGCGAACAGCGCAGAAAGCCCTTTCTCTCTATTCTGGTCTTTCTGGCAGGCATGCTGGCTGCTTATCTTCTGAAGACAGATTACAGCTATAAAGGGATTCTGCTGATTATTGTCCTGTATGTGTTCCGTTTTGAACGGTTTTTGCAGTGTGTGGGCGGAGCCATCGCCATTTCCTGGGAGCTGACCGGCCCCCTGGCCTTTCTTCCCATCTGGTTTTATAACGGAAAACGCGGCAGGATTTCGCTGAAATACTTCTTCTATGCTTTCTACCCGGTTCATCTGCTGATTCTGGCAGGGATCCGATATCTGCTCCTCTCTCTCTGTGGGTAATAATACAACCGCTTTCACGGGTGTTTCTGACAAAACAGGCGTCCCGGCGTGCAGATTTCTTCTGCCGCACCGGGGCGCCTGTTTTTCTGAAGGTCTCTTTCCAAAAAACTCTTTCAGAACGTTCTTTATGCTTCCACCACCAGATAACGGCCGCTGGGAAGTTCAAAAACCTCTGAAGCGTCCTTCAGCTCATCGTCTGAAAGACCTGCTGTATCCATTCCGCTCTCCTCAAAATATTCCCGGACTTCCCTGATGGACTTTACCTCCACTGCCATCATTTCCTCCAGAAACTCCTGTGCCTCCTGAGGTGTCTCGGCAACTTTTTCATCCAGAAGCTGAAGCTGCTGCTTTAAAAATACATCCACACATTCTTTACTGTACATTCTTTTCCTCCTCCAGCAATCTCCTCATGATCTTCAGGACGCCATCCTGAAGATTGGAGTCGGCCTGATGCTTTGCCGCCGCCCGCACCTCGGGTCTGGCATTGGCCACCGCATAGCTTTCTTCTGCCCGCGCAAGCATTCCAAGATCGTTCAGATTATCCCCGAAAGCCATGGTTTCTTCCCGGCTGATCTTCAGCAGCTCCTGAATGCTTTCCAGGGCTTTTCCCTTGTCTGCCCGGTAATCCACAAAATCCAGCCAGGGGTCTCCGGCCGCCATCACATGAAAACGATCCTTCCACTCTTCAATAATAGGTCCGGCAATTTTCTGAATCCCCGGCCGATAATAAATGGCCGCTTTTACGATGGAATCCTCCTGATCCAATACATCCTTACAAACCCTGACATTATTATGATATCCATTGATCAGAAGATCCAGCAGCTGCTCATCCTCCGTTTCCAGATAAACCGTGGTTTTGGAAGAGAGAAGAATCGTGCAGTCCCCCCGCTTTCGCATAGCATATACCAGTTCTTCGGTATCCCGTCGGTTCAAAACCGCAGAAAAAGTCTCATAACCTCTGCATACCACGTTGGAACCATTGTCCGCTATAAAAATCATATCATCCTTCACCGGGGCAAACAGCCTGGCAATGCTTGGATAAGACCGTCCGCTGGCCGCTGCAAAGAGTGTTCCCCGCTCTTTCAGCATCCGTATTACCGTGTACATCTCCGGGTTCAGTTTATCGCTCCCCTCCGGCAGCAATGTTCCGTCAATATCTGAAGCAATCAGTTTAATCATACTTTCCTCCCAGAACTTCTCTCAGAGTATCCTCAACACAGGCTGTCCCGTAACGGCATACCTTTTTTACACCGGGTTTGGCCTTTTCCATGGCAAAGCTGAAAGTCACTTCCTCCAACATTTCGATATCGTTGTCATTATCCCCCAGAGCCAGAACCTCTTCCGGCCGGACATTCAGCTTTTTCATCAGACTTTTGATCGCGGTGCCTTTGTGAACCCCCTTCGGCATGGTATCCAGCCAGGCGTTCCCTGAGGTTACGACCGTTACCCGGTCTGAAAAACGTTCTTTCCAGTAACCCTCCGAATTATTGATGCCATCCTTTTCATATACGGATATCTTCAGATAAGGCTCTTCGGTTTTCAGAATATCCTCCACAATGGTCACATTGTTTTTGACCACATATTTCATATGATCCGCATAGGAAGGATTCTTTGGCTGAATGTAGGAAGTGTTCACGCCGGAAAGCAGGGCTTCTGCCCCCTCCCTTTCCATCATGGCCTTCAGGATCTCCTGTCCGGTCTCCCGGTCAATGGTATGCTTTTCCACCACCTCATCCCGATACATCACCAGCGCACCGTTCTCACAGATATAGGCAATCTCTTTTTCCACTCCGGCAAACAGCCGCTGCAGATTTGCATACTGCCTGCCGCTGGCTGCAGCAAAGATTCGCCCCTGTCCGGTCAGCTCATGGATCAGTTCCACAGTTCCCGGATTCAAGGTCTGTGCTCCATTCAAAAGCAGCGTTCCGTCCAGGTCACTTGCTATCAGTTTAATCATTGGTTTCCCTCTTCCGCCCGGCGGATCCCGGCAATCTCCAGAAGCTGTTCCGGTCTGTCAATGATCTGATCCGCGCCATTCTCCTGTAATTCTTCCCGGGTCCGAAATCCCCAGAGAACTCCCACTGTGTGCATCCCGGCACGGCTCCCTGTGAGCATATCCGTTCCGGTATCTCCCACATAAAGACATTCCTCCGGCTTCGCCTCAAACCGCTCTGCCAGCCTGAGCGCTCCGTCAGGAGCCGGCTTTTTCGGAAGGCCGTCTGCCTGCCCCTGAACGGCGTTGAAATATCCTTCTCCAAACAGGGATTCTATCACATGGACCGCCTGGCCATGGGGCTTATTGGACAGAACCGCAATGGGAATCCCTGCGTCCTTCAGCCTGCCCAGCGTCCGGCAGATTCCCTCATAGGGATGAACCTGATACATACAGTCCTGACCGAAATACTTCAGATACAGGGGATAAAATGCTTCATAATGCTTCCCTTCCGGATCTCCTGCCGCAGCCAGGCACCTTCTGCACAAAACAGCTGCGCCGTCCCCGGCATAATATCGAAAGCCTTCGGATGCCAGCTCCGGCAGACCAAGCTCCGAAAGAGCTCGATTCGCCGGGTACGCCATGGATTCGATCGTATCTGCCAGCGTTCCATCCAGGTCAAAAATACAAAGTCTATACATGTCAGTCTCCTCTTTACCAGATGCCTCGAATTCTTCTATAATCCGCAGAGCACGGAAAAATCGATAAAAGGTTCATTTGTCGGGTAAATCATAGCATGAAATGCTGAAAATTGCAACCACACAGAGAACGCACCTGCGGCAAAAAACCGGAAAAATCGTTGCTGTGCACTCTGTTCACATCAACAACGCTTCGCGATACTACCCGTGACGAATAATGAAAAATCTCCCGGGCAATCTCATCATGCCCGGGAGACTATGCTTTTTCTTTACTGAATTTCAGAAAACAGATCCTTTACCGTGGGATAAATTTTTGCAAATTTGCGGTATTTTTCTTCGTACTTCGCAGTCAGCTCCGGATCCGGCTCAATGGTATCCACCACTTCCACGATCTTCGCTGCAGCCTCTTCCACATTTGCGTACTCACCGCAGGCCACCGCTGCCAGCATGGCGCCTCCAAGGCCCGGGCCTTCCTCACTCTTAATTACATCCACTTTAATTCCCAGAACATTTGCCATAATCTTCTTCCACAGAGGACTCTTGGCGCCTCCGCCGCAGATCTTGGTCCGCTCAATCTGAATTCCCAGAGATTTGGCCACCTCAAAGGAATCCCGGATTGCAAAGGCTACGCCTTCCAGGACCGCCTGGGTCATATCGGCTCTGGTGGTGTCCATGGTCATGCCGATAAAGGTTCCTCTGGCATTGGGATTGTTATGCGGGGAACGTTCCCCCATCAGATACGGCAGGAAGAATACATTGTTCTCCCCAAGCTTCGTAATGGCTTCCTGTTCCCCGGCAAAATCTTTGGTGCCGATGATCTCTTCCATCCACCACTTATTGCAGGAAGCAGCACTCAGCATACAGCCCATCAGATGATATTTTCCATCTGCGTGGGCAAAGGCATGGAGGGCATTGTTCTTATCCACACCGAATTTCTCGCTGGATACAAAAATCGTGCCGGAGGTTCCCAGGGAGATGTTGCACATGCCGTCTCCAACGGTTCCGGTTCCCACTGCAGCAGCCGCATTGTCCCCTGCCCCTGCTGCTACCTTCACGGAAGCCGGAAGTCCCAGCTCTGCCGCCACATCTTCCTTCAGAGTGCCGACCACCTCATAGCTCTCATAAATTTTTGCCACCTGATCTTCGGTAATGCCGCAGATATCCAGCATTTCCCTGGACCAGCATTTATTCTTCACATCAAAGATCAGCATACCGGAAGCATCTGACACGTCCGTGCAGAAGGAACCGGTCAGCATATAGGCAATATAGTCCTTCGGCAGCATGATTTTTTTAATTCTCGCGAAATTCTCCGGCTCATTATTGCGTACCCAGAGAATCTTCGGAGCGGTAAAGCCAGCAAATGCAATATTTGCCGTATAGGCGGACAGCTTTTCCTTGCCGATAACATTGTTCAGATAATCCGTCTCTTTTCCGGTACGTCCGTCATTCCAGAGAATCGCCGGGCGGATCACCTGATCCTTCTCGTCCAGGATTACCAGGCCATGCATCTGGCCTCCAAAGCTGATACCGGCAATCTGACTCTTATCCGCATCTGCTGTCAGCTCCCGGATACCGCTCTTCACAGCCTCCCACCAGTCCTCCGGCTTCTGCTCAGACCAGCCCGGATGCGGAAAATATAACGGATATTCTTTTGATACCACATTCTGGATCGTTCCGTCCGCCGCCATCAGAAGCAGCTTCACGGCTGAGGTTCCTAAATCTACGCCAATATATAACATTGTTTTCTCCTTATCTCAATCATTATACGCTCTGTTCACGAATGTGCAAACAGAGTCCACCTTCTGCCTTTAAGAATACCGGGTGGGAATCCCACCCGGCACTGCAATGTCTTATGCAAACGGATTTTCGGTCGGATAGCGAACACCTGCCGGCTGATTATAGCCAATTTCAGAAGGTTCCACACCGATGTATTTGAATACCTCATACAGAGCTTTTCCGTAATGTCCGAACGCAACAGCTCCGTGATGCGGATATCCGCCTTCAATCAGTACATGACGATAGAATCTTCCCATCTCCGGAATCGCGAATACGCCGACGCCGCCGAAGGAACGGGTTGCCACCGGAAGGACTTCGCCGTGTGCGATATAAGCGCGCAGCTTATTGTCCGCAGTACTCTGCAGACGGTAGAAGGTGATGTCACCCGGAACCAGATCTCCTTCCAGAGTACCCTGGGTAACCTCTTCCGGAAGAGATCTTGCCATGATGAACTGGTATTTCATGCTGCAGGAAGTCAGCTTCTTGCTGTTGGTATTTCCGCAGTGGAAGCCCATGAAGGTATCCTGCAGTGTGTAGTTGTATTTGCCCTTAATGTCGTTCTCATACATATCCTTGGGAACGCTGTTGTTGATATCCAGCAGGGTTACGATATCACCGCTTACGCAGGTTCCGATGAACTCAGACAGCGCACCGTAGATATCTACTTCACAGGATACCGGAATGCCTCTTCCTGTCAGACGGCTGTTTACATAGCAGGGAACGAAACCGAACTGGGTCTGGAATGCCGGCCAGCATTTTCCGGCGATCGCAACATATTTGCGGTAGCCTTTGTGAGCTTCAATCCAGTCAAGCAGAGTCAGTTCATACTGAGCCAGCTTCGGAAGAACCTCCGGCTTCATATTTCCGGCACCAAGCTCTGCTTCCATGTCCTTTACAACGTCCGGAATACGCGGATCTCCGGCATGCTTATTGAAGGCTTCAAACAGATCCAGCTCGGAGTTCTCTTCGATCTCAACACCCAGGTTGTAGAGCTGCTTGATCGGAGCGTTGCAGGCCAGGAAATTCAGCGGACGCGGACCAAAGCTAATGATCTTCAGCTGTGACAGGGCAACAATGGCGCGTGCAATGGGAATAAACTCATGGATCATATCTGCGCAGTCTTCAGCGTCGCCTACCGGATATTCCGGAATATAAGCTTTGACATTGCGAAGCTGCAGGTTATAGCTGGCATTCAGCATACCGCAGTATGCGTCTCCGCGGCCGCCTACCAGATTGCTTCCGGTCTCTTCTGCTGCTGCGATAAACATCTTGGGTCCTTCAAAATGTTTTGCCAGCAGAGTCTCGGAAATTTCCGGTCCGAAGTTGCCCAGATAAACAACCAGGGCATCACAGCCCGCTTTCTTCACATCTTCCAGAGCCTGTACCATATGGATCTCGCTCTCAACGATGCAGACCGGACATTCATAGATGTCTTCTGCGTCATATTTCTTCGCATAAGCTTCTACCAGAGCTTTTCTTCTGTCCACGGAAAGAGACTCCGGGAAACAGTCACGGCTTACCGCTACGATACCAACTTTTACTTTCGGCATATTGTTCATTGTTCTGATCCTCCTGAATTTGTTTTTATTTGCTAACTGCTCAGGGCCAGCCAAAATTTCATGATGCCAAGGTCAAAAGTCATAAACCACGATGCGCTTGCGCATAAGTGGTTTTATGTCTGATTGACCCGTCCTAATATGAGGATAAAAGTGGGACAAATATCCCACGATATCCGAATATCGGGCAGGATTGCGGGAGTGCGCAGCATTTTGGAGGTTGGCTCTGAACAGCTACTGTACTTTTCTGAATCTGTCAGGCGATAGTAATATTCTCTCCCTTGATTCCGTTAAACGCGCCTTCAATCTTCGCATCCGGATGGGCAATCAGCCATTTATTTCTGGCTGTCAGCAGACGGTCCTCATCTCCTGCGGCATGTGTTTCCTGCAGCGGAAGATTCGTATCCTTCGGAAGAACGATTCCTACCTGAAATCCTTCTTCAGCCGGCGAACAGGGTGCATAATGCAGTGTCGTGGCATAAACCTCCACAGCCATACCTTCCGGCAGAAAGAACGCCTCTACCCTGGCAGAATCGTAGGAAAAATCATCTTCCACGTCCTGTCGCAGGCCTAACAGCAGCACAGCGTCCGTACCCGCCACATTGATCTCGGAAGAACGATGATACTCCATGGCATTCATGGTTTTATTATACCCGTTGCAGAAACCGATCTGAATCGGCAGCTCTCCATAGGTCGTGTCCTGCAGAGCCTTGTATGCAGCTGTGGCTTCCAGCTCTGGAACAGACGGTTCATAGACAACTTCCTTCGTCAGCGGTGTTTCCTTCAGTTTCGCAACCAGCTCGGTAAGGTCTACATTTTTAATGACCCGGCCATATTTTTTAAATTCCGGATCCGTTACCTTGTAGATGTTCATCGTAAAACCCCTCCATCCTTTCATTTTTAATTAGTTTATTGACTGAACTTTATAATCTGAGTATACGTCCTCCGGTGCATTTTGTCAATAGGTTTCCCAAAAATCCCTTTCGCTTTTTCTGCTTTTTTGTTATACTTGAGAAAACAACGAGGTGATTCTATGGCATTTTATGATTCCATTACGGATTTTATCTTTGTGGATCAGGAGCCGGAACACGCAGATCTGATTTTCGTTCCGGGAGGTTCCTGGGGAGAGATCGCTTTGCGGGCTGCCGCCCTGTATCTGCAGGGCTATTCCGACCGGATTCTGGTATCCGGCAAATACAGCATCCTACAGGAGGGCTTTGCCGGCCCTGAGACTCCGGAATGCTATCGCGGACAGATCTTCGAAACAGAATGTGATTTTCTTTCCAGAATTCTTATGGATGAAGGCGTTCCGGAATCCGCGATTTTAAAGGAAAAGCACGCCACCTACACTTATGAGAACGCGATCCGCTCCCGGGAACTGACCGATCGTCTCGGCATTTACCCGGACACTGCCATTCTCTGCTGTCAGGCCTATCACGCCCGCCGTTCCCTGCTTTATTACCAGCTTCTCTATCCGGATACCCGCTTTCTGGTATGTCCCGCCGTCACGCAGAATACCTGCCGGGATACCTGGACCCAGGATCCGGTAACCATCGACCGGGTTCTGGGAGAAGTGGAGCGATGCGGAAGCCAGTTTCATGAAATTTTAAAAACCCCCTTCCTTTTTTAGCCGGTTCGTATTAAAATAGAGAAAAGCTGTCGTTTCCCCACAAACTGCAAATATGGAGAAATGGAAAGGAGAAAAACCATGGCGAAGAAATTCGGAAAGATTCTTATAGGCAGTGCTGCCGCTGCTGCTGTCGCAGCAGGTTTCGCATATTTTATGAAGAAAAAAGAAAAGGAATGCTCCTGGAATGAGAATATGGAGGATTTTGAAGACGGCCTGGACGAAGACGATTTCAGCGAAGACACCGATTCCCAGAGCGAGGGGACGGTATCCCGCGAATATGTGACTCTTCATGTAGACCATAAAACAGAGGACACACCCGGAGAGAAATCACCGGATGACGATGACGATGAACCGCTGGATTCTCCGGATGACCTGGACGCTCCGGATGAAGAGGAGACTGCTGAAGAAGCAGAGACCATCTCCAAAGCCGATTCTGCCGTTCACGATGCCGTTGCATCTGCTGTGAAGACCGCCGTTGACCATGCCTCAGAGCCTGAGGAAGCCGGCGAAGAGAATACCTGACAAAAAAACAGCTGCACCCCTGAAATTTCTTCCAGGTGCAGCTGTTTTTTGACCATCGTACTCCCCGGGGATGCACAGGGATTCTCTGTCCGCTTATACCGCTCCTTCTCCCCTGAGGATTACTTCAACTGTTTTAAACAGAATCCTGATATCCAACCCGAGACTCCACTCGGTAATATACTGCGTATCCAGACTGACTACCTTCTCAAAATCGGTAATACTGCTTCGTCCGCTTACCTGCCACATACCGGTCAGCCCCGGTCTGGTAGCCAGACGCCGCCTGTGATGCAGCTCATATTTTTCCCATTCGTCCACGGTAGGAGGTCTGGTGCCGACCAGACTCATGTCTCCCTTCAGCACATTCCAGAACTGCGGAAATTCATCAATACTGGTTTTCCGGATAAACTGTCCGATCCCCTTAATGATTCTGGGATCATCATCCATTTTAAACATCATCCCGCCTTTGATATTATTCCGTGCCATCAGTTCCTTCTTTCTCTCCTCAGCGTCCGGATACATGGAACGAAATTTATAAATGCGGAAACGTCTTCCGTTTTTCCCGATCCGCTCCTGATAAAAAAAGATCGGTCCGGGCGACTTCAGGTAAATAATCGGCCCGATGATAACCGTCAGGATACCGGTCAGAAAAACACCCACCAGCCCCCCGGCGATGTCCATCGCTCTTTTCAGAAACATCTGTCTCGGTGAAGCAATACGGATACTGCTGGACAAAACCGTGAAGCCTCCCAGATTTTCCACCGTTTTCGTGTGGTGATTCTCCCTGCCGACTCTTGCCAGACACTGGTGAACGGTGATTCCCATTTCCAGAAAACGCTCCGTTTCCTCCTGAATCTGTCTCTCGTCCTGCAGGTCTAAAAGAACCTCATCCACCACGCAGTCCCTGGTAAACTCCTCCATTTCCCTTCCTTTCATAACGACAGGTGTTCCATAAATCGTTCCACCGGGGATATCATTATCCAGCATGCAGACACCGATGATATGATAAACGCCATAGGAATGTTTTTCCAGAACCTCCATTGTAGTCAGAACCCGGTACTGCTCCGTAACCAGCAGCAAATTTCTGACATGAGAACCCTTCTGAAGCCGTTTCTGAAGATATAATTTCCAGACTGTACGCAAAACAGTCAGCAGAACAATCCCTTCCGCCCATGCCGCAAGAATTACCATTCTGGAATAGGCATCCGCACTTCTCAGGATAAAAAACAGAACTATCAGAGATGTCATAGTCAGAGTCACTTGCTTGCAGACAGCTTTCCATTCCTGTAAAAGACCACGACGCAGGATCCCCCGGTAAGATTCTGAAAAGAAGCCTACACAGAAGTGAATGAGTGTCATCAGAATAATCCCCTGACGGAAGGAGACATCCCATGCCACATTTTTCAGACCGTTTCTCAGAAAATAGGACAGCACATATGCCATCAGAAGCCCTGCCAGATCCAGCATCACAAAATCCACATGGTCTACCCAGCTATTTCTTCTTGCTTTGTACATTTCTTTCTCCCATTAACAAATCCCCTATTTCTCAGCCCTTTTTTCTCTTTTTTCCTTTCTTCCCACCTTCCGGATGATTTTTGTCCTCATAGCCGTAGCCATAGTCACGGCTGTAACCATATCTTTTGGTATAATACTTTCCATAACGACTGTAGTAATTGCCTTTTTCGTTATCAATCTTATTCAGAACCGCTCCCAGAATCCGGCAGCCGCTCATTTCCAGCTGATTTTTCACCTGCTGGGCAAACTGATAGCTGACCATATCACTCTGAATCACCAGGATTGCTCCATCCGCCTTCGCAGAAACCACCGCCGCATCAATCACTGAGCCAAGCGGCGGGCAGTCAAGCAGCACATAATCATACTGCTCACGCATCTGCACCAGCAAATCAGCAAATTTTTTACTTCCCAGAATCTCTGAAGGATTCGGCGCAACAGGACCGGTAAAAATAACATCCATATTTTTAATATTGGTTTTGCAGAGGCAGTCATCCAGCAGACACTGACCGGTCAGATATTCTGAAAGTCCCTTTTCCACCCGGTCTGCCTGAAAGCGGTTCAGCATAACAGACTTCCGGATATCTGCATCAATCATAAGCACCTTTTTCTCTGCTTCTGCCATCGCTGCCGCCAGATGAAAGGTCAGAACAGATTTTCCTTCATTTGGGAGACAGCTCGTCACAGAAATAACCTTTATATCATCCCCGCAGAACTGGATGTTGCTTCGCAAAGTTTTGTAAGCCTCTCTGGATGCAAAATCCAGGGGAGCAATATTTTCAAAATTTATCTGCTTCATCGGTATCTTCTCCTATTTTGCAAAAACCTCTTCTTCTCTTTCTTTTCACCCTCTTCCAGTGGAATCATTCCCAGAGTCGTAAGTCCCAGATAACGCTCAATATCATCCGGACTCTTCACGGTATTATCCAGAAGAAAGAGAATCACAATGACCATGCAGACAAGAGCCATTCCGACAAAACCGCCAAGCATCACATTTTTTTTCGTATTTGGACTGGAAGGATACTCCGCAATATGACCCTCCTCCGCAATGCTGGGCTCATCTGTTTTCATGATTTCCGCCATACGTTTCTGCGCTACCACAGCAATCTCGTCTGCCAGCTTTTTCGCCATTTCCGGGTCCGGATCCGTCACAGTAATATAAAGGATCCGGGTATCGGAAGGATTCGTCAGCTCCAGGGAACCAAGCACCTGCTCATAGGTACGGTTCAATCCCAGATTTTGAATCACTGTTTCAATCACCGGACGGCTTTTCACCAGTACGGTATAATCCTTTGTCAGCTGGGTACCCAGCTGAATATCCGCCAAAGATGTAATGCTGGTGGACTTGCTTAAAATATACAGCATGGATGAAGACCGGTACAGCGGTGTTATCATGACTTTTGTCCATACTCCCGCTGCCCCGGCACAGATTATTCCGCACAGAAGAATCAGCCAGGCTTTCCGCCAGAGCGCCAGAAGCAAGGCGCCTAAATCAATCTCTGCTTCATCATTTTCAGGTGCAAGACGTCGATTCGTTTCCATCATTTCAAACCTTTCTCAATATTTTCTCTGTGACCATATTTTTTCCGGAGTATCCTTCAGAATCCGCTGAATCTGGTCCTGGGTACAGCTTTCGTACAAAATCCGCAGTTCTCTCTCAAAATGCGGTGTCCGTCTGTCCATACCGTGGGCATCCGTAGACAGCAGATCCACATACCCCGCCTTTATGTATTTTCGGAATCTGGGAATACTTTCATAATTCATCTGAAGAAGAATTCCACAGTGCCGAAATTCTCTGATATGCTCCTCTTTCAGAATCGCCGGATAGCGCTCCACATGTGCAATCACCGGTACATACCCGGCACGCATCAGTCTCATACATCCGTCATAAATTCTGGGGAAACTTTCCTCCGGCTCAAATTCTGCCAATACATATCTGCTTCCTCCAAGAGTAAGCGCTTTTTTCCCTTCCAGTCGCTCGGAAATGCCTTCTTTCATACTCAATTCATTTCCCAGTGACAGCTCCAGTTCCGGATACCGTTCTCCGGCTGCTTTCTTTAAACGGTCCAGAACCTCAAAAAGCTGTTCTGCCGAACAATGACGATATCCCGGCCGATAATGAGGTGTCAGAATTACATGCCGGATTCCCTGTTCAAACTCAACGCCCAGCATTTCCAATGCCGTTTCAAGATCCGGCGCGCCATCATCCACTCCAGGCATAATATGACAATGTATATCAAAAAGAGGTGTTATCCCCGCCTGACTGACAGCCTGAATTCTGCGATCCCTGCAAATCTGCCTGATGATCAGCCAGAGAACGGCCCCACAAAAAAATCCAAAAAGCACCGCCAAAATCCAGGGCGGAATCTCTTTCTCATTTTCGTTTTTCCCAGTTTCTTCTTTTTTCTTTTCATCTTCCCTGATCACCGCTTCCGGTTCTTCCCCTTCCACAGCCTTCAGTATCCCTTTGGTGATCTTTTCCGGTATTCCTTCGTAAAGCCGGGCCGTATACTCAGCCGCTTCCTCCGCGGTCAGATCCACATCATCCCGCGCCAGTTCCGATTCCAGCTCTGCCTTAAAGTCTTCAGAAGCCTGATAGGTTCTTCCTTCATATTCAAACTTTCCACCGGCTGCCGCAAGCACTCCCGCTTCATTTCCGTTAATGCTCCCTGCCAGTGCAGAACAAACATCCAGCCAGGCCAGAATCAGCGCCGCTATCACACAAATCTTTCTTCTGTTTTGCCGCATACATTATTCCTGTTTTGTTTCTGACTTTAAACAGACATCTTTTCTGTTTCTGACTTAAGAAATGCAGAGGTGCATCTCTTCACCTCTGCATTTACACAAGCCTCCGATTATTTCAGCAGACCGCCGCTGACTGCAACAAGATAATCTGCAAGTTCCGGACAATTGGTGATCTTAATGCCGCTTGTAGAAACTACCATAGAGCAGTTCTTATTGTTGGACTTAAAGGTAATTCCTTCACTGCTTACTGTAACATTTGACATCACAATGGTTTTCCCTTTTCTGCTGATGGTGATCTTACCCATATTGTGTGCCTTTGAGATGTCCTCTCCTGCTTTCACAACAGCCGTCACAAAGGTTTTTGCTTTTGCCGGTGTCAGGTATGTCTTCACTGTCTGTGTCGGCATCTTTTTGCCGTTCAGTGTCAGGAACTGGTCTGAGCCCTTGCCGTTTTTCAGAATACTGAAGCCTTTGCTGCTGATTACAAGCTTGTAATCACCAATCCACATATCATTCAGACCATCTTCCAGTCCTGCACTCTTGGCCATAAATTTACCAATCCGGCCGAGTACCTCTTTTGCAGTGCTGGGGGAACCGAACTTAATGGAACCATTCGCAGTATCAAAAGTCATCTCTGACTGTGCTGCAGAATAGTTGAACTTCAGGGTCGTCGTCACATCCGTCTCCGGAACTGTGATGCTGATCTTTGCGGTACGATTGCTTCCGTCCGTAGTCTTCACCGTAATGGTGGCCTTCCCCGGAGCAACTGCCGTAATCTTACCGGATTTGCTCACCGTAGCAACCTTTTTGTTGCTGCTGGTAAAGGAAAGCAGTTCGTGCGGTGCATTTCCTGCCTTGGATGGATTTAAGGTAACCCTGATCTTCTTTTCCCTTCCAACCTTCATCGTAGCTCTGGTAAAGCTTGTCTTTACACTCTTAATCGGCCGGATATAGAAGGTCAGCGTCTTTTTCTGCTTTTTCGGTGTTGTACAGGTGATTTTTACCTTACCGGTTTTCTTGAACGTAACCACGCCTGTCTTACTTACCGTTGCAATGCTCTTGTTTGAAGATGTCCAGGTACATCTGGAATCATTCACATTCGTATCAATGTTTACCTTTTCATCTACCTCGGAGCCAAAATACAGAGAATAACTGCTGCCATTGACATCATAAAGAGTATTTCCCTTCACTCTCTGAATCTTCAGCTTTGTTTTAGCTGTCGTAGCAGCATATGCCGGCATACCAAGGACCATTGCAAGCATCATGATTACACACAAACTTCTGACTAGCTTTTTCATTCTTCTTCCTCCCGTCAAAATTTTCAGAAAAAACTTTTCTGCTTGTTCTTTTCTATTATACTACGCAAACACATCAAAAGGGAAGTGCTATTTATTACAAGAATCAGATCAAACGTGCATTTTTTTGTATTTTTTTCAGTACATTTTCCTCAGAAGAGTCATCTGACTCTGAAAATGCGTTTTATCTTCCTTTTCTTCCGTAATTACACTCCTTCCGATCCTGCAGTCAATTCATTCTGCAACCTGAGCAACCCCAACCGACTGACGACGGCTGGGGATTCGCACAATCTTGCGCCGTGCCCTGCATAGTCCAGCTTGCAGGTAACCCATAAAAAAAATGCCGCATCCCCATAAAACTACGAAGGATTCACGACATTTTCTTTCTTCCGCTTAAAAAAGTGGACCTGAGGGGAATCGAACCCCTGTCCGAAAGCCTATTCATCAAAGCATCTCCCATCACAGTCATCATTTTGACATTCCCTCCGCTGACCGCCTGATGACGGGCTGTCAGTTTCAGTAGCTTCATAAAATCTTCTGTTTCCTCAAAGCTTTGGAAACAGAGGGCCTCACATCATTTGATGCCGGACACCCGGGCTGTGAGCAACCCGGGACCGACAAGCAGCATTAAGCAGCTGCTAATAACTCTTCGTTATTGTTTGCGTTTAATTTTAAAGTCCGGTTTACTGTGCGGTCCCGGCCCGCAGATGGCTTCTCTAACTTCAAAACCCCCGTCGAAACCAGTACAAGCCCATGAACTTTACGCTGTACTGTCACAGTAGGTTTTCATTATAATCACAAACGAAAGATCTGTCAAGAGGTAAACAAAAATGCCATCAATAATTTTTCGCTGCAATCTGGAAATAAGCCTGCGGATGAGCACATACCGGACAAACCTCCGGAGCCTCGCATCCCACATGAATATGACCGCAGTTGGAGCACTGCCATACATAGATTTCGCCGCGTTTGAATACTTTTCCTTCTTCCACATTTGCCAGCAGGGCTCTGTAGCGCTCTTCATGTTCTTTTTCAATCTTGGCAACGCCTTCAAACAGGAACGCAATGTCATCAAAACCTTCTTCTCTGGCTACCTTGGCAAATTCTGCATACATCTCGGTCCATTCATAATTCTCACCTGCCGCAGCATCCTTCAGATTCTCTGCTGTGTCGGCAATGGAACCGCCGTGCAGAAGCTTAAACCAGATTTTCGCATGCTCTTTTTCATTATCTGCAGTCTCCTGAAACAGATTCGCAATCTGCACATAGCCTTCTTTGCGGGCCTTGCTTGCATAATAGGTGTATTTGTTTCTGGCCTCACTCTCGCCCGCAAAGGCAGTCATCAGGTTTTTTTCTGTTCTGCTTCCTTTTAACTCCATAAAAAGTCCCCCTTTTCTCCTGTGGCAGAGACAGCGTTCCCTGCCTTTTATTCAAAAACAGTAACTATTACTGTTTTATAATATCCTATTTTTCTTTGTTTGTCAAGCAGTTTTCTGATCTGTATCCGTTTTTGCTGCTGTCCGGCCATGACAGATTCGATGCAGCATTACCGTTTTTCCATTTTGCAGAGCAGTCACCGTTCCCGATCTCATGTCTGATGGTGCGAATGCTCCTGATTGTGTTCGTTTTCACAAACGTGCCCATGTTCCTGATTTTGATGGTGTTCATGACTATGCTTCTCATTCAATCCCAGAATCTCTCCCAGCACTTCGATAATAATCTCATTGGTACAGGATTTGATGTACCCCATGATGTTCAGCATCACTTCGTCATTTTTCTCATACTCACTGAGTTTCTCATTGTGCTTCACCTGATCCAGCATCCTGACCAGCTGATAAGACAGCTCCTCGTAAGTCTCCAGCGTCGTCTCCGTCACCAGATGGCGCAGCTCCTCCTTTGTACCAGGTACCATAACGCTCCTCCTGCTCCTCTTAATACAGATTTTTGACCTTAAAGTCTTTTTCTGCCTCTCTGCGCTGATCCTTTTTGGCGATATCCTGCCGTTTGTCATAGAGCTTCTTGCCCCGGGCCAGCCCAACCTCCACCTTGACCAGACTTCCTTTAAAATATACCCGCAGAGGCACCAGCGTATACCCTTTTTCCTTTACCTTTCCCAGCATCTTATTGATCTCGCTGCGGTGCATCAGAAGCTTCTTCACACGAAGCGGATCCTTGTTAAAAATATTTCCCTTTTCATACGGGCTGATATGCATGCCATAGACAAAAACCTCCCCGTTTTCAATCCGGATGAAGGCTTCTTTGATACTGCATTTGCCCATACGGAGGGATTTCACCTCGGTCCCATGGAGGGAAATCCCCGCTTCACAGGTTTCATCAATAAAATAATCGTGATACGCCTTTTTGTTATTGGCAATCAGCTTTTCCGAATCCTTTCCCACCTTAATCCTCTCCTTCTTCAGCCAGTGTAAAATCAATGGTCCGGGTCTCCTTATCCGCATCCAGCACGCGTACCCGGATGCGCTCTCCCAGTCTGAAAATTCTTCCGGTTTCCACCCCTACCATCTCATGTGTCTCTTCCTGATAGTAATATCGGTCATCGTACATGTTGGATACATGAACCATGCCTTCTATGGTATTCGGAAGCTCCACATAAATCCCCCAGGTTGTAATTCCGGAAATAATCCCCTCGAATTCCTCATCCAGATGACCGGTCATGTATTCCGCCTTTTTCATCTTATCGGCTTCCCGCTCCGCCTCATCCGCTCTTCTCTCAGTCTTGCTGGACTGTTCAGCCACCCGGTCCAGAATCTCCGCATAATGGGCAATCCGCTCCGGAGTCATCCTTCCACGCAGATTATCCTTGATAATCCGGTGGATCTGCAGATCCGGATAACGGCGAATCGGAGAAGTAAAATGGCAGTAGTATTTGGCAGCCAAACCGAAATGCCCGGTACATACCGTGCTGTAGCGCGCCTGCTTCATGGAGCGCAGCGTCATCCGGCTGATCATGGCCTCCTCCGGAGAAGCCTCGATCTTCGTCAGCAGCTTCTGCAGCTCCTTGGGATGGATCTCCTCTCTGGTATTGCGGATCGAATAGCCAAAATTACAGATAAACTGCTGCAGTGCCTGAATTTTCTCCGGATCCGGATTCTCATGGGTCCGGTACACAAAGGGAAGCTCCTGCCAGAAGTAGTCTTCCGCCACCGTTTCATTGGCCGCCAGCATAAAATCCTCGATGATCTTCGTAGCAACATTCCGGTCATAGGGCCGGATCTCCAGGGGATGGCCCTGCTCATCCAGAATGATTCTGGATTCCGGAAAATCAAAGTCAATGGAACCTCTGGCTTTTCGCTTTCTGCGCAGAATCGCCGCCAACTCCTCCATTCTCCGGAACATGGGAACAAATTCCTGATAGGCTTCTGTCTCCTCCGGATCTCCATCTGTCAGAATTTTCTTCACGCTGGTATACGTCATGCGCCGGTCGATATTTACCACCGTTTCCGCAATCTGATGGCTGACGATATTGCCTTTCTGATCAATGTCCATCAGGCAGCTCAGCGCCAGGCGATCCTCCCCCTGATTCAGGGAACAGATCCCGTTGGACAGCTTATGGGGCAGCATGGGAATCACCCGGTCAGTCAGATACACACTGGTTCCCCTCTTCAGAGCTTCCCAATCCAGTGCGCTGTTCTCCTGGACATAATTGCTCACGTCCGCAATATGGACACCGAGATGCCAGAGCTCTCCATCCTTTGTCAGAGATATGGCATCATCCAGATCCTTGGCATCCTCACCGTCAATGGTAACCATCTGCCAGGATCGCAGGTCCAGCCGCCCTGCCATATCCGCATCGCTGACTTCACTGCTCACCCGCTCTGCCTGATTCATCACCCTTTCCGGGAACTCCTGGGGAAGCTCATAGGCATAAACAACGGAGAGAATATCCGTGCCCGGGTCGTTGATATGTCCGATAATCTCCTTCACCCTTCCCTCCGGATTCTTCTGCCTGCTTCCGTAGTCTGTAATCTCTACCAGAACCTTATGACCGTCCACCGCTCCCCTGCTGTGCTCCTGCGGAATAAAAATATCCCTGGTAAATTTCAGATTATCCGGTACCGCAAATCCATAATTTCTGCTCTTTTCATAGGTACAGATCAGTTCCCGGATTCCCCGTTCCAGGATACGGACAATCTTTCCCTCCGGACGCTTCCCCGTCTTTCCGGGAATCAGAGCCACCTGCACCGTATCTCCCTGAAAAGCGCCTCCGGTGGATTCTTCCGGGATAAAAATATCTTCCTCCCGTCCTTCCACCTCCACGAATCCAAAGCCTCTGGCATTCCCCACAAAGGTTCCGGTCAGGGTCACACTCCGGGCAAGCTGGTACTTTCCTCTCCTGGATACTTCGATCTTTCCCTCTTCCAGGAGTGCGTCCAGTACCTCTGTAAGCTTGTCCCGGTCCTCCCTGGAAACCTGAAGCACCATGGCAAGCTCCTTTATTTTCAT
>JAXEJQ010000023.1:0-39581 GCA_034101475.1 Candidatus Limivivens sp.
GATGAAGACCACAGGGGATAAAATTCTGGACCGAACCCTGGATAAAGTGGGCGGAAAAGGGCTTTTTGTGAAGGAGCTGGATAAGGCTCTGCTGGAAAAACAGAGCGATCTGTCGGTGCACAGCCTGAAGGATATGCCCATGGAGGTTTCGGAAGAACTTCCGCTGCTGGCTTTTTCCAGAAGAGAGGATCCCAGGGATGTGCTGGTGCTGCCGGAGGGGAAGGAGACACTGGATTTTTCCAGGCCCATCGGCTGTGCCAGCCTTCGCAGAATTCTGCAGCTTCAGGAGCTGTTTCCGGAGGCGGAATTTAAGCCCATCCGGGGAAATCTGCAGACCAGGCTGCGGAAGCTGGATGAGGGAGAATACGGCGCTCTGATTCTGGCGGCGGCAGGACTGAAACGTCTGGGACTGGAAGCGCGGATCAGCCGGTATTTTTCTGTGGAAGAGGTGATTCCGGCAGCGGGCCAGGGGATTCTGGGAGTTCAGGGACGAAAAGGAGAGGACTTTGGCTTCCTGGAAGGCTTCGGAGATCCCTTTGCCACGGCTGCTGCTCTGGCGGAGCGGGCTTTTGTACGGGAGCTGGACGGCGGCTGCAGTTCGCCGGTGGCTGCCCATGGAGAAATCAGGGACGAAAAGCTGTTCCTGAGGGGACTTTATTATCACGAAGCGGATGAGGCGTTTCTGCGGGGAACCATTCAGGGAGATCCGGAGGAAGCGGAAGATCTGGGTATTTGTCTGGCCCGGGCTCTGAGGGAAGCCTACGGAGAGAAGCGTACCGGAGAGAAAGGGCTTCTGGGTGAAATCCGCGTATCCAGAGGAAAGGTCTGGCTGGTGGGCGCGGGCCCGGGGGATCCGGGGCTGTTTACTCTGAAGGGAAAAGCCGTTCTGGAGCAGGCGGAGGTTGTTGTCTACGATGCACTGGTGGGCCAGAGCATTTTAAATATGATTCCGGAGAGAGCAGAGCTGATCAATGTGGGCAAACGGGCCAGCAATCATACCATGCCTCAGCAGGAGATCAATCAGGTTCTGGTGAGAGAAGCCAGGAAAGGAAAGCGGGTAGTCCGGCTGAAGGGAGGCGATCCTTTCCTGTTCGGAAGAGGCGGTGAGGAGCTGGAGCTGCTGACGGAAAACCGGATTCCCTATGAGGTGGTTCCGGGGGTGACCTCGGCCATTGCAGTTCCGGCCTACAACGGGATTCCGGTGACCCACAGGGATTTCTGCTCTTCGCTGCATATCATTACCGGCCATAAGCGTCAGGGAGAAGCCTACAATATTGATTTCGAAGCCCTGGTGCGCACAAAGGGAACACTGGTGTTTCTGATGGGAGTCAGCGCGCTGCCGGATATCTGCCGGGGACTTCTGGAAGCGGGAATGGATGCCGGGATGCCTGCGGCCATTCTTCAGAAGGGAACCACAGCGGGACAGAAGCGCATTGTGGCTACGGTCAGTACTCTGGAGGAAGAAGTCAAACGCCAGGGGATTGAGACTCCGGCGATTATTGTGGTCGGAAAGGTCTGCGGCCTGGCAGAGCGCTTTGAATGGTATGAAAAACAGCCCCTGGCTGGAAAGAAAATCCTGGTGACCAGGCCCAAAGAACTGATTTCCCAGATGGCGGCAAAGCTGCGCAGCAAAGGCGCGGAGGTTCTGGAGCTTCCGGCCATCCGCACGGTTCCCATTCGGGAAAATGCAAAATTAAAGGAGGCCATTGGCCGGATTTCCGGGTATGACTGGCTGGTATTTACCAGTCCAACCGGAGTTCGTATCTTTTTCGATGCTCTGAAGGAGGAACACAAGGATCTGCGTGCTCTGGCTGGGGTGAAGCTGGCGGTGATCGGCAGCGGAACCGGAAAGGAATTAAAGATGCGGGGACTTTACCCGGATCTGATGCCGGAGATGTTTGACGGGGAAGCTCTTGGAGCCGCTCTGGCAAAAGCGCTTCATCCCGGTGAAAAGGTACTGATTCCCAGGGCGGCTCTGGGAAATCCGGAGTTGATTCAGGCTCTGGAACAGGTGCCGGAGATTCAGGTGGAGGATATCCCCACCTATGATACGGTCTGTGAAACCCAGACACTGATCGATGAAAAGGCAGAATTCGAGAATGGAACCATTGATTATGCAGTCTTTACCAGCGCTTCGACTGTGAGAGGATTTGCGGATGCAGTCAGAGGCCTGGATTTTGCAAAGGTTCATGCAGTGTGTATCGGGCGTCAGACGAAAGCGGCTGCAGACCGTCTGGGGATGCAGACGGCCATGTCAGAAAAAGCCACCATGGACAGCGTGGTGGAATGTGTGGAAGAGCTGTGCCTGAGAAAAAATGGAGGAAACGAAAATGGAAATGTTAAAACGTCCCAGAAGACTCCGCGGAAGTGAAGCCCTCCGGAAAATGGTGAGAGAAACCAGAATGGACAAATCATCTCTGATTTATCCGATTTTTGTAAAAGAAGGAACGGATATCTGTGAAGAGATTCCGACCATGCCGGGCCAGTACCGCTACAGTGTGGATACCATGTATCAGAAGCTGGCCTCTCTGGCAGATGCGGGAGTAAACGCCGTGATGTTTTTCGGAATTCCGGATCATAAGGATGAGGTGGGAAGCGGTGCCTACGATACGGAAGGGATTGTGCAGAAGGCTCTGCGGGAGGCAAAAAGGCAGTTCCCGGAACTGTATCGGATTACCGATGTCTGTATGTGTGAGTATACTTCCCATGGTCACTGCGGAGTTCTCTGCGGCTGCGATGTGGAAAATGACAGGACACTGGAGCTGCTGGCAAAGACAGCTCTTTCCCACGTGGAGGCAGGGGCGCAGATGGTGGCGCCCTCCGATATGATGGATGGCCGGATCCTGGCCATCCGGGAATGTCTGGATCAGCACGGGCATTATACGACACCGATTATGTCCTATGCGGTGAAATATGCATCCTCTTTCTATGGCCCCTTCCGTG
This sequence comes from Candidatus Limivivens sp., assembly GCA_034101475.1. Classification (GTDB taxonomy): domain Bacteria; phylum Bacillota; class Clostridia; order Lachnospirales; family Lachnospiraceae; genus Limivivens. Next base: position 2,944 of record JAXEJQ010000023.1, read on the forward strand.
ACGCAGCGGGAAGCGCGCCTTCCTTCGGTGACCGGAAATCCTACCAGATGGATTACCATAATATCCGGGAAGGCATCAAGGAAGCCCTTCTGGATGTGGAGGAGGGAGCGGACATCATTATGGTGAAGCCGGCCATGTCCTTCCTGGATCTGGTTGTCAAGGTGAAGGAAGCCGTGAATGTTCCGGTGGCCTCCTACAGTGTCAGCGGAGAATATGCCATGGTAAAAGCCGGAGCAAAGCTTGGATACATTGATGAAGAAAAGATTATCTGTGAAATGGCAGCCAGCGCTTACCGTGCCGGTACGGATCTTTATATTACCTATTTCGCAGAGGAGATTGCGAAATTCATGGATGAAGGGAGAATCGGATGATGACCAGATCAGAGGAACTTTTTCAGAAAGCCGTAAACCTGATTCCGGGAGGAGTCAACAGCCCGGTGCGGGCCTTTGGTTCCATCGGCGGGACACCGCGCTTCATTGCCAGGGCGGATGGTGCCTATATGTATGATGTGGACGGAAAGAAATATCTGGATTTCATCAGCTCCTGGGGACCGATGATCCTGGGACAGAATCATCCGGCGATCCGGGAGAGTGTGATCCGGGCCTGCGAGGATGGTCTGAGCTTTGGAGCTGCCACGGAAAAGGAAGTGGAAATGGCAGAGTTGATCTGCGAAATCGTTCCTTCTGTGGAAATGGTCCGGATGGTAAATTCCGGAACGGAAGCTGTCATGAGTGCTGTCCGTGCAGCCAGGGGCTATACCGGGCGGGACAAGATCGTAAAATTTATGGGCTGCTATCATGGTCACAGCGATGCCCTGCTGGTTCAGGCAGGCTCTGGCGTTATGACAGCCGGGATTCCCGACAGCGCCGGAGTTCCTGCGGGCTGTACGGCGGATACTCTGTCCGCGGTTTACAATGATCTGGCCAGTGTGGAAACCTTGTTTGAAACATTCCCGAAAGAGATCGCCGCAGTGATTGTGGAGCCTCTGGCAGCAAACATGGGCGTGGTTGTCCCGAAGGAGGGCTTTCTGGAGGGACTGCGGGCTCTCTGCACGAAATACGGCGCGGTTCTGATCTTCGATGAGGTTATCACCGGCTTTCGGCTGGGGATCGACGGAGCTCAGGGGTATTACGGGGTACAGGCCGATCTGACCACCTTCGGCAAGATCATCGGCGCCGGCATGCCGGTGGGCGCATACGGTGGAAAACGGGAGATCATGGAGCGGGTGGCTCCTGTGGGGCCGGTTTATCAGGCCGGAACCTTAAGCGGCAACCCGGTGGCCATGGCTGCAGGCCTTGCCCAGCTTCGGATTCTGAAGGACAACCCGCAGATTTATACGGAGCTGAATGAAAAAGGCGCCTGGTTCTTCGCGGAGATGGAGAACATTGTAAAGGATGCCGGAAAACCCTGGCAGGTAAATCATGATGGTTCTCTGGGAAGCCTGTTCTTCACGGAGGTTCCGGTGACGGACTATGCTTCGGCAAAGACTTCGGATACCGCAGCCTTTGCGGATTATTTTAACTTCATGCTGGAAAAGGGCATATACCTGGGCCCCTCCCAGTTTGAGGCGATGTTCCTGTCAGCGGCGCATACGAGAGAAGAGCTGGCAAATGTGCTGGAGCTGCTGAAAAGCTATCACAGAAACAATTGATTGAGTAAAACACAGACCCCCGGACAGGAAATCTGTCCGGGGGATTTTCAGTTCTGTGGGATCATCCTTTGCCAAAGGGAATGGATAGGGGGCTGTTCAGGTAGCATTTGACGTTGTTCGCGAAGACAGCCTCCAGTTTGGTGTAGAGAACGGAGCTGGGCGGGAGGGAACCGCTGCTCAGATAACGGTAGAGTGTCCGCACCGACAGATAACCCTGCTGGAAGGGCTCGTGGCAGATAGTGCAGGAGAGGATGCCTTTTTTCAGATATTCCGCGATATCCTGATTCAGATCGTAACCGATGATGCTGAAGGTACGGGGAACCCGGGCATCCAGGGAGGCCAGAGCCGTCTGCTCCAGTCCGGCGAAGCTGACGAAAATACCGGAAAGCTCCGGGGCATTCTGGAGCATATGCAGAACCTCCTCGTAAACGCCTTCGGTGGTACGGGGGAAGCGGGCTACCTGGGTAATCTGGATATCCGGATATTTGGCAAGCTCCCGCCGGAAGCCGGTGATACGCTGGTCGATGGCGACAACCGCATCCCGCAGAGCAAGAACGGCCACGTTGCCCCTCATGCCGATATTTCGTGCCATGAGCTCTCCGGCCAGAGCTCCGGCCTGGACGTAATCGCAGCCGATGTAGCAGAGCTGATTTGCGGAAGGGATCTCCACATTGATCAGAACCACCGGGATTCCTCTGGAGGAAAGGCGGTCAATCTCCTCAGCAAGAAGCGCCGGATCGTTGGGGGCTACTATGATGCCGTCGTAGCCTTCCTCCGGTAGGCGCTGCAGAAGCTCCAGCTGTTCCCGGGGGTTCAGGATATCTGTGGGAAAATAGTCCACCTCCAGCCCCAGAAACTTCAGCTCATCACCGGCGGATGTGACGCCCTGTTCCACCTGTTTCCAGAAGAAGACCGGCTCAGAGAAGACGACCACGGCGATCCGGAAGGAGCGTTTCATGACCAGAGAGCGGGCGGTTTCGTTTGGTTTATACCCATACTCTTCCAGAGCTTTCAGAACCATCTCCCGGGTTTCCGGCTTGACATTGGGATTATGATTGATCACGCGGCTGACTGTTCCGCGGGAAATGCCAAGAATTTTCGCAATTTCACTGGTATTCACAGAGCTTCTCCTCCTTTTGGATTCTGCTGAAAAGAGCAGAGAGATCATGGATTCCTGTCCGCTTTTTGTGCTGCAGCCAAAATCCGGTCACCGAAGGTGATTTCCGTGGATTCTGGCCCGTATCGGTGAAGGTACTGAACAGATACGAAAAAACAGGAAATTCCGGTATCGGTGTACAGAGACAACAGGCTGCAAAAGAGTCTGGCTGAACACACTGTACAAATTTTGTTCTGTCCTATGTACAATGATGTTGGGGTCAAAAGATGCCATACGGATTGTTCCGTGCTTCGCACTCCCACAATCCTGCCCAATATTCGGATATCGTGGGACATTCGTCCCACTTTTATCCTCATATTGGGGCGGGTCAATCAGTCATAAAACCACTAATGCGCAAGCGCATCGTGGTTTATGACTTTTGACCCTGGCATCATACATATTGGACACAGAAACAAGATGATCAACGGGCACGGGTAGCCAGAATGAATAAGAAAAGATGTAAATCAGAACTGAAAATATACGAAATAATGATAAAATCCATGGAAATTAAAAAAGTACATGTCAATCATTAAGAAAATGCATTCTTTTTGTTGAGAAATATTTGTATAATTTGAATATCTTGAAAGAACGTGGATCTTTTGAAAGGAGAAAAAGAAATGAAACGAAATGTAAGGAAAGCAGCGATGGCTGCAGTGTTAGGAGCCATGATGGTATCTGGTATGACAGTCAGTGCCTCTTCTGATGTCAGCGTCTATGATATGACAAAGGCGGATCTGGAAGGAAGAAAGATTACGTTGACCACTGCAGAAGATTGGTGGAATGATACGTATCAGGGAGTGATCGATAAGTATTCGGAAGAATTTGGCGTTGAGATTGAGGTGAATATTCTTCCGGCAGAAACAGCATCCGAGGTTATCAAATCACAGTTTGCAACAGGAGAACTGGCAGACATTACCATGAATTCTGCTTCACCGGCTGAACTGACGTATATGAGAGCAAGTGAAATGCTTGTTTGCATGAATGACGAACCCTGGGTGGAAAAGCTCAGCGATACAAGCGGATTCCTTTATACAGACGGAAATCTGTATGGACTTCCTCTGGCATCTCAGGATTATTGGGGCTTCTGCGCAAACAAAAATGTTCTTTCCGCATGCGGATTAGAGATTCCGACTTCGAAAGAAGAACTGGTTCAATGCTTTGATGTATTAAAAGAAAAAGGTTATATCCCATTCTACAGCGGTGCAGGGGATTCCTGGATGTGCGGGAATATTACTTCCTCCGGTATTCATACAGAGATGGAAGCGGATCCGGGACTGATTGAGAAATTTAATACAAATCAGTATCATTATTCAGACAGTGAAAGTTTTAAAGCAATGCTGCAGGATGTAAGTGACTGGGCGGCAGCCGGATATTTTGGCGATAACTTTATGTCTCAGACCTGGGATGGAATGCAGGATGCAGTTGCGAACGATGAGTGTGGATTTAATATTGGTCTTACCTCCTGGCTGACAACGATGGATACGACATACGGGGAAGGAACATCGGATAAACTGGAATTGATTCCGTATTATATTGGCGAAAATGATACGATCTACCAGTCTACCTGCTGTGAACTTTATGTCAATAAGAAAACAGAGAATCTGGATGTTTGCCGGCATCTGTTTAACTGGCTCTGCGAAGACGAAAATCTTCAGCAGCTTTACGACGGACTTGGTTCAGCATCGATCTTTAAAAATATTGTAAGCGAAGGCATGTGTGATTCTACAAAGGCCCTGATGGAAAAGATTTCGGATGGAACCTACGGACTGCATGTTTCTCACAACTCCGTTGCCCGTGGACAGGATTGGGATACATTCTGCTCCATGATGCAGGAAGTTTATATGGGTGACATGACGCCGGATGAATTCTGTGAACAGTACGATGAATTCCGTTATTCCATCTGTGTAGCACTTGGACTTGAGGGATTCTGAAAAGGATGACTGCTGGTCACACAGCAGATAACAGCGAACAGGTGATGCAGACGGCCAGTGATAGGGTATCCTTTGCAGGGCAGTCCGCCTTGCATACGAAAGCATTCGAAAGGAGGCGTGTGGAACCGACACGTCTCTTTTTGAGTATTTATTCGACAGTTTGACAGCTGGCAGCAGGATTTTTTAGCGGAATGGAAGGAACAGGAGGCAGAAATGGTTAAGAAAAAAATGTACCCCAGGTATTTTTTAATTGCCACGATAGCGGTATATACGATCTTCTATATAATTCCCAGTATTCTGGGACTGGTATATTCTTTTACAGATAAGACAATTTATTCGGGAGATGTCATTCATTTTGTGGGACTTCGGAATTATATACAGCTTATCAGGCAAAATCGTTTTGTTACAGGAATGAAAAATACCTTTCTGTTTACGATTATTACCACAGTTATGAAAAATATTGTTGGTTTTGGACTGGCAATTGCGCTGAACCAAAAGCTGAAAACGAAGAATCTCCTTCGGGCAGTATATTATTTGCCGGTTATTTTAAGTACCCTGATCGTAGCGGAAATATTTCGTGCCATGCTTCTGCCTGATAAGGGAATCGTAAGTCAGTTCCTGGGAATCTTTTCAGCAGAACTTGCGCATTTTGACTGGCTCGGAACGAAATCCACAGCGATTTATATGGTGATGCTTGTTGATATCTGGAAAGGAGCCGGATACTGTATGGTTATCTATCTTGCCGGGCTTCAGGCGGTACCGGCAGACTGTTATGAGGCGGCTACGATTGATGGTGCGACAGGCTGGCAGACATTCTGGAAAGTAACACTGCCTCTCATGATTTCAAGTGTAAGCATTAACGTACTTTTGTGCATTATCGGCGGGCTTAAAGTGTTTGATATTATCATTGCAATGACCAACGGAGGACCGGGGATGTCTACACAGGTATTAAATACTACGATTTATTCGTATTTTGGAAGCGGTGCATTATCCACAGGCTGTGCAGCGAATGTATTACTTACGATCCTTGTGATTATCTGTTTTGGTGTAATCAAAAAGGGCTTTAATAAATGGGAGGAAAAAACAATATGAAGTTAAGAAGAATCCGGCTGCATATGTTTGAAGCTTTTTTATGGCTGGCCAGTCTTGTGGTCTTGATCCCGTTATTGCTGATCGTCATAAATTCCCTGAAAACGTCGGCAGAGACAAATGTACTTACCCTGCATCTTCCGGAACAATGGCAGTTTGGTAATTTCGCGGAAGTATTCCGGGAGACGAATATTGTGCATTCCTTTTTTAACAGTCTTCTGGTAACGGTCGTAAGTATTGGACTATCTGTATTTCTCGGGACAATTGCCGGATATGTGCTGAGCAGAAACCGGGATGCCTTTAATCATAAAATTTATGCCTACTTTCTGGTGGGAATGATTGTTCCGGTTCAGGTGATTGCACTGGTACAGGTATTGCAGAAAATTCACATGATGGACAATTATGCAGGGCTGATCCTTGTTTACAGTGCCATGTTTATTCCACAGTCTGTGTTTATGGTTTACGGGTTTGTATCTACGGTACCAAAGGATATGGATGAAGCGGCAATTATGGACGGAGTTTCTCCGTGGAAGCTTTTTATTGATATTATGCTGCCGCTTTTGAAGCCCATTGTGGTAACTTTATTTATTACACAGTATGTTTTTGTCTGGAATGATTTTCAGCTTCCGTTGTACCTGATTCAAAGCTCCAAAAACTGGACGATTGTTCTTGGTGTGTATAATTTTATGGGGCAGTATAACAGTCAGTGGAATATGGTCTGCGCGTATATTCTTTTAAGTACATTGCCGGCGGTTCTTGTGTACTTGATGGGTCAGAAATATATTATTGACGGTATGGTGGCAGGTGCGGTAAAGGGCTGAATGGCAGGAGGAGCAGCAGGATATGAAAGACGCAGAAAGTGCAGAAAAAATGAAAAATGTGATCGAAAAGATCTGTTTCGGTGTGGATTATTATCCGGAGCACTGGCCGGAAGAACGTTGGGAAACGGATGCAGAGCTTATGGAAAAAATGGGGATTCAGATGGTGCGTATGGCAGAGTTTTCCTGGCATAAGATGGAACCACGTCAGGGAGAATTTTGCTTTCAGTGGCTGGATCACGCCATTGAGCTTCTGGGAAAGCATGGGATCTATACGGTTCTTGGAACTCCCACGGCAGCTCCGCCTGCCTGGATGATCGAAAAAAATCCGGAAATCCTTCCTGTGGATTCACAGGGGCAAAGAAAGAGCTTTGGCGGAAGACATCATGATTGCCAGAGCAATGACGTTTACCGGAAACATGTGCGGCGGCTTGTGAGTGCCATGGCAGAGCATTTTAAGGATAACCCGTATGTGATTGCATGGCAGATTGATAACGAGCTGGGAAACAGTCATGGAGATTTGTGCATGTGTGAAAACTGTCGGAAAGGGTTTTCACAGTGGCTGAGAAAAAAATATAAGACTATTGAAAATCTGAACCAGGAATGGGGAACCGCTTTCTGGAGTCAGGAATATGACAGCTTTTCTCAGATTCCGACGCCCAGGCAGACGCCTACGGTACATAATCCTTCGCTCATGCTGGACTGGAAACGATTTTGCTCAGACCTGGTGATCGATTTTCAGAAAATGCAGATCGAGATCATTCGGAGCATTGCGCCGCACCAGAAGATTACACACAATCTGATGGGATTTTATGATAAGACGGATTATTTCAAAATGGCGGAAGATCTGGATTTTGCATCGAATGATCAGTATCCCACAGGGTATTATTTTGACGCGCCGGGACAGCCTCCCTATGAAGTAGCTGCCTGCATGGATTTTATCCGGTGTGTGAAACAAAAGAATTTCTGGATGATGGAAATGGAGTCCGGTCCTACAGGTGGAAATGTGATCGGAGCAAATCCAAGACCGGGACAAAACCGGTTGTGGACAGCCCAGAGCGTCGCACATGGTGCCGATGAAATTACCTATTTCCGATGGAGAACCTGCTTATTTGGTGCGGAGCAGTTTTGGCATGGAATCCTGCCGCATGATGGAAAGCCGGGGCGGAGGTATCAGGAAATTCAGGATACGATCCAAATGCTCATGCCGGTCATGGAAGATATTCATGGAATTGTTCAGAAAGCAGATGTGGGAATCCTTTTTTCTTACGATGAGGAATGGGCGATCCGGCTGCAGCCTCAGAATCCGGGCCTGACGTATGAAAAGATGGTTCTTAAGTTTTATAAAGAATTTTATGAGCGGAATATTGGGGTGGACTTTGTTTCCGTGCAGCGGGATTATTCGGACTACAAAATTCTTGTGGCACCTTTGTTGTATCTGATGACTCCGGAGCTGGAAGAAAAACTGACAGAATATGTAAAGGGTGGAGGAACTTTGATTTTGACCATGCGCACAGGGGTGATGAATGAAAATAATGTCTGCATGAGTCATCGCCCCCTTCCGGGAAATCTTTCAGAGATCGTTGGGGCCGAGGTAGAGGAGTATGACAGTCTTTATGGAAAAAAGGCCGTGATTGCCATGGAGGATGCGGCAGGATATGCCGAACACTGGTGCGATATTCTTTCTTTAAAAGGCGCGTCACCGCTCATGTACTACATGTCTGAATTTTATAAAGGAAAACCCGCAGTTACGGTAAATTCTGCTGGCTGCGGATGCGTGTATTACATCGGAACGGACCCGGAAGAAAGAATGCTGGAATGTCTGATGGATAAAATTTTGAAGAAGAAGGGGATGTTTCGGAAAAAGACCGGGAACGTGGAGGTTGTAAAGCGGGAAGGAAGAGAAAAGGACTATCTGTTTCTGATGAATCATGGAGAAAATGCTGTGGAAACAGAAGTACCGGAAGGCTGGAGCCAGGAGGGACACATACTGCTTGAGGAATATGGTGTGAAGATCCTGGAAAGGAAACATAAAGATGGGGAGGCCGGATTGACAGAAAGTCCGGTGATTTGTCTGTGACAGGGCAGAAACCGAAGGATAAAGGAGAAAAAATGGACTATAAACTATGGTACAACACGCCTGGAGAAAGTTTTTCGGAAGCATTGCCTCTTGGAAACGGAAGCATGGGGGCGATGTTCTATGGCGGGTTTCCGGAGCTTCACTTTTCCCTGAATGCGGATACCCTGTGGTCGGGCAGACCGGGAGAGCAGGATCATGTGCGTGTTCCGGCAGAGCTTCTGGAGGAAGTACGAAAACTTCTTGGACAGCAACGGTTTTGGGACGCTCAGCAAATCGTCCAGGAGAAGATGCTGAGCAGACGCTACAACGAATCTTACGTGTCAGCAGGATTTCTGAATATTTTACTGGAAGGTTTGGGAAAACAGGAATCCTACAGACGTGAACTGAATTTAAATGCCGCCTGTGCCGGAGCAGAGCAGATAAGTGAAAAAGGCAGGATCTCTGCGGAAAGCTTTGTGTCATGCAGAGAGGATGTTCTGATCACCAGAATTTGTTCGGATTATCCGGTGGGAGCAGAACTGGTTATGAGCAGCCACCTTCGTTTTTCCAATGAATGCAGGGAAAAGATGTTGATTTTGAAAGGGGAAGCGCCCTGCCATGTTGAGCCGAATTATGTGGAAAGTGAGAATCCAGTCATTTATGGCGGTGGTATGAAATTTGTAATGACAACTGCATTGCACAGTACAGATGGTACGATCCTTCAGACAAAAGAGAGAATCAGAATCGAAAATGCAAAAGAAATGATATTTGTGACTGCTGTAGAAACCGGGTTTCGGGGGTGGAATCAGCCTCTGGAAGAAGATTGGGAGTTCCTTTACGCAAAATGTAAAAAAAAGACAGAGAATGCAGAAAAGTATTGTTACAGCATTTTAAAAGAACGTCATGAAGAAATTCACAGAAATTTGTTTGAACGGGTCAGGATTGATTTAAAGGACAGGGAACATGATCAGATCCCTTCAGATGTCAGAGTCAGGAACTCAACAGAAGAAGAGGATAAGGGATTCGTTGAACTGCTTTTTCAATTTGGCCGCTATCTGATGATCTGTTCCTCAAGGCCCGGGAAAAGTACTGTTCAGCCGGCAAATCTTCAGGGAATATGGTGTGAGGACGTGCGTTCCATCTGGAGCAGCAACTGGACAGTCAATATTAATACGGAGATGAATTACTGGCTGAATGGAGTCTGTGCTTTGAGTGAATGTGATCTGCCGCTGATAACGATGATTGAAGAGACAGCGGAATCAGGAAAGGTGACGGCTGCAGAAACCTTCGGCTGCAATGGCTGGGCCGCCTGTCATAATATCGACTTGTGGAGACAGACTACGCCGGTGAACGGGGAAGTGAAATGGTCTTATTGGCCAATGGGAGGTGTCTGGCTGACAACGCATCTTTATGTGCACTATCTCTATACAAGGGATCAAACGTTTCTGAGGGAAAGCGCATGGCCTGTTATGAGGGAAACTGCAGTCTTTTGCCTGGACTGGCTCCGTGAGGAAAATGGAAAACTTCATTCTGCACCCTCTACTTCTCCGGAAAATACATTCTATGATGAAAATGGAAGAGAATGTGCGCTGTGCGATTCTGCTGTAATGGATATTGCACTTATTCGTCAGGTATTTCTGGACTGTATAGATGCAAGCAAAGAATTAAAGACTGATTTGGAACTTGCAGAACAGATTCGGAAAGCGCTGGCAAAATTACCGGAGTATCAGACAGGCAGTTTTGGACAGCTGCTGGAATGGAATGAAGATTATGAGGAAGCAGATGCAAACCACCGTCATTTTGCACATCTTGTGGGATTTCATCCGTTTCATCAGATTGATTTTGATAACCGCAGTGAGTTCCTGGAAGCGGTGGAAAGGACATTGGAAAGAAGGACCCATGGAGTAAAGCAGCACATCGGATGGAATGAAGCATGGCTTTCTAATTTTTATGCGCGCCTTCGGAAAGGGAATGAAGCGGAAAAACATCTGAAGCTTTTTCTGGAACATTGCTGTTACGGGAATCTTCTGGGGCTTCATCCTCCTCTTGGGCAGTCGCCTGGAGAACGGGAAATTTTTCAGATAGATGGCAATTTTGGAATCACGGCGGGAATTGCAGAAATGCTTTTACAAAGTAAACAGGGAACGGCAGATCTGCTGCCGGCGCTGCCGGGCGCCTGGGAAAGTGGTGAGATTTCCGGGATCCGTATGGTGGGAGGTCATCAGGTTTCCCTTCTTTGGGAAAACAGGAAATTAAAGAAAGCCGTTTTCTGCATGAATTGTGAAGAGGATCTGGCAATCCGCTGCGGTAATGAATTCTGCCTGCTGGAAACCAGCGGAAAAAGAACAAACAGTGAAAAAGATAAGAATGGCTGGTGCCTGCATTTGCATGGTAAAAGCCGGGAAGTTTATACGATTTTGGGAAAACAGGAATAAGGTGCTTCGTTTTCCGATTCGGGGTATCCGGGCCGCATCGAAGTGGAAATTGACAGGAATCGGGTGCACAGGAACAATGGCAGCTGGGAGAATCATCGGATTCGTTTCTGAATATACTGGTTATGATAAGTCAGAGACAGGTGAATTTATGAACAGCAGCAGTTACCGGATACAGCAGGAAAACCCGGATAAAGGGCGGCTTCGGATTTCCGTTGAGACGGAAACCAGGCTGCGTCCGGTGAAAAACGCGACCATTACCATCGCTTATACCGGGGATCCGGAGAGTACTATTGAAGAGCTTCAAACGGATGAAAACGGCAATGCGCCGGAAATCGAACTGGCGGCACCGCCTCTGGAGTACAGCCTTACCCCCGGCAGCAGCCAGCCCTATTCCGAATATACGATTCAGGTGCGGGCGGAGGGGTTTGAGACTGTGACCATTTCCGGCGCAGAGATCCTTCCGGAGAGCACGGCGCTGCAGAGTGTGAAAATGCGCCCTTCCTATCCGGAGGAGGCATATGAGAACATTGTCATTCCGGCTCACACCTTATATGGAGAATATCCGCCGAAAATTGCGGAAAATGAAATCAAGCCTGTGAACCAGACCGGTGAAATCGTATTGAGCCGGGTGGTGGTTCCGGAGTTTATTGTGGTTCATGACGGGTCACCCAGAGACACCACAGCGACCGATTATTATGTCCGCTACAAAGATTATATTAAAAATGTGGCCTCCAGTGAGATTTACGCGACCTGGCCCCGTTCCACCATCGAGGCCAACGTCCTGGCAATCATGTCCTTTACGATGAACCGGGTTTATACGGAATGGTACCGGAATAAAGGGTTCGATTTTACGATTACTTCTTCTACAGCCTTTGATCACAAATGGATTTTCGGACGGAATATTTTTGAAAGCATTTCTGAAGTGGTGGATGATCTGTTTGCCAGCTATCTGTCCCGGCCAAATGTGAAGCAGCCGATTCTGACGCAGTACTGCGACGGGCAGCGGGTATCCTGCCCCAACTGGCTGAGCCAGTGGGGATCTAAATATCTGGGAGACCAGGGGTATACGCCGGTGGATATTATCCGTTACTATTATGGTGACAATATGTATGTCAACTCCGCGGAGGAAATTTCCGGAATTCCGGCCTCCTGGCCGGGATATAACCTGACCATCGGTTCATCAGGGCAGAAGGTGGAGCAGATGCAGGAGCAGTTAAATGCTATTGCCAATGATTTTCCGCTGATTCCCAAAATCAGTGTGGACGGGATCTACGGGCCGGCCACCGCTGAGGCGGTGCGGGTCTTCCAGAATGTGTTCGGGCTTCCGGAGACGGGGGTGGTGGATTACCGTACCTGGTATAAAATTCAGGAGATTTATGTAGGGGTAACGCGGATCGCGGAGCTGTATCCCTGAATGAAGAGAAGCCGTTCTCACAGGATATTCAGATACTTCAGATTTTTATAGATGGAAGATCTGCGGTACCGGAAAACAGTTCCATTTCCCGGAATAAGGAAAGGAAAAAAGAGAAAAGGGCAGAAAGAAACCGGACGGTGTCGGTTGGAAAACCAGCAGACAACGTCCGGTTTGCTTCGTGTATCAGTCCACAGGCAGATCGGAAGTACAGTGCGCACATTTCACGGCATCCGCAGGTACTTCGGATTTACAGTAGGGACAGATCTTTGTGGCAGGCGCTTCCTCGACAGGAGCGGGTTTGTGGAACCGGTTCATGGCTTTTACCACAACAAAGACGGAAAAAGCAATGATAACAAACTCGATGATGGTCTGGATGAAGCTTCCGTAGGCAAAGACGGAAGTGGCTTCCTTGGCTGCCTCCAGGGTAGGATAGGAATTTCCGTCCATGGCAATGAAAAGATTGGTGAAATCAATCTTGCCTGTGATCAGGGTGATGACGGGCATCAGCACATCATTTACCAGTGAGGTAACGATTTTGTTGAAAGCCGTGCTGATAATGAAGGCGATGGCCATTTCCATCACATTCCCGCGCATGATAAACTCTTTGAATTCTCCCACAAATTTCTTCATGTCTCTTTCCTCCTATTGTTTTTGGATGCCGGGACCAGGGAGGGCGAAGCCCGGAATAATCCGCAGGGCATCTTCTGTATGGAACAACATTTGTCCTATGGCTCATCATATCATGAATGGATGGAAAAATCTACAGAAGAATGAAAAAAATATCCCGAATCAGAAAGAAAAAGGTTGAAATGTGGGGAGGTTTATGTTAGAATCTTTACAATTTGAGTACTGGTAGGCAAAGGGGGCGCTAGGGGATGGAAACGTTCAGCGTTCTTTTTTTCTGCCCGGAATGTAAAATTTCACGGCTCAACAGAATTATCTCGAAAGGAAAAGGTGACTTATGAAAGCATTTCTGATTTTGGAAGATGGGACGGTCTTTACTGGAAAAAGCATCGGCAAGGCCAAAGAGATCATCAGCGAAATCGTATTTAACACCTCCATGACCGGTTATCTGGAAGTCCTGACAGATCCTTCCTATGCAGGCCAGGCGGTGGTTATGACTTACCCGCTGATCGGAAACTATGGAATCTGCCATGAGGATATGGAATCTGCCAGACCATGGCCGGATGGTTTTATCGTAAGGGAACTTTCCAGAGTGCCAAGCAATTTCAGAAGCGAAGATACCATACAGCATTTTCTGGAGGAACATGACATCCCGGGTATTTGCGGAATTGACACCCGTGCCCTGACAAAAATTCTCAGGGAAAAGGGAACCATGAACGGCATGATCACCACCAATGAGAATTATAATATAGAAGAAATCATTCCGAAACTGAAGGCCTACACCACCGGAAAGGTTGTGGAGAAGGTTACCTGCAGAGAGGCCTATGTGCTTCCCGGGGAAGGACCGAAGGTAGCGCTTCTGGATCTTGGCGCAAAGCGGAATATTGCCAGAAGCCTGAACAGACGCGGCTGTCAGGTGACGGTTTATCCGGCAGGGACAACGGCCGAAGAGATCCTTGGGGCGGCGCCGGACGGCATCATGCTGAGCAACGGTCCGGGGGATCCCAAGGAATGCGTTTCGATTATCAAAGAGATCAGAAAGCTGTATGACAGCAATGTTCCGATTTTTGCCATCTGCCTGGGACACCAGCTTATGGCTCTGGCTACGGGGGCAGATACCCATAAGATGAAATACGGTCATCGGGGCGGAAACCATCCGGTGAAGGATCTGCAGACCGGACGGGTTTATATTTCCTCCCAGAATCATGGATATGTGGTGGATACGGACAGGCTGGATTCGGCCATTGCCGTACCGGCCTTTGTGAACGTCAATGATGGTACCAATGAAGGACTTTCCTATACCGGAAAGAATATTTTTACCGTACAGTTTCATCCGGAAGCGTGTCCGGGGCCACAGGACTCCGGTTATCTGTTTGACCGGTTTATGCATATGATGGAGGTGAATCAGTAATGCCAAAGAATCCTGATATCAAAAAAGTTCTTGTGATCGGCTCAGGCCCCATTGTCATCGGCCAGGCTGCGGAATTTGACTACGCAGGCACCCAGGCCTGCCGTTCTCTGAAAGAAGAGGGCATCGAGGTTGTGCTGCTGAACTCCAATCCGGCAACGATTATGACGGATAAGGATATTGCGGATAAGGTATATATTGAGCCGCTGACCGTAGAAGTGGTTGAGCAGCTGATTTTAAAAGAACATCCGGATAGTGTGCTGCCCACCCTGGGCGGACAGGCAGGCCTGAACCTTGCCATGGAGCTGGAGGATCGGGGATTTCTGAAGGAAAACGGTGTCCGCCTGATCGGAACCACCTCTGAGACCATCAAAAAGGCGGAGGACCGTCTGGAATTCAAGAGCACCATGGAGAAGATCGGTGAGCCGGTGGCTCCTTCTCTGGTGGTGGAAAATGTGGAAGACGGAGCGGCCTTTGCCAATAAAATCGGCTATCCGGTGGTGCTGCGTCCGGCCTATACCCTGGGCGGCAGCGGCGGCGGAATCGCTCATAATCACGAAGAGCTGGTGGAAATTCTGGAAAACGGTCTCCGTCTGAGCCGTGTGGGACAGGTTCTGGTGGAGCGCTGCATTGCAGGGTGGAAAGAGATCGAGTATGAGGTGATGCGGGACGGAAAAGGAAACGTGATCACTGTTTGTAATATGGAAAACATTGACCCGGTGGGTGTTCACACCGGAGACAGCATCGTTGTGGCTCCTTCCCAGACGCTGGGGGATAAGGAATATCAGATGCTGCGAACTTCTGCCCTGAATATTATCAGTGAGCTGAAGATCACCGGCGGCTGCAATGTGCAGTTTGCTCTGCATCCCACCAGCTTTGAATACTGCGTCATTGAGGTGAATCCCCGTGTAAGCCGTTCTTCCGCGCTGGCTTCCAAAGCCACCGGGTATCCCATTGCCAAGGTGGCGGCCAAGATCGCCCTGGGCTATACCCTGGATGAGATCAAAAATGCCATTACCGGAAAAACCTATGCCAGCTTTGAACCCATGCTGGACTACTGTGTGGTGAAGATTCCCCGTCTTCCATTTGATAAGTTTATCAGCGCGAAGCGGACGCTGACTACTCAGATGAAGGCTACCGGAGAGGTTATGAGCATCTGTGACAACTTTGAGGGTGCTCTGATGAAGGCTATTCGTTCTTTGGAACAGCATGTGGACTGTCTGCTTTCCTATGATTTCAGCCAGCTGGATGAGGAAGAGCTGAGAAAACAGCTTCATGTGGTGGATGACCGACGGATCTGGGTAATTGCGGAAGCCATCCGCAGAGGCGTTTCCTATGAGGAAATTCATGAGATTACCCAAATTGATGTCTGGTTCATTGACAAGCTGGCGATTCTGGTTGAGATGGAACAGGCTCTGAAAACCCGGGAACTGACCGTGGAGCTTCTGAAGGAAGCGAAGCGCATTGAATTTCCGGATAATGTCATTGCACGGCTCACCGGAAAAACCGAGGACGAGATTAAGAAGATGCGTTACGACAACGGCATTGTCGCAGCTTATAAGATGGTAGATACCTGTGCCGCGGAATTTGCGGCGGAAACGCCTTATTATTATTCTGTATTCGGCAGTGAAAATGAAGCGGTGGAGACTCACGACCGGAAAAAGGTTCTGGTTCTTGGCTCCGGCCCTATCCGGATCGGCCAGGGTATTGAATTTGACTTCTGTTCCGTACACTGTACCTGGGCGTTCTCCAAAGAGGGCTACGAGACCATTATTATCAATAATAATCCGGAAACGGTTTCCACGGATTTTGATATCGCGGATAAGCTGTACTTTGAGCCGCTGACTCCGGAAGATGTGGAGAGTGTGGTAAATATTGAAAAGCCCGACGGCGCTGTGGTGCAGTTCGGCGGCCAGACAGCCATCAAGCTGACCGAGGCTCTGATGAAGATGGGTGTGCCCATTCTGGGAACCTCTGCGGAAAATGTGGATGCGGCGGAGGACCGGGAGCTTTTCGATGAAATTCTGGCCAAATGCCGGATTCCGCGCCCTGCGGGACATACGGTCTTTACGGCGGAAGAAGCCAAGAAGGCTGCCAATGAGTTGGGTTATCCGGTTCTGGTTCGTCCTTCCTATGTACTGGGCGGCCAGGGCATGCAGATTGCCATCAGTGACGAGGATATTGACGAATTTATCGGAATCATCAACCGGATTGCCCAGGAACATCCCATTCTGGTGGATAAATATCTGGTGGGCAAGGAGATCGAGGTTGACGCGGTCTGTGACGGTACCGATATTCTGATTCCGGGTATTATGGAGCATATTGAACGGGCCGGGATCCATTCCGGTGACAGTATTTCCATTTATCCGGCCCAGAGCATCAGCGAGAAGGCTCAGGAAACCATCGTGGAATATACGAAGAAGCTGGCCCAGTCTCTGCATGTGATCGGTCTGATCAACATCCAGTTTATCGTGTGCGGGGATGATGTGTACGTTATCGAGGTCAATCCCCGATCCAGCCGTACCGTTCCCTATATCAGCAAGGTTACCGGAATTCCCATTGTGCCGCTGGCAACCAAGGTGATTCTGGGGCATACGCTGAAGGAGATGGGCTATCCCACCGGTCTGGCACCCAAGGCAGACTACATTGCCATCAAGATGCCGGTATTCTCCTTTGAGAAGATCCGTGGGGCGGATATCAGCCTGGGACCGGAAATGAAATCCACCGGCGAGTGCCTTGGCATTGCAAAGACCTTTAATGAGGCGCTTTATAAGGCATTCCTTGGCGCAGGCATTAATCTGCCGAGACATAAGAACATGATTATCACGGTGCGTGATGAGGATAAAGAGGAGATCGTGGACGTGGCGCGCCGCTTTGAAGCCCTGGGTTACCGGATCTTTGCCACCCGGAGTACGGCCAAGGCGCTGCAGGCAGCGGGTGTCCGCGCAGTACGGACGAACAAGATTGAGCAGCCTTCTCCGAACCTGCTGGATCTGATCCTGGGTCATGAGATTGACCTGGTTATCGATACTCCCTCCCAGGGAATCGAGCACTCCAGAGACGGCTTCCTGATTCGACGCACCGCCATTGAGACGGGTGTAAACGTGCTGACAGCCATGGACACGGCCAAGGCCCTGGCTACCAGTCTGGAAAATACGGATATCAAGAAGCTGACGCTGATTGATATCGCAACGGTGAAAAACTTATAATCCAAGGTTCAAAAGTCAAAAAAGCAGAAGGACGTTTGTGTGCCTTCTGCTTTTTGAATGCATTGGGAAAATCCGGGGAATTCTCAGAATAGCAGAAAAAGATTTCTCATTTTCTGTTTTTGTGCTATAGTGGATAGCAGAAAAGGTGTTTTTCAAACAGAATGGATGGATCCGGCAGCTGATGCCGGACAGAAAAAAGGAGATGTATGGTATGGTACCAGAGCAGCTTTTAAATGAAGCAGCAGAAATGCAGGAAACGATCCGCGCGGAGAGGAGATATCTGCATGCCCACCCGGAGACAGGGTTTGACTTAAAAGATACGAAGGCTTTTGTAAAGCAGGAGCTGACAGCGATGGGGTATGAACCGGTGGAGTGCGGAAAGGCCGGGCTGGTGGCCCTGGCAGGCGGGAAAAAGCCCGGGAAGGTCTTTCTGATCCGGGGAGATATGGATGCTCTGCCCATCCGGGAAGAGGCAGAGGTTCCTTTTGCCGCTCAGAATGGAAAGATGCATGCCTGCGGTCATGATATGCATGCGGCTATGATGCTGGGAGCAGCCAGGCTGCTGAAAGCCCATGAGGAAGAAATTCAGGGAACGGTGAAACTGATGTTCCAGCCGGCAGAGGAGATTTTCGAAGGATCCCATGACATGATTGAGGCAGGACTGTTGGAGAATCCCAGGGTAGATGCCGCGCTGATGATTCACGTTATGGCAGGGATGCCCTTTGAGGCCGGGACCGTTGTGGTTTCCGCACCGGGGGTCAGCGCTCCTGCAGCGGATCTGTTTGAAATCCGGGTGAAAGGAAAGGGCTGTCACGGCTCCATGCCCAATACGGGAATCGATCCCCTGAATGCGGCGGCCCATATCCTGATTTCCCTTCAGGAGATCGGAACCAGAGAGCTGCCCATCGGAGAAAGGGCGGTGCTCACCATCGGTATGATGAATGCGGGGACGGCGCCCAATGTGATTCCGGATCAGGTGGTCATGGGCGGCAGCATTCGTACCTTTGACGGAAATACCAGAGAACTGATTAAAAAGCGTCTGACGGAAATCGCCGAGGGGACGGCCAGAGTGTTCCGGTCTGAGGCGGAGGTGGCCTTCACCAGCGGCTGCCCGACGCTGGTAAATGACAGGGAGCTGGCAGCATGTGCCGGAAAATATGTGAAGGAGCTGCTCCCTGCCGGAAAGGCCTTTACGGTGGAGGAGCTGAATGCCATGAGCGGCGGAGGGGATTCCTCCAAATCTTCGGGGTCAGAGGATTTTGCCTATGTAAGCCAGGAAGTGCCTTCCATTATGCTTGCGCTGGCAGCCGGACAGCCCCGGAAGGGCTATGCTTATCCTCAGCATCATCCCATGGTGAAGTTTGATGAGGATGCTCTGGCCGGAGGAAGTGCCGTTTATGCTTATACGGCAATGCGGTGGCTGGAGGAACATTTTTAAGGAAGAAAGAAAATCAGACAGGGGTGAATTCATGGAGGAGAGGAAAGTAGCGGTGGTCACCGGTGGGGCCAGTGGGATCGGAGCGTGTATCTGCCGGGAATTTGAGAAGATCGGCGTGCGGGTCTGTGTGATCGATAAAAAGGAAAATCCGTATTTTGTGGGCGACGTGGGGGAGGAGGAAAGTCTGAGAAAGTTTGCAGAAAAGGTGATCTCCGACTGTGGCCATGTGGATTACCTGATTAACAATGCGCCGCCACTTATGAAGGGAATTGACTGCTGTACCTACGAGGAGTTCAATGATGCCCTGCGGGTAGGCGTGACGGCTCCGTTCTTTTTAAGCCGGCTTTTTCTGGATTTCTTCGCGCCGGGGGGCTGCATTGTCAATATTTCTTCAAGCCGGGACCGGATGAGCCAGCCCTTTACGGAGAGCTACACGGCGGCAAAGGGAGGAATTGCGGCACTGACCCATGCCATGGCCGTCAGCCTGAGCGGCAGAGTGCGGGTAAATTCCATTTCGCCGGGCTGGATCGAAACAAGGGGAACGTGTTACAACGGTCCGGACGCGGGGCAGCATCCGGCAGGACGGGTGGGAAATCCCATGGATATTGCCAATATGGTGCTTTTTCTGTGCTCGGACAAAGCCGGCTTTCTCACCGGAGAAAACATCTGTATTGACGGCGGAATGACAAAACAGATGATTTACCACGGAGACTGGGGCTGGAAACTGGAGCCATGAGGAAAGGAGGAACGGCGGATGAGTGTCAATTATCATGCGTTTCAGAGCAGAGGTGTGTTGTTTGACGAATATGAGAAGGTATCGGAGCAGTGGCGGGAGGCCTTCACCGGTTATGATCCGGAACGGATTGCCAGGATTCTGAAACTGCAGCGGGATGAAACCTATCTGTATCTTTCGTATCTTGGCACGCCTTACCGGCTTTGCCTGGAGAATGGGCGGCTGTCCGGAAAGAAAGAGGGCCTGTGGACCGAAGCGTTGTATTTTAATGAATCGATGGCAATTTATCATCTGCTGCAGTACACGAAGGACGCGCCCGTTCTTACGGGAAGCTGGGTGGCCAGCAGCACCATTGACGGGGTGGTGAGCAGAGACTCCAGAATGCCGGATCCCCTTCTGATGCCGTTTGCAAAACGGTGGGAAGGAAGGGCGGAAGAGCTTGAGGAGGCCTGTGTGCGGATCGGAGGAGAGCGGATTCCCAAAGGAGACAGGGCGTTCCAGTTTGAAGTATTTCCGGGGATCGGAATGCAGCTGATTTTCTGGGACGCGGATGAGGATTTCGAAGCCCGGGTACAGATTCTGGTGGACAGGCAGATAACAGATTTTGTGCATTATGAAACCGTAGGCTGTATGATTTCGGATCTGATGGAAAAAATCGAAGGCTGATGGGAAGACAGCAGGAGGAGGACAAAAATGAATGACAAACAGGAAATTTCTTTTGTGGATGGGCCGATTTTCGGCTCTCTGATTCGTTTCGCGCTGCCGGTACTGGGAGCACTGGTGCTGCAGGCTGCCTATGGCGCAGTGGATCTGCTGGTGGTGGGGCAGTTTGGAGATGCGGCCAGCATTTCCGCTGTGGGAACCGGAAGTGCTTTTATGCAGATGGTAACTTTTATCATCACGAGTCTGGCCATGGGTTCTACTGTGATGATCGGACAGCATATCGGAGAAAAGAAACCGGATGAAGCGGGAAATGCCGTTGGGACCACCATTGTACTCTTTGCGGTGCTGGGAGTTGTGCTGACAGTGCTGCTGGAGCTGTTTGCCGGGAATATTGTCGCTCTTCTGCAGGTTCCGGAGGCCTCTGTGGGGAAAGCAATTACCTATATGCGTATCTGCTCCGGGGGAATTCTGGTGATTATTGCCTATAATGTGCTCAGTGGTGTTCTGCGGGGTGTGGGAAACGCGAACCTGCCCTTCCTTTTTGTGGGGATTGCCTGTGTGGTGAATATTGTGGGGGATCTGTTTTTTGTAGGTGTCCTTCGGATGGATGCGGCAGGCGCGGCACTGGCCACGGTTCTTGCTCAGCTTGTTTCCGTTGTCGCTTCCGTCCGGGTGCTGAAGCGGCAGAAGCTTCCGATTTCCTTTTCTCTGGAGCAATGCAGGATTTATCCCAGGGAGCTGAAAAAAATTTTAAATATCGGTGTTCCCATCGCCGTTCAGGAAACCATGGTTCAGATTTCTTTTTTGGTGATCAATTCCATTGTCAACAACATGGGGCTGATGCCTTCGGCCGGCTATGGCGTGGCTCAGAAGCTGGTTTCTTTTATTATGCTGGTGCCTTCTTCTGTGATGCAGACGGTTTCTGCTTTTGTGGCACAGAATATGGGGGCCGGGAAGGAAGAGCGGGCATGGCGCGGGTTTCTTACGGCAATTGTTACCGGCTGCAGTGTTGGAATTGTGATTTTCTGTGTGGGATTCTTTGGCGGAAAACAGCTTTCCACCCTGTTTACCAAAGACGCAGAGGTAATCCGGCAGAGTGCGGATTATCTGAAAGGCTTTTCGGCGGATTGTATCCTGACCTGTGTTTTGTTCAGCAGCATCGGCTATTTTAACGGAAGCGGAAAGAGCCTTCCGGTGATGATCCAGGGGATTTCCTCTGCGTTCTGTATCCGGATTCCGGTATCCATTTTTATGTCCAGACTGCCGGACACCTCTCTGATGATGGTGGGGCTGGCGACACCGATTACAACCATTTATGGTATTATATTTTTTGTGATTTGTTTTGCGTGGCTGAAAAAGGGGAAAAAGGGCGGGAAAAGGAGTATTTGAGATGACAAAAGAAGAACTGGTTCTTGAAGTGATTGAACGCTTAAAAAAAGAATACCCGGATGTGGGCTGTACCCTGGATTATGATGAGGCCTGGAAGCTTCTGGTGAGCGTAAGGCTGGCTGCCCAGTGTACTGATGCCAGAGTCAATGTGGTGGTAGAGGATCTGTATGCGAAATTTCCGGATGTGAATGCACTGGCGGCGGCTGATCCAAAGGAAATTGAAGAGATTGTCAGACCCTGTGGTCTGGGGGCCAGCAAAGCCCGGGATATCAGTGCCTGCATGAAAATTCTGCGGGATGAATACGGCGGAAAGGTGCCGGATCAGTTTGATGCTCTTTTAAAGCTGCCGGGAGTGGGGCGTAAAAGCGCGAATCTGATTATGGGAGACGTGTTCGGAAAGCCTGCCATTGTCACAGATACTCATTGTATTCGCCTGGTGAACCGCATGGGACTGGTGGAGAACTGTAAGGAGCCGAAAAAAGTGGAAATGGCCCTGTGGAAGCTGATTCCGCCTGAAGAGGGAAGTGATTTTTGCCACAGGCTGGTCTTTCACGGAAGAGAAATCTGTACGGCAAGGACGAAGCCCTTCTGCGAAAAATGCTGTGTGAAGGATCTCTGTGCCCGAAATGGAGTGTGAAATCATATGAAAAAGCTTGCGGTTATGTTTCCGGGAGTGGGTTATACCTGCGCGAAACCGCTCCTTTGTTGCCGGGACGGCGGATCCTTATCTGGACAAAGAGCTGGTGCTGGAAGCGGCCAGAGCTTATCCGGAGAAAACAGGAGCGATTTTTGAAGGCTGCAATCATTCTCTGGAACGCAGAGGGGATACCAGGGGAAACCTTGAAAATCTTCGGAAAGTCCTGGATTGTCTTGAAACACTGATACATTCTTTATGAGAACATTACGGAATATCCAGGATGCAGCGTTTGTGAAAATTTCCCTTGCATTTTCCGGGAAAGCGTACTATACTGTCCATATGACTGTGGCGGAAGCCAGTGATCAGCAGTCAAATAATAAGAAAGCGAGGTAAAAGATATGAAAAACCTGAACGAATTGATCAGAAAAAATGATGGATTTACCAGAGAGACCATTCATAGAATTGCCTCGGTGACCTGTGCAGACTGACCCTGGGGGTCTGTTTTTGCAGAGGAGATGTTTCAGCCGCGGCAGATTCTGCCACGGCTTTTTTTGTACCCATGTGGTTTTTGGAAGATACCTGTGACTCTTTTCCGAGGACTGCTCTGCCGTGGCGGAGCAGCTTTTTTTATTTCCATTTCGAAGAAAAGGAAAAGGCGGAAGTGAAACGAAGAAAATCAGGAACTGTTCAGAAACCATTAAAAGAAAAGGGAGGGATCTGTTGTGTTGAAGGTTTCCGCTTATATACGGAAATACTGGTACATGTATACTTTTGCCCTGGTATGCATGGTGATCCAGGTGGGACTGGATATGCTTTCACCCCAGGTAACCGCCTGTCTCATTGACGACGTGCTGGGGAAAGGGCAGACCGGGCTGCTGCCCTGGCTTTTGCTGCTGATTTTTGTGATCGGCGCAGGCAGGGCGGTGTTTGGTTATCTCAAGGAATTTACTTTCGACCGGACGGCGGCCAGGATCGGAAACAGTATCCGGTATGTGCTGTTTACGCATATTCAGGGGCTGTCCGTGGACTATTTTGACCGGACGAATACAGGAGAACTGATGTCCCGGGTAAAGGATGATGTGGAAAAAATCTGGGGTGCTGTGGGGTATGTGGGAATGCTGGTAATGGAAGTGACGATCCATACGACCATTATTCTGGTCTGCATGTATCGCCTGAACCGGCGGTTGTTTCTGATTCCGGTGATTGCCATGCCGCTGGTGGCTGTTACGGCGATTCTGCTGGAAAGCAGGCTTGGAAAGGTTTACGAAGAGATCAGCGAGGAGAATGCGGCGCTGAATACGGTGGCTCAGGAAAATCTTGCCGGAGTGCACACGGTTAAGGCTTTTGCCAGAGAACCCTTTGAAATCCGGAAGTTCTTGTCTCACAATCAGCGCTATTACGAGCTGAATATGAGACAGTCTAAGGTGCTGATGCGTTTTCAGCCGCTGTTTCAGCTTGTGAGCCGTCTGCTGCCGATCCTGGCCGTGATATACGGCGGCTTTCTGGTGATCGACGGAGAGATTACGCTGGGAACCCTGGGGGCTTTTGCTGAGTATTGTACCAATATTGTGTGGCCCATGGAGATGCTGGGATGGCTGCTGAATGATCTGGCCTCCGGTGTGGCATCCAACCGCAAGATTCAGAAAATCTGTGCCCAGACCTCGGCTATTGAGGAAGCGGAGCAGCCCATTTCGCTGGAACATCCGGAGCAAGCTGCGCTGGAGTTTGACCGGGTGACCTGGAAGGCGGAGGGGAAAACCGTTCTTCGGGATGTATCCTTTACCCTTCAGCCGGGGAAAACCCTGGGAATTATGGGGGCCACCGGAGCGGGGAAGACTTCTCTGATTCAGCTGCTGATGCGTTTTTATGATCCGGCCGGGGGCAGCATCCGGCTGGGAGGAACGGACATTTCCAGACTTTCTCTGGAAGAACTGCGCCGATTTACGGCGTCAGTTCCCCAGGATGTTTTTCTGTTTTCCGATACGATCCGGGCCAATATCAGCATGGGATGCGTGGAACCGCCTTCCGATGAAGAAATCTGGCAGGCCCTGGAGGATGCCTGTGCCGCGGAATTCGTGCGGGAATTCCCGGAGGGCCTGGATACACTGATCGGAGAGCGGGGAGTGGGTCTTTCCGGCGGCCAGAAGCAGCGGATCAGCATGGCGCGTGCCTTTGTGCGCAGGGCGCCTCTTCTGGTTCTTGACGATTCCACCTCTGCGCTGGATATGGAGACAGAACGGGAAA
The DNA here is from genome assembly GCA_034101475.1 of Candidatus Limivivens sp. Taxonomy (GTDB): domain Bacteria; phylum Bacillota; class Clostridia; order Lachnospirales; family Lachnospiraceae; genus Limivivens. The sequence goes on from JAXEJQ010000023.1 coordinate 27,842, forward strand.
TTCAGAAGATTCTGGACAGCCGGAAGGAGCAGACGAGGCTGATCATTGCCCACCGGATCTCGGCGGTCTGCAGCGCTGATGAAATTCTGATCCTGGAGGAAGGCAGGGTGAAGGAACGGGGAACCCATCGGGAGCTGATGGAGAAAAAAGGCTATTATTATGATACATATTTGTCCCAGTATGGGACAGAAGGGAGGGATGAATCATGTCAGTCAATGCAGTCAGAGAAGACGAGCAGCTGAGGCAGGTAAAGCAGAGTGTTACACTGTTGCGGCTGCTGCGGTATCTGCTGGGGTACCGGCTGCAGATTGCGGCAGTGCTGGTAATGATGGGCATCAGCATCGGGATTGTTCTGATCAACCCCCTGCTGATTGAATGGGCGATTGATGTACCTATTGCGGAACGGGACGCGGATTCCCTGATCCGGCTTGGGATTCTGGCGGTGTGTCTGAATCTTCTGCTGGTTTTGCTGGTAAAAGTCCGGATGTACCTGATGGCGCGGATTTCAAACCAGGTGCTGCTGAATATCCGGCAGGAGCTGTACACGCATATTCAGACTCTTGGTTTTTCTTTTTTTAACAGCCGTCCCACCGGGAAAATCCTGGCCAGAATCATCGGGGACGTGAATTCCCTGAAGGATGTGCTGACGAATTGTGTGACAACACTGATTCCGGAATTCCTGACAATCTGTGCCGTGGTCTGCATCATGCTGGCTAAGGACTGGCGCCTGGCGCTGGCGGCACTTTCCAGTATTCCGCTGATGACAGCCGGTGTATGGATCGTTCAGAGCAGAGCTCACACCCGCTGGCAGATTTACCGGAAAAAGGGTTCCAATGTCAACGCTTTTGTCCATGAAGATCTGTCCGGGATCCGGGTTGTCCAGAGCCTCTGTGCGCAGGAGCAGACAAGAAATACCTTTGGCAGACTTTTGAAGGATCACAGCCGTGCCTTTACGGATGCCTGCCGGTTTGCCGATGGCTTTGGCCCGATTGTGGATTTCTGCTGGGGGCTCAGCACGCTGCTTCTCTATTACGTGGGAGTGCGGCGGATTCAGAGCGGGGATGCCAGTATCGGTGTTCTGATCGCCTTCGGCAGCTATATTTCCATGTTCTGGCATCCGGTTTTAAATCTCAGTAATTTTTATAATCAGCTTGTCACCAACCTGGCAGGCGCAGAACGGATTTTTGAACTGATTGATACCCCTGCGGATATCACAGACCGGACGGGCGCGAAGGCTCTGCCGCCGGTTCGGGGAGAGGTTGTTTTTTCTCACGTGTATTTCTCCTATGAAGACGGGATTCCGGTGCTGTCGGATGTGAGCTTCCGGGCAAAGCCCGGGGAAAGTATTGCCCTGGTAGGTCCCACGGGCGCCGGAAAAACTACCATTACTCATCTGATTGCACGATTTTTTGATGTCAGAGGCGGCGCGGTACGGATTGATGGAACGGATGTCCGGGATGTGACGCTGGAGAGTCTGCGCAGCCAGCTCGGCATTATGACACAGGAAAATTTTCTGTTTTCCGGTACGATCCGGGATAATATCCGTTATGGCAGGTTAGAGGCGACGGATGAGGAGATTGTGGAGGCGGCCAAGGCCGTCCACGCCCATGAATTTATTATGGAAATGGATCAGGGATATGATACCGTGCTGAAGGAACGGGGGGCAGGACTTTCTGTAGGGCAGAAGCAGCTGCTGGCTTTCGCCCGGACGCTGGTCTCCAGGCCGGCGATTCTGATTCTGGATGAGGCGACTTCCAGCATTGATACCAGGACGGAATTGCTGGTTCAGGAAGGGATTCAGACACTGCTGAAAGGACGTACCTCTTTCATTGTGGCTCATCGGCTTTCCACGATCCGAAGAGCTGACCGGATTTTTGTCATTGATAACGGAGGAATTCAGGAGGCAGGCAGCCATGAGGAGCTGATGAAAAAGAAGGGAGCCTATTACAGGCTGTACATGGCTCAGTTTTCCCGGATTACGGATCAGAGTTTACCTTTCGAACAAAATGTGATATAATCAGCCATCATAAACCGAAAGATAGCAGACAGAGACAAAGATACCAGAGAACAGAGAAAAAGGTGGAGATTATTTGCCGGATTCGAATATTACAAAAAAAGCTTTGGCAAATGCGCTGAAAGAACTGATGGCTTCCGTTCCCTTCCGGACCATCAGTATCAGCGATATCTGTGGAAAATGTGATATGAGCCGGAAGAGCTTTTATTATCATTTCAGGGATAAGTACGAGCTGGTGAACTGGATTTATTACAATGAATTTATCAGCGTGGCCAGGGATAAGGACTATGGAAATGAATGGGAATTTCTGATGGACATCTGCAGTTATTTTTACAAAAACAGAGCGTTCTACCAGAAAGCACTGAAGATTGAAGGTCAGAATTCTTTTTCGGAATATTTCCGGGAGCTTCTGCTGCCGATAATTGAAGAGTATATGACGGATGTCTTTCAGGAAGAAGAAAACTGGAATTTCTACGTACAGTTTTACGCAGATGCCATCAGCGTGTCCATTGAGCGGTGGATTCAGGAAAAGGAGTGTATGCCGCCTGAAAAATTCGTTTCGCTCATGCGGTCCTGCGTCTGGAGGACCGCAGAGAAAATGGTAGAAGAGATTCCGAAGAATGAGAAACGCAAGGAAAATGAAATCCAAAAAGTAATAGAAAACAATACAGAAAAATAAAGAACAATAAGAATAAAGAATAATTATTTTGACATTTTCAGTGGTTCATGTTATAGTAAAGGCAGGAAAAGAAAAGCATTTCGAATGAGTATACAAAGGAGCAGATTTGTTGCTCAGATGTAGAAAAGGAGAAGTGCTTTTTTACTTTAAGCAGAAGAGGAGCGCTGAAAAATGAAAGGAAAAAGAATTGCGGTGCTTTTGCTGTGGACAGTGATCTGGCTGCTGGCCGGGGGACGTTCCTTTGCGGAACAGACCCATTCCATTTCGTTTTTCTATGAAAATGTATGTGCTTCCTGCAATAAGGAAGAAGAATTTTTCGAGCTGTTTAACCGTTGTATCAGTCCGGAGGAAAAGGAACAGCTCTCTTACGAGATCCGTACATACAATCTGTTTCTGGATTCTGACCGCAGTGTCTATGAAAAGCTCCTGGCAGATGCGGGAAAAGAAAAGAGTGAGGTGACCCTTCCTCTTCTGGTAGCAGACGGGCAGTGGCTCTGCGGATATGAAGCGATGGAGGCAGAACTCCATGGAATTCTGGTGGAAGGAAAGCGGGCCGATGCCCCAATCGAGGAAACGGCTGCCTCTCCGGAAACTGAATTGGCAGAAACGACGGGTATACCCGAAATTATAGCAGATAACGGGGAAACGGCGATTCTGCTGTTTACCACCTATTCCTGTGAGGAATGCGCTCAGATAAAGGAATATTTGAAAACCCTGCAGGAACAGAAGGAATTTTCCGTTACGGAAGTCAGTATTGCCCAGGGAGATTCCGTGCAGATTTTTAAAGAACTTCTGAAGGAGTATGGAAGAGCGGAGGAGGAGGGAAAAGTCCCGGCCGTTTTTACCGGAGATACAGCGCTGCTGGGAGGAGAAGAAATCCGCGAGTCTCTGGAAGAGCTTCTGGAAAAAGAAGCCAGCAGGAGCATATATCTGAAAGAACGGCTGGAGAAGCTGGAGCCGGCAGAGACAGAAGCAGTGCAGCGGGCAGATATGCTGACCCTTTTTGGGGCGGGGCTTCTGGCAGGACTGAATCCCTGCTCAATTTCCATGCTGCTGATGCTGTTCTCCATTCTTCTGGCATCCCATGCTTCTGTGCTGAAAAACGGATTGCTGTATTTGCTTGGGAAATATCTGACTTATTTCGGGCTGGGATTTGGGATCTGTTTTGCGGCCTCCAAGGTGGACGGGGCTTTTCTGGAACGCTTCGGAAAGGTACTGAATGGTGTGATTGTCATACTGTTTCTGGCTGCGGCAGTTCTGAATTTTCTGGATTTTCTCAATGTCCGGAAGGATGATTATGGAAAGGTTCGTATGCAGCTCCCAAAAGGGCTGCGAAGGTTTAACCACCAGCTCCTGAAAAAAGCAGATGGAGTGGAGGGGGCTTTTCTGGCTTTGCTGGTACTGGGACTTGGAATCGCCGTTTCATTGGGAGAGTTTTTCTGCACAGGGCAGATTTACATGGCATCGCTTTTGTATCTGCTTCGAAATGAGAGAGAGCAGCTTTTTGCGCTGATGGGAAGTCTGCTGGTCTATGTGACCGCAATGAGTATTCCGGCAATGGTGATTCTGGGGATTATCGCGAAAACCAAAGGCGCCGGTGCGGTTTCTGATTTCATGCTGAAGCATCTGGGCGCCATTAAGCTGCTGAATTGCGGACTATTTGTGGCTTTCGCCGTTTATTTCCTGCTTTCCATTTTCTGATGCCTGCCCTTTGAAGGCTCAGGGCAGAAACCGGCAGGTTTTTATGCCTTCCAGATCGGCATAGGCAAGGAGCAGTGGACCGGGAATTTGATCCGGCAGATTTAATAACTCCTGATGCAGCTCTTCGGTAAGGCGGACGCGGACGGCGCCGCGGTGAATGTAGCAGGGTTCAGGATCATTGAAAAAGTAAATGCTTTTTTCAATCATTACGGATTCCTTCAGGGGAATTTCCTTCAGCAGGCCTTCATACAGAATGGCATTTTCTGAACGGATACATACGGAGGGAAGTGAAGGTGTTTTCTTTTTCTTTTGAAACAGCATGACAGTACCTCTTTGGAATAGAAATTCATACGATGGGATTTCGTGTTTAGTGATATGTTACTATAAGAAATGGGGAAAAGCAAGCGGATGAAAAAAAAGACTGGTTATTCGGAAAATCGTGTGGGAAAAACACATAAACGTCAGATCTCCTTCCACTTTCTGTTGTCTTATCTTCTGATTCTTCTGGCACCGGCCATTGCAGTAGTGGCAGTTTATTTCATGGCGGAAAATGCGTTGGTGGAGACCCAGCAGGAACGGATTCAAAATATGCTTTCAGAGGCCAGACTGACCCTTGACCGGGAAGTGGAGCAGGCACAGAATGTGGGTTATTATGTCAGCAGGGAAAAGAGACTCTGCGATTATCTGAGTGCGGGGACTCCTGTGAATAAAACAGAGGAATTTTATTCTCTGTATACGGTTGCCACGAATTATCCGAATTACAGTCTTACGAACCAGTTTGTAAAAAATGTTTATGTATTGTTTGCAGAGGGACGGTATCTGATTAAGGTCCCCCAGGTGATTCCGGAAACAGAGCGTGGTGTTGCCACCCTGGCGGAATTTCCCTTTTCCAGCTACGAGGTGTTTATGGAATATTATGGAAAACAGGACAAAAGCCAGACGCTTTTTCAGTGTGAAGGAAGAACCGGAGAGCAGATCCTGTTTTTGCCCTGTCAGCTTACCTATCCTTACAGCCGGCCGGGGAAAAGTGTGATTATTGTGCAATTGGACTGGAACCGCATCAAGCAGCTTCTGACCTCGGTTCTGGCAAAAAAGAACGGAATTGTAGCTTTGGTAGATTCGGAAGAAAATATTTTGATAAGCTGTCAGAATACAACAGGGGGGGGATTTAACTGGATAAAAGCAGATCATAATTTCGAAAATTTTCTGAAAAAATCTGATTTTGTAGTGAATTCTCTCGTGATCAATGAGGAATTATCGAAATATAACGGCTGGAAGCTTGTGACGGCGATTCCAAGAGAAGTCCTGACAGAACAGATCGGTCCGATTCGCTATGTCAGCATTACCCTGTGTGTGTTGGCGATCGTCATCGGGCTTCTGATCTGCCTGACCTATTGGCTGCGAAGAAAAGATCTGGTACAGGAATATTTCGAACTGCAGGTACGGCTTGGAAATTCCGGCAGGAGTGTGGGGAAAAAGGACACTTGGTTCTGGAAAAATTTCGGCTGGTTTCTGAGCAGTGTGGATAAGCTGCAGGAAACGCTGAAGCAGCAGGAAGAAATGGTGAAAGAAGCCTTTTTCAGGCGGCTGCTGTACGGAGGTTATGAGTCGGAGGAACAGATTCGGAATCTTGCCGGAAACGCGGGCGTAAGCCTGAAAGAGGAGACTTGTTATTATGTGGCGGATCTGGAATTTGAGGATCCATTTAAAGGAGATTTTGAGTGTTCCAGAGAGGAGTTTGCCCGGATGCTGGCAGAGCATTTCCGGAAGTTTCTGCCGTGGGACTATTGGGTATATAAGGCAAGTGAGCTTTCCTGTGTTCTGATTCTCTGCAGTGAGGAAGAGATTTCCGGGGAAGAGCTGAAAAAGGTACTGTCCGGCATGAATGATGATCTTTACCGCCTGGGAAAAATACAGTGCTATACCGGGATCAGTGCCTGTGCAAGGGAACTCATGGAAATTTCCAGACAGTATGAGGCGGCTTCGGAAAGCAGTGAATTTGCCCGATATCGGGGGATTCGGATGCCCATACTTGCCGGAGAACAGTCCGCGGGACAGGCCTGGGAGCAGCCGGTATTTTTCTCGGCAGATATGGAACTGAAGCTCCGTCAGTATATTCAGAGGGGAACCATGGAGCAGCTGGAAGAAATTCTTGGGCAGATTAAAAAAGAGTATTTTAGTCCGGAAACCAGTCAGTGTACCTATCGCTATGCGGTTGAGATACTGCGAAGTGCCGTGTTCCGAAGCATTCCCGCTGAGGATGACAGCGTGGAGGCAAAACGTCTCCGGGAAGAGGCACAGAGTGTGCGCTGGGAAAAGGAAATTCTGGCTCTGATCCGGAAAACAAAGGCTTATTGTATGGAAAAGAACCTGGAAAAAGAAGAAGCGGCTGCTGATTTGGACCAGAAGGCGGTTGCGGATTACATCGAAGAACACCTGAAGGATGTGAACCTGAATCTGTGCATGCTGGCAGAATGGCTGAATGAGCCGGAAAGAAAAGTATACCAGGACTTTAAGGTCTGCTTTGGAATGTCTTTCAGTAATTATCTGGAGCAGAGACGTATTTGCCGCGCCTGTGAGTTTTTGAAACAGGGAATGGCGGTAAAAGAAACGGCGGAGCAGACCGGGTATGGCAGCGACTATTCCTTCCGGCGGGCATTTAAGCGTGTTGTGGGAATTCCGCCGAGCGATTTCCAGAAGCTGCAGACGAAATAGGGAAAAAACACGGAAGGAAAAGAAACACGGAAAGAGAGGACGAAAAAACTTTCAGAATAGTGAAAAGAAACAAAAAATGTGCGTTATAACGGATGAAAATGGGCTTTTTGCAAAAATGTATGCCTTATGTAAAATGTGTTTGTTGTGAAAAATGACAAAAGGATGCTATAACTGAGTTATATTCAAACCGCACTGCTGCAGAGAGTGTGTGCGGGACGTGAATGAAAAATCCATAAAGGAGGACAAAAGTTATATGAGAAAGAATTTTGCAAAAGCTACGGCTCTGTTCCTGAGCGTAAGCATGATGGCAGGTATGTGCGTGACTGCATCTGCTGGCGAAGCAGAGCTGAACCCGGCTGGAACCTATCCGGTCGTAAAGGATGGCACGCTTGAGATGGAGTGCTTCACCATGAGCATGCCCAACGTAGAAAATCTTCAGACAAATGATTTTACAAAGTTCCTGGAAGAGAAGACCGGTATTATTATGGACTTCCAGACAGGCGGACGTGATGACTGGCAGGATAAACTGAACATGATGCTTCAGTCCGGAGATTATCCGGATGTTATCCTGGGCGTTTCTCCGGATCTGGCAAAATATGGTGTGAAAGAGCAGATGATCATTCCTCTGGATGAGTATCTGACTGAGGAGAACGTTCCGAATTACTTAAAGATGATGGAGCCGTACGGTCTGGATATGACGAAAGAGGCTGACGGCCAGATCTATTCTCTGGCTGATATTAATGTTTGCTACCATTGCTCCTTTGGTAGAAAAATGTGGGTGAACAAGCGCTATCTGGATGAGATGGGCTGCGAAATCCCCACCACCACCGATGAATTCTATGCAGTATGTGAAAAATTCCTGGAGTACAAACCCAATGGTATTGCTGTAGCAGGTGCTGCACAGGGCTGGTACAGCCGTATGCAGGATTGGCTGATTGATGCGTTCATCCTGATGCCGCCGAAATCCAATACCACGGTTGTACGTGATGGCATTGCTCTGGACAAAGAGTCCGGCGAAATGATTTGTGTAGCTACCGATGACCGCTATAAAGAAGCAATGAAATGGATCAACAGCCTCTATGAGCTGGGCGCAATCTATGACGGCGACTTCACCCAGACAGGCGAGCAGCTGAAGACTCTGGTAAATCAGCCGGATGAGCCGGTTCTGTTCTTTACAGACGGTACCATCTCTGATGCCATTGATGCTTCCACAAACCCGGATTTCTACAGAGATTATGTATGCATGGCTCCTATCGCAGGACCGGACGGCACCAGAATCGCATATGAGACCCCGAACCCGGGCGTTTACGGCGGCGCATTCTGTATTACTGATAAATGTGAAAACCCGGAAGCAGCTCTTCGCTGGGTAGACTTCTTCTACAGTGAAATCGGTGACCTTTCTTCTCAGTATGGTGCAGAAGAAGGCGTTGACTGGGTTCTCAATCCGGAAGGAAAACTTGGTCTGAATGGTGAACCTGCAAAATATGAAGTTCTGAATACCTATACCTCTGAAACCCAGAATCATGACTGGCAGGATATCGGTATCCGTGTAGCTCCGGCTGAATATCGTCTGGGCCAGGCAGTGGATGCTGAGGTAGATCCGTATGCTCCGGAAGGACTGGAGAAGCTTCTCTATGATGCAAGTGCTGAGCTGTATGCACCGTATGCTGCAGATTCCGCTGGAACTTCTGACATTCAGGCTCTGGATGAACTGAAACTGACCGATGCAGAAAGCAGTGATATTTCTGTTATCGCAGTAGAAGTTGAGAAGATTATTGAGGAAACCTCTGTTGCATTTATGACCGGCGCCAAAGATGTTGACGCTGAATGGGACAACTTCAAAGAGTCTCTTGAAAAAGCTGGCTTACAGGATCTGATTGCTGTATACCAGACTGCATACGATCGTTCTCAGGGAACTGTTGCAGAATAATGATTGATTGGCGAAAAGGCTGCTGCTCTCCTGCAGCGGCCTTTTTCTATACAAGGAGAAGAGGAGGTATTTTGAATGGGTAAAAAGAAAAAAGCTTCCGGTACGGCTCAGGGAAATAAAATCAAAACAGCAAACTGGCAATTCTGGGCGATTATCGCGCTTCCGATGATCTACGCAATTGTATTTGCATATATTCCCATGGGCGGTATTATCATGGCATTCCAGGACTACAGCCCGAGAAGGGGAATTTTCGGAAGTGAGTGGGTAGGACTGAAATATTTTAAACAGTTCCTGACTTCGAATTCCAGTCTGACGGTTATTAAAAATACCCTGGTTCTGGGAGTTTATTCCCTGATTGTAAACTTCCCGCTGCCGATTCTTCTGGCCATCGGACTGAACGAACTGCGCAGTGTAAGATACCGGAAGTTTATTCAGATGGTTACTTATGCACCCTACTTCATTTCTGTAGTCGTTCTGGTTGGTATGATGATGCAGATGATGGATCTTCGTACCGGTATTATCAATGTCCTGCTTCAGAAACTCGGTTTTGATCCGGTAAACTTTTTTGGCGATGTGAAGCTGTTCCGGCATTTGTATGTATGGAGCGGCTTGTGGCAGACGGCCGGTTATTCGTCGGTTATTTATATTGCGGCTCTTTCCGGCGTAAGTCCGGAACTGCAGGAAGCAGCAATTGTAGATGGAGCATCCCGTGTCCAGAGAATTCTGCATGTGGATATCCCCTGCATTCTTCCGACCGTTATTACTATGCTGATCTTTAACTGTGCAAGTATTGTAAGCATTGGTTTTGATAAGGTATATCTGATGCAGAATAACCTGAATGCAGATGTTTCGGAGGTTATTTCCACCTTCGTGTATAAGGTCGGTGTCGTAAGCTCGAACTTCGGCTTCTCTACGGCCGCCGGTTTGTTCCAGTCGGTTGTGGCATTCATTCTGCTTGTAGCTGTTAATAAGATTTGTAAGAAGCTGACTGCAACCAGTCTGTGGTAAGGAGGGAGATCTATGAATACAAATATAAAATTCCGTAACATGCGTCCGGAAGATAAAATTTTCGAGATCGTAAATTATACCCTGCTGACTTTGATTACAATCATTGTTCTTTACCCGGTACTGTATATTATTGCGGCATCCTTCTCTGATCCGCAGGCAGTTATCAGCGGTGAGGTGTACATTTTGCCGGTGCGCCCAACTCTGAGAGGCTATGAGGCAGTTTTCAAAAACAAGAAGATTCTGACCGGCTTTGCGAACTCTTTCTTCTATTTATTTGTGGGAACGGCTCTGAATCTGGTTATGACCATGCTCTGTGCGTATCCGCTTTCCAGAAAGGAATTCAAAGCGAGAGGATGGATCTCCCTGTTCTTTGTATTTACCATGTATTTCAGCGGTGGTCTGGTTCCTTCTTATATCCTGATCACCAAGCTGCATCTGACGAACAGCCGTTGGGCGATGATTATTCCCACTGCGATGTCTACTTATAATATGATTATCTGCCGTACTTATATGGTGAACAGTATTCCGGATGAAATGTATGAGGCAGCGCAGATTGATGGCTGTACACCCTGGAAGTATTTTATACGGATCGTAACACCGCTCAGCAAACCGATTCTGGCAGTTTTGACGCTGTATTATGGCGTTGCGAAATGGAACAGTTATTTTGATGCAATGCTGTATCTGCGTGATGACAGTAAACAGCCGCTGACCATTGTGATGAGAGAAATCCTGATTCAGAATAAGGTGGATATGACGCAGATTGGAGATGCGTCAAATCTTGCGAAGCTGCAGGGTATGTCGGAGCTGCTGAAATATTCGACGATTGTGGTGGCGTCGCTGCCGGTTATGCTGCTGTATCCGCTGGTGCAGAAGCACTTGGTGAAGGGCGTTATGATTGGAGCGGTGAAAGGGTGATTGCGTCCTGAAAGGATTGTGTGGGCTGCGAAAAGAATGGGGCGGGTTCTGAAGGCAGTACAAATTGAAAAGAGAAATGGATTATGCTGTTATGGCTGCGGTGGACGCCGCCCAGACAGACGGAACCCTTCCCGGGACTCGGGCAACGGCTCCGGCGAGCTAACCTCTGACTTCGACTAAGACGCTCAGGAAGAGCCTTCGCGTCTAAGTCTGCGTAAGAGGTGGATCTCGCCTGCGCCTAAAACCGCCCTTAACATGTCCGTGGAAGGGTTCATCTGTCAGAGCGGCTGTTTTGCAAATGAAAACGCAGGTGTAAAACGCAGGCGTAGCGGGCTACGCTGAGGATTTTGCACCTGTGCAGTCGGGAAAGCAGACCAGCGAAACATAAGGTTATTTTGTGTGGATTATACTAAGATTGGTTGTTTCTGCCGGACTCTGAATGGTCAGTTTCTCCGGGTTCTAACAAAAAGAAAAGTTGCAAAAATTCAGGTACAAAAAATAAAAAGAAAAAGTTGTAAAAAGGTGTTGACAAGATGCGCAATCGGGTGTATAGTAACTAGCGTCGCCAAGATAATTGAATTAATAAAATAAACAATTCAAATAATTTGAAAAATTTGAAAAAAGTGGTTGACAAAGAAAAAAAGATGTGGTAGAGTATAGAAGCTGTCGAGAGACAGGGAGATACAAAACCAAAGAACCTTGATAACTGAACAGTGACATATCCTTGAAAAATTCGAATGAATTTAGTTCTAAAAGAACAGACCTAACAGTAAATAAA
>JAXEJQ010000024.1:0-71312 GCA_034101475.1 Candidatus Limivivens sp.
TGAATCTAAGGTGTATTCCCTTCTGGAGCAGGAAGATACGAAGCTGTGGCATTTGAGTGCCTTGACCTTGTTCAATATGTTTGATGAAGAAAGAAAGACAGGTGCGTTCACCTTTCCTGAGGAGGCTTGATTATGAGTAAAGAAGGAAATTTTCTGGTGTATTGCACAGAGCAATATAAATCAGCCAAGGGGTTGACCGGCAAGCAGGTTTCTGAACTGTTCAGTAAATACAGGGTGTGGAATTACATCTACTCCTGCTTTGAAGCACTGCATACAACTGGAGAAAACTACATTGTAGAGGACATTGACCTGTATATCGAAGCAAGACAACAGGCAATGGTCTAACGGTAAAAAACCGAATAATAACACAGCCCGCTTATTCTGAATTTGGAACAGGCGGGCTTTTTCTATGCCAAAAGGAGGGATGCTACATTACACAGAACGAAGTGTAATCCAGCAAATTAAAATTAGCTCTGATAGTTACTTTATTTATTATAAAAATCTTGAGAAATAAGGTTGTAGTTTTCTGTTTGGATTGTTATCATAGGAGAAGACATAGCGGTAGCTATGTTGTGGGTTAAAGCAGAAGTCAAACTTTGGTCGGTGGGGCTTCTGCTTTTCTATAAGTTACAATCAAGAATGATAGCACAAGAGGTCTCAGGATAAAATAATCTGATGGAAAATGCGTCAGATTCTCTTATGCATGCAGGGACTTCTTTTATTCTGCATGAAAAGTTGAAAAAAAGTTTTTTATGTTTTGTATAACATTAATAACTCTCGAAAATAAAACGATTTTATTGGCTGTAATTATTGTTCATGAAACAACCCTGTGCCATATGGATTTTATCTTTACGTCCGCAAATTGCTATGTTATACTGAATCCATAAACGAAAAAAGTCCGTACCCGGGCAAAATCAATCGCGGGGCACGCGAGGGTAGCCTGCTGATACCTGACTCATGAGAGCCATTGGACAGGAAGCCCCACTTCAAAATCTATGATTTGAGCGGCGGAGCATGCCACAGAAATTTACACCCTGGAGGAACAAAAATGAGCGATTACCGTATTGAAACCAAATGCCTTCACTCCGGCTACAAGCCTAAAAAAGGCGAACCACGCCAGATCCCCATCTATCAGAGTACTACGTTTAAGTACGATACCACAGATGAGATGGGGAAATTATTTGATCTGGAGGAAGATGGTTATTTTTATACAAGACTTCAGAACCCCACCAATGATGCGGTTGCAGCAAAGATCGCAGATCTGGAGGGCGGCGTAGGCGCGATTCTGACTTCATCCGGTCAGGCTGCTACCTTCTATTCTGTCTTTAATATCTGTGAAGCCGGAGACCATGTGGTATGTTCTGCCACTGTTTACGGAGGTACGTTTAACCTGCTTGGAGTGACCATGAAAAAACTCGGCATTGACTGTACCTTTGTGGATCCGGATGCGCCGCTTGAGGAGCTGAATAAAGCTTTCCGACCCAATACCAAGGCAGTTTTTGCGGAGACCATTGCGAATCCTGCCCTGGTGGTACTGGACATTGAAAAATTTGCCAGGGCAGCGCATGATCATGAAGTCCCCCTGATCGTGGACAATACCTTTGCGACTCCGGTAAACTGTCGTCCTTTTGAGTGGGGTGCAGATATCGTAACCCATTCCACAACAAAATATATGGACGGTCATGCAGCTCAGGTGGGCGGCGCCATTGTAGACAGCGGAAACTTTGACTGGGCAAAATACGGCGAGAAATATCATGGCCTGACTACTCCCGACGAATCCTACCACGGCGTGGTTTATACAGAGCGTTTTGGAAAGCTGGCTTATATCACCAAAGCGACTACTCAGCTGATGCGTGACCTGGGCTCCATTCCTTCTCCTCAGAACTGCTTTATTCTGAATCTGGGACTGGAAAGCATGCCTCTCCGTGTGGAGCGCCACTGTGAAAATGCCCAGAAGGTAGCAGAGTATCTGAATGCCCATGAGAAGGTTTCCCATGTAAGCTTTGCCGGGCTGCCGGGAGACAAATATCATGAACTGGCGAAAAAGTATATGCCAAATGGAACCTGCGGTGTGATTTCCTTTGAACTGAAGGGCGGCAGAGAGGCAGCGGTGCGGTTTATGGACAGTCTGAAGCTGGCGACCATCGCTACCCATGTGGCAGATGCGAAAACCTGTGTTCTGCATCCGGCCAGCCACACCCATCGTCAGATGAATGATGCCGAGCTGGCGGCAGCAGGGGTTTCCCCGGGAATGATCCGCTTCTCTGTGGGAATCGAAAATGCTCAGGATATTATCGAAGATCTGGAGCAGGCGCTGAAAAATGCGTAAGTGTCAGATAAAACAGAAAAAATAAAATACCGGAGTTTCCACAGAAGCAAAGCCTGTGGTGGCTCCGGTAAATTTATGCATATTTATAATGGTTCAGTCCCCTTTCGGCTGCATGCAAAAATCTGTCTTCAGCAGCCGACAGCCATGGGATTTTTTACTTATTATGCTTTTCAAGGAAATTATTAATCCGCTCATGCGGGCTTAACAGACTGCTGATGGAAGCATCATGATTCAGGGTATCGATGATATAAGCAATGTACTTGCTCAGATCACAGTTGGTATAATAAGGCTTCTGAAGCAGCTCCGGTGTCTGATAAACCAGGTTGGTGGTCAGAACGTGATCGAATAATCCTTCTTCATAGGCCTTGTCGAATTTCTCCAGACCGTTGGTAAAAAGACCAAAGGTCGCGCAGATGAAAATCTTTCCGGCTTTTCTCTTCTTCAGCTCGCCGGCAACCTCCAGTACACTGTCTCCCGAAGAAATCATATCATCAATGATGACCATATTCTTGCCTTCCACATCAGCACCAAGGAACTCATGAGCCACAATGGGATTCCGGCCATTGACGATTCTGGCATAGTCACGGCGTTTGTAGAACATACCCATATCCAGCCCCAGGACATTGGCCATATAAATGGCACGGCTCATACCGCCTTCATCCGGGCTGATGATCATCATATTGGTTTTGTCAATGTGCAGGCCAGGCTCCGCCTTAAAAAGTCCTTTGATGAACTGGTAGACAGGCTGGACAGTCTCAAAGCCGCTTAATGGGATGGCGTTCTGCACCCTGGGATCATGGGCATCAAAAGTGATGATATTATCCACGCCCATGCGTACCAGCTCCTGGAGAGCCAGGGCACAGTCCAGAGATTCCCGGCCTGTACGTTTGTGCTGACGGCTCTCATATAAAAAGGGCATGATGACGGTAATTCTTCTGGCTTTTCCGCCTACGGCAGCGATAATGCGCTTCAGATCCTGAAAATGATCATCCGGGGACATATGGTTTGTCTCGCCGCAGAGAGAGTAGGTCAGACTGTAATTACATACATCGACCAGCAGATAAAGGTCATCGCCGCGCACAGACTCTGAAATAATGCCTTTGGCTTCACCGGAGCCAAAACGCGGATTTCTGGCTTCTATGATATAATTGTCCCGCTGATAGCCTTCAAAAGCGATGGTAGACTTATGCTCATGGTCCCGTTCTTTTCTCCAGGTAACCAGAAAACGATTGATCTTTTCACCCAGTTCCCGGCAGCTCGCAAGAGGGATAATCCCAAGGGGTCCTACCGGTATGGTTTCCAGGTTCCGTGTATCAGTTTGCTGCATGATAAATCCTCCAGTGTTTGATTAGAATATCGGATCATTTCCGACAGCATCTGCCGGGAAGCCGCAACAGTTCAGAAATCTTCCCTTTTTTTATGGGAAATCGTTCATTATTAGTTTAACATATAAATCCGTAAGGTCAAGGGATCAGGAAAGACAATTTTTACCTGTTTTTCTCTGAAATCTTGTACTTTTTGGTAGAATGCAGAAAAAATCTCTGCGCATCCGTGATAAAAAGGGATGTGTTTTGCAAAGCCCATCGGATGGTCTCAATGTGCAAGACGGGCAAGCTTCTTTTTGATGCGGATATCGTCACCGATAAGCTTGCGCATCTTATAGCCGCTGGAAATCCGGGAAAAGACACGCTCTGAATAGGTGTCCCGGAAGACATCCATGGCCAGGTTCGTGGAGATGATGGTGGATCTTCGCCGCAGCAGGCGCTCGTTGATACAGAGGAAGAGCTGGGAAGCCACAAAGGAGTTGGTCAGCTCGGTGCCCAGATCATCGATAATCAGCAGGTCACAGTCAAAGATATAGGAGTGCATCTGCTGAAGCTCCTCCAGCTCGTCGCCGCGGCTGAAGGTTGTTTTGGAAAACAGGTCAAACAGCTCAAAGGCCGTAAAGTAAATGACGGAGTGGGCGGTGTCAATCAGTTCCTTCGCGATACAGTGACTCAGGAAGGTCTTTCCAACACCGGTATCGCCATAAAAGAAGAAGTTGTCAAAGGTATCATCAAAATGGGCGAGAAAATCCCTGCATTCCGCGACCAGCTTCTTCATGGCAGTCAGAGCACCCAGACCGGTGGAAGGATTTTTCACATCATCGGAATAATAGTCAAAGGAAAAGGTACCAAAATTCTCGGTTTTCAGAGCTTCCCGGATATTGGACTGGGTATAGAGCAGGTCAATGACTGCCTGGCGGAAACAGTGGCATTTCTCACTGCCAATGTAGCCGGTATCCTTACAGTCCGGACAGGTATAGTGCATATCCAGATAGTCTCCGGGATAACCGGCTTCCTCCAGAAGGCTGCGGCGCATCCCGGCCAGAGTGTCAATGTCGTCCTGGAGTGTGGTCAGGGCAGAGTCATCTCCGCCCAGATACTTTCTGGCGCAGGAGACGCTCAGAGAGGCGATCTGATGGTTCAGCTCCTCCAGAAGAGGAAGCTTCGCGGAAACTTCGGCGGTCCTGCGGTCCAGCGTGCGCTTGTTATCCAGCTGTCTGCGGTGGTATTCCCTCATAATTTCATCGTATTGAGAATTCTTCAGTGCCACGTATCATTCCTCCTCCCTCACGGATGGTCAGCTGTTCAGAAGCTGCTTTTCCAGCTGCTCAAAGTCGTAATCACGCTGATGGAAATTGTTAAACTTGTTGGAAGAAGCTGCTTTGGGAGCGGCTTCTTTTTTCTTTTTCATGCGGTCGGTATCCAGCCGGCTGATGTCCTCCAGATGACGGATGCCTTTTTTGTGCCACTGCTGCAGAATCTTGTCCGCATAGGGAAAGCTGGCTTCGTGTGTCTGGGTAATGGTGCGGTTGCAGGCTTCAGCGATAATGTTCATGGTAAAATGGTACTCGTC
Organism: Candidatus Limivivens sp.; assembly: GCA_034101475.1. Lineage (GTDB taxonomy): Bacteria > Bacillota > Clostridia > Lachnospirales > Lachnospiraceae > Limivivens. The sequence continues at coordinate 5,228 of JAXEJQ010000024.1, forward strand.
CGTCCAGCGGTCTATGTAATCCTTTTCCGAGGCGGCTGGGCCCCGGTTTTTAATGCCGAAGGCATTCAGGACGGAATAGTATTTTTTATTGTAAAGATTTGTGCTGCTTTTGGCCTGGGCCACAGTCTGGATCCCTTCGGAGGCCCATCCCAGGGCAACCTTTTCCATATAATGGCTGCTCTTGTTCCCTTTGGAAACACAGTATTCCACCAGATATTCAATCAGATCTGCGGAAAAATGCAGAGTATCATAATAATAGAGGATATTGGAAATCTCGGAGGTGGTCAGCGGCCGGCCGATATACTGGGCGGCAATGAAAAGAAGCTGCTCGATATCCTCCTGCTTTTTCAGCTCCGCAATCCGGTCTGCGGTGAGCGGCTGCTTCCTGGGAGGAAGCGGTTCGACGGCAGGCTGTGGTGTCTCTTTCGCGGCAGCCTCCTCGGACAGCGGCTCCTCACAGGAAGGCTGGTCTGCTTCGTTTCCCGCTTCGTTTTCGTCGTCCTCTTCGGGCTCCAGAAAAGCCAGATTTACGATTTCTCCGTCCTTATCTCTGTCCAGAAGCAGCAGGCCCTGCTTTTCCCAGTAGGCAAGAGCCCGCAGAACATCCTTCTCTGTATGGTCGAAGGTGTCCGCAATGGAGCTGACAGAGAGCTCCGTATCAAGAGAAATGCACCGAAGCAGATAGAGGTAGATTTTTACAAATTCTCCGTTCGCTTCGGGCATATAGCGGTCAATAAAAGCATTTTTTATTATGGTAACGCCGGATCCGGCCGGTTTCTTCAAACAAATCGTTTTCATGGATTTCACCTGTATATTCGTGGCAGTTCAATCTTTCAAGTATGTGGAATGTGTCCGGGGAGCTGGAGAGGTATCTGTCTGATCCAGGCTGAGCCTGCACCCGCCTGTGTATCCGGTAGGTTTCTGTCTCCCGGGCAAATCCCGTTTCCTGTTTCCACAGTATAGCACACATTTTTTGAAAAGAGAACAGGAAGTTTTCCAACAGAAACGGGGCTGGAAATTCACAAATTTGAGTGTGGAAAGTGTGGATAATGTGGATAAGTTTGTGGAGAAATCCAAAACGCAACTGCGAAAAATCCCGTAAAATGGGGGATTGTAAGAGGTTTGTAAAATTATGACGAAAAAGTTATGTAAATGATGTTTTCCACACAGAGATTCACATGGCTTTCCCGGAAAAATGTGAATAAACGTGTGGATAATGTGGATAACTCTCAGAAAGCCCATAGATACAAGCTCTTGTACTGTGTATAATTATGTTTATCAAACAGATGCAGATAAATGGCAAAAACTGCTGGAAAAAAGGAAGAAGATCAAGTACAATATTCATATTACTACAGGAAACCGGTTGATGAGAAACGGAAATTCTGAAAAAGGATTTGCCGGACAGGCAAAATGAGAAAGGAACATTGTAATTGAAGATTTTATATCTGGTAATTCCGTGTTATAACGAACAGGAAGTTCTGCCGCAGACCAGCCATCTGTTTCGCCGGAAGATGGATGAACTGATAAACAGGAACATGATCGCAGAGAGCAGCCGTATTCTGTTCGTAGACGATGGGAGTAAAGATGGTACCTGGAACATTATTCAGGGACTGGCAAATTCAAATAACATTTTTACGGGTATTCGGCTGAGCAGAAACCGGGGGCATCAGAATGCCCTGCTGGCAGGACTGATGGAGGCAAAGCAGTACGCAGATATTACGATTTCGATGGATTGTGACGGGCAGGATGATATTGAGGCTGTTGACCGGATGCTGGAGGAGTTTGAAGGCGGAAGTGATATTGTTTATGGTGTTCGTTCCGATCGGCGGAGCGATTCTTTATTCAAGCGAGAAAGTGCGCAGATGTATTATCGCCTTCTGAAGAAGCTGGGAGGAGAGATTGTCTATAATCATGCAGATTTTCGGCTGGTTTCGTCAAGAGTGCTCCGGGAACTGGAAAAGTATAAGGAAGTAAATCTCTTTTTGCGGGGGATTCTTCCGATGATCGGATTTCGAAGCTCCTGCGTCTTCTATGAACGAAAGGAAAGAATGTCCGGTAAAAGTCATTATTCTCTGCGAAAAATGTTTGCCCTTGCGTTTAATGGGATTACCAGTCTCAGTGTGCGTCCTCTGCAGATGATTACCGGTATGGGAATTGGAATTTCTGCGCTGAGTTTTCTGGGGGTTTTGTGGTCGGTTATTGAGTACTTTGTTGGCAGGACTGTTTCAGGCTGGGCCAGTATGACCTGCATTGTGTGTTTTGTCAGCGGGGTGCAGATGATCAGCCTGGGTATTATCGGAGAGTATATCGGGAAAATTTATCTGGAGACAAAACAGCGTCCACGTTATATTGTCAGTGAGAAAACGGATCTGTCGAACAGAGAGGAAAAGATCGAGAGGAAGGAAAGTTGAAAAAGAAAGTAATGATTATCGGAGCCGGACCGGCAGGGCTTACTGCAGGATGTGAACTTCTGCGCCAGTCTGCAGAATATGATGTTATGATTTTAGAGGAAAGTGAAGCGACAGGAGGAATTTCCAAAACGATTCAAAGCCGGGGAAACCGGATGGATCTGGGCGGTCATCGTTTTTTTACAAAAAACAGGCAGGTAATGGACTGGTGGCTTGAACTTCTGCCGCTGCAGGGAGCGCCTTCTTATGATGATAAAATTCTTGGGAGGGAGAGTGAACTGTCGGAAAACGGCCCGGATCCGGAAAAAGAGGATCGGGTTTTTCTGAAACGGCAGAGAATATCCAGGATCTATTATAAGAACCGGTTTTTTGATTATCCCGTTAAAATGAACCTGGCCACAATCAGAAATCTGGGTTTTGCCACAACGCTGGAGGCTGGTTTCAGTTATCTGAAAGTGCTGCTCCATAAACGTCCGGAAAATTCCCTTGAGGATTTTTACATAAATCGATTCGGCAGTAAATTATATCAAATCTTTTTTGCGGATTATACGGAAAAACTCTGGGGACGTCATCCCAGAGAAATTTCTCCGGACTGGGGAGCACAGCGGGTAAAAGGCCTGTCTGTCCTTGCGGTTCTGAAAGATATTCTGGGGAAAGTTGTTCCGGGAACAGAGCGGAACGTGGAAACTTCTCTGATTGAATCTTTTTATTATCCGAAGTATGGACCGGGACAGATGTGGGAAGCAGCAGCCGAAGAGTTTGTACGGCTTGGCGGTGAGCTTCGCACCGGCTGCAGAGTCGGCGGGATCCGGATGGAGGACGGAAAACAGCGGATCGCAGATGTTTTTGTTGAAGAAAACGGAAGTCTGAGAAAAGAAACAGTGGATATTGTTATATCCAGTATGCCTCTGAAGGATCTGATTGGATGTATGAATCATGTTCCGGATTCTGAACGGCGGATTGCGGAAGGTCTTCCTTATCGGGATTTTGTTACGGTCGGATTGCTGGTGAAAAATCTGAAGCTGAAAAATGAAACATCCATGAAGACTCTGGGAGGGATCATTCCGGACTGCTGGATTTATGTCCAGGATAAGGGGGTAAAGCTCGGGAGAATTCAGATTTTCAATAACTGGTCTCCTTATATGGTGAAAGAACCGGAAGATACCATCTGGATGGGATTGGAGTATTTTTGCACAGAGGGTGACAGGTTCTGGAATATGACGAATGAGGAATGGATGAATTTCGGGAAAAAGGAACTGATTCAGATTGGGATTCTGGATCAGGATACTGAGATTCTGGAGTTTCATTGTGAAAAAGTAAAAAAAGCCTATCCGGCTTATTTTGACACCTATAAGGATATTTCGAAACTGGAACACTGGCTGAACGGAATAGAAAACCTGTATTGTATCGGCAGAAACGGCCAGCACCGCTATAATAATATGGACCATTCCATGCTGACAGCATTTGAGGCGGTAAGAGTGCTGCTTTCCGGTTCGGCGGATAAATCCTCCATCTGGAAAGTGAATACAGAGAAAGAATATCATGAAGAAAACAAAGGAGCAGGAGTATGACTTCCGTATATTTTGCAGTTGGGATCACACTTTTCCTATATTGGATTATTTTTCTTGCCAGAAAAAAGACAGGGCTTCCGGACTATTCCAAAGCGGAACTGGTGATTTTCTGGCTTCTCACAAGAGTTATGCCGATCTGTATGCTTTCAGAAAAGCAGTTTGGCATATGGCGGAATTTTCTGCTGGAGCTCCCGATGCTGGCCCTGATTATTTTTCTGTTTCAAAACAGGCAGGAGCAAAAAATCAGACGCTGCTATTATGCGTGCTATCTGTTTCAGCCCTATTCTATTCTGGCCATTCTTTCCGGGAGCGCGGGGAAAATGCTGCCGCTGTTTGGGCTGCTTCTGTTTATGGGTTTTTGCGATGCATACATGAAAAAAAGGGACGGAAATCTGCTGGTATTTCTTCCGGAATATCTTCTGGAATGCACAGGGGTATTCTGCTGGTTCACTGCAGCAGAGCTGTTTGGACAGCGGTTTTCAGACATTTTTCGTACAGAGGAGATTCCCATGCTGTATGTTCTGGCGCTGGCCCTTATCGGAATCGGCATTGTGAGATTGATTCTGCGGCTGATCCGGAAGGATTTTCCGGAATGCTTCCTCTCCCGGGAAACGGAAAAAGGAAACGGATGTTTCTGTGAGGACAGAAAAAGCCAGGAATTGAAGGTGAAAGATCTTCTTCTGATGATTTTTTTTACAGTCTCCTTTGCAGCGGTGGTTTTTTTTCGCCTCGGCAGCTTTCGGGTGCCGGAAACCTTCTGGAAGCTGGAACAGGGACAAAACAGGAGTAATGAAATTGTCCTTGGCTTTGACAGAGAAGTAAATCTGTCAAAAATCTATATTTATCTGGGATATAACGGAAAACGTGTGATGTCCTTTTCCCTGCTGAACAGTGAGAATACGGAATGGAACATTTTTGACAGTAAACATACAGTACAAAGTGCTTTCTGCTGGAATGAAGTGTCTGTGAATCAACCGGTGGAAACCCTGGGAATTGTTTTACTGGAAGGCAGTGCCTATATTCATGAAATTGTGTGCCTGGATTCGGCAGGAAACCGGATTTTACCGAAAAATGCAGCTTATTATGGCAGTCTGTTCGATGAGCAGGGGCTGTTTCCGGAAAAAAGAACGTATTATGATCAGACGATGTTTGATGAGGTGTATCATGCCAGAACGGCCTATGAATTTCTCAATGAACTGCCGATTTATGAAAATACCCATCCGCCTTTAGGAAAGAGCATTATTTCTCTTGGAATCAGAGCATTCGGAGCGAATCCTTTTGGATGGCGTGTCATGTGTGCGCTTCTGGGAACGCTTATGGTGCCGGTTTTGTATCTGTTTGCCCACAGGATATTCCGAAGCACAACGGCAGCAAGCTTTGCAACGATCCTGCTCTGTACAGAGTTTATGCATTTCACGCTGTCCCGGATTGCCACCCTCGATATTCTTGTTGCGTTTTTTGTTTTACTGATGTTTTATTTTATGTACCTGTTTGTAAGCAGCGGCGGTCCGAATAAAAGTCTTTGCAGGCAAATGCTTTATCTTTTCCTGTGTGGCTGTTCCATGGCTCTGGCTGTTTCCACAAAATGGACGGGTGTTTATGCGGCAGCAGGGATTGCGGTTCTTTTCTTTGTATCTCTCTGGGAGAAGATCGGAGGAAAAGACGGAATACAAGTACATAAGAGATACCTGATCTATCTGTCCATCGGGTGCTGTGTGTTTTTTATTGCCATTCCGCTGACGGTTTATGTGCTTTCCTATATTCCCTTTACGAAGGTTTATACGGACAAGGGACTGCTTCAGGCGGCGATTGATAATGCGAAGCTGATGTTCGGCTACCATGTAGATACGGTTTTTGAGCATCCGTATCTGTCAGAATGGTATGAGTGGCTTGTGGACCGGAAGCCGCTCCTGGACAGTTATACTGTGCTGGAGGATGGTTACATCAGTACGATTGCTACGTTCGGAAATCCTCTGGTCTGGTGGGGAGGCCTGATTGCGCTGGTTCATCAGTTTTATTTGTGGCGTGTTCAAAAATGCAAAAATGCCCGGTATCTGATTCTGGCTTATTTTTCGACGCTGCTTCCATGGCTTTTTATTCATCGGACTGTTTTTATTTACCAGTATTATCTTTCTTCGATGACGTTGATTCTTATGATCGGCAACTCCGTCGTTCATTTGAAAAAAGGGAAAAAAATCATGATTCTTTTGTCTGTTGTATCCATCAGTCTGTTTTTCCTGTTTTACCCGGTGATTTCCGGATCCCCGGTTAAAGCGGATTATGTAAACCAGGTGCTGGAATGGATGCATACCTGGAAATTTGCTTTAGGATAGGAGAGAGAAGATGAGATTCTGGAAAGAAGAAAAGTTGGGTCAGTATTTTGCGGTTATTCTGGCAACGGTTTTTTCGTATCTTTTGTGCCGGATTCTGAAAATATCCGGCCAGCCGGCAAGTATTCAATGGTTCCTGTTTGCCTGCCTGGGCCTGGTGAGTGTACGGATGGTTTGGAAATGGCGAAAATACAGGGCGAATGAAGAAATTCTGGTTCGGGAAATTCTGATCATGGGCATCCTCATGCGGATTGGCTATATGCTGTATACGGGATGTGAGGTGCGCAGTCATGATATGTTTGAGATTGATGTAAATGGCGCAGGACATGCCGGATATCTGCTGCAGGTGATGACGAAAGGGAGATTGCCGGAGAGCAATTTTCGACAATGTTATCAGCAGCCGTTCTTTTATTTTCTCGGATCTCTGTTTTCCGGGGGGATTAACACGCTTTTGTCCTGCAGGGACAGCTATTTTCTGGTAGACGCAGCAAAGACCGTCTCGTGCTCGGCTTCCTGTATCAGTCTGCTTCTGTGCAGAAGCATCAGCAGGGAATGCGGGCTGCGTGGGAAAGGAGAGCTGACAGCGGTTACGCTTACGGCCTTCCTTCCGGCATTTTATCTGACGGGAGGCAGAGTCACCCCGGATGCACTTGCTGCCATGTTCATGCTGCTGGAATTTTTGTATACGATTCGCTGGATCAAAGAGCCAGGCTGGAAACATACGGTTTTGCTGGCGATTATTTACGGCTGCGGGGTCATGACGAAAATATCCTGCAGCGTGATCGCGATCCTGACAGCAGCGGTATTCTTGAAAAAGCTGTACGATGCTTTGCGGAAAAAAACAGGCGATTTCAGATCATTGCTGGGAAAATATGCGGTTTTTGGCCTTATCAGTCTTCCGCTTGGCTTGTGGTACAGTGTGCGGAATTACATTCGATTTCATCAGGATTTTCAGTATGTGCCGCGAATTTCAGAAACATCGGAACTCTATACGGGAATGCATTCCATTACAGAGCGTTTTTGGGGAATCGATGTATCCAGCCTTTTTCAGACACCCTATGTGAATATCTGGGAGGATTATAATGCACCGGTATATTATCTGAAATCTTCCTGCTTCGGAGAATTCACCTACCAGGTGCCCGGTTGGATCCCTGCATTGCTTTTATTCAGTGCATTTGGAATCGCTGTCGCCTGTGGCGCAGCACTTCTCTGGCAGATCAGACAAAAGAACGGGGAATGGACGGGGTATCTCTGCGCGGGAATTTTTCTGATTTTTTATGTAAGCATGTTGGTTTTTTATCAGAAGTATCCTTTTGCGTGCAGTATGGATTTTCGGTATATGATTTTTATGGTTGTTCCGGCGGGAATTCTCCTGGGAAAGTATGCAGAAGCACATCAGCAGCGATGTGGATGGATCAACACCGGACTTTTCCTGTTTGCAGTCAGTTCCTGCCTGATGTACGGTATTATTTGAAAAAATGGTAACTGCTAAGAGCCAACCTCCAAAATACTTCGCATTTCGTCGATGGGATGACGGCAATTCTGATTTTTTTTTCTGAATTGGGAGATAAAATGCTTGACAGAAACAGGAAAAAAATGTAGCATTGATTTAATAGGTTATTCTTTTATCATGGAATTTTAAGATGCAGGATTGTGGAAGTGCGAAGCACGGAACAATCCGTATGGCATCTTTTGACCCCAACATCATTTTAAGAGTATAACCAAAAAAAGAAGGGGGATACTTCAGTGAAAAATTTTGGTATGAAGAAAAAGAAAAAATCTTCTGTTCTTCTGGCAGCGATGATGTCTGCAGCACTGTTATGTGGAAATACTGCTGCGGCAGCGGCGTCTGCGACGATTGTCAGCGGAAATGGCGGGACGTATATCAAGGGATCAGGAATAACGTATAGCCTGGGAGTCCAAGGGGATCACGAGAAGCTCCGCGGAGTGTCTGTGGATAACGTGGATGTTCCTTCCGGCAGTTACGGTCTTTCCGGAAATACGGCACCTGCTACGAGCAAAGCACCGGAGACTGAAACCGAGACCGAAACAGAAGTAGAAACGGAAAGCGAAACCGAGACCGAAACAGAAGTGGAAACGGAAAGTGAAACCGAGACCGAAACAGAAGTAGAAACGGAAAGTGAGACCGAAAGCGAGACTGAGACCGAGACAGAAGTAGAAACGGAAAGCGAGTCTGAAACTGAGACCGAAACAGAAAGTGAGACTGAGACAGAAACTGAAAGCGAGACCGAAACAGAAGCAGTAACAGAAAGTGAGACCGAGACAGAAACAGAAAGCGAGACCGAAACAGAAGCAGTAACAGAAAGCGAGACCGAGACGGAAGCGGTAACGGAAAGTGAGACTGAGACGGAAGCTGTAACGGAAAGCGAGACTGAGACAGAAACGGAAAGCGAGACTGAAACCGAACCGGAAACCAGTGAAGTACCGGAAACGACGGAAGTACCGGTGACCAGTGAAGCACCATATACGAGTGAAGCGCCATATACGAGTGAAGCTCCATATACGAGTGAAGCGCCATATACGACGGAAGTGCCGGTAACGAGTGAAGCGCCATATACGAGTGAAGCGCCGGATGAAACAGCAGTGCCAAAGATGGGAGCAGCAATCAGTTATAATCTTCTGAGTCCAATGCAGGTATATGCGGAAGAATCGGTATTTTCTGTGGAGATTTCCAGTGACTTTATGGATGGGCTGTCTGTAGGTGCGCATACGATAACGCTGGAATTTGAAGATGGAAGTGTTGATGCTACTGTATATGTAAAGGAAGCAGAGAATACTGCTACCCAGGGACCGTCAGGAGCAGCACAGACAACAGCCGCTTCCGGTCCTGATACCGGTGATACGACTCAGACAGGCCTGTATCTGATTCTTGCGGCTGTAAGTGGAGGAGTCATTTTTGCCTTCAGAAAAAGAAAGATTTCTGTTGAAAAATAAGAAAAACAGAAACTGAATAAAGTATAACGGTATTAAAAAACCGGAACTCGATAAAGGAGTTCCGGTTTTTTTAATGTATATCATGTGGCAGCCCTGCCGCACACTGTGACACAGGGAAGAAACCGCGGCTCTGAGACCGGGTTCACTGTCCCAGAAGATGCTCGCCGATTTTTACCACATCACCGGCGCCCATGGTGATCAGAACGTCGCCCTGGCTGCAGTTTTCCAGGAGGAAGTTCTCAATGGCATCAAAGGACGGAAAATAGTGAGCCTCTGTGCCCAGCTCCTGAATTTTTGCCTGAAGGGTCTGGGAACTGATCCCCAGGTTGTCAGTCTCCCGGGCGGCATAGATATCGGCCAGAACCACTTTGTCTGCCAGAGAAAGGGCCTGGGCGAAATCATCCATCAAAGCCTTTGTACGGGTGTAGGTGTGGGGCTGGAAAACGCACCACAGGGTTTTGTGGGGCATATTCCGGGCAGCCGTCAGGGTTGCCTTGATCTCTGTGGGATGGTGGGCGTAGTCATCGATAATGGTGACGCCGCCGATCTCGCCTTTTTTCTGGAAGCGTCTGTCCGTGCCTCCGAAGGCAGCCAGTCCCTCCAGCATGGTTTCCATGGGGATGTCCAGCAGGTCGCCAAGAGCCAGGGCAGCTGTGGCATTGGAAACATTGTGGATACCGGGCACATTCAGGGAAACACGGCCCAGCTCCTCACCGGCTCTGCAGAAGGTGAAGCTTCCGTGGGCATTTTCATCAAAGGTAATGTCCGAGGGATAATAGTCGTTTTCTGCGGAAGAGCCATATGTAATCACCCGGCAGTCCAGGCCGTCGGTAATCTCCTGATAATCGGCGATATCCCCATTGATAATCAGGGTGCCGTCGGAGGGCAGCTTTTCGGCAAATTTCCGGAAGGAATTCCGGATATCCTGAAGATCTTTGAAGAAATCCAGATGATCGGCGTCAATGTTCAGGATCAGGCTGATTTTCGGGAAAAAGCTTAAAAAGCTGTTGGTATATTCACAGGCTTCGGTGATGAAGGTCTCGTGTCCGCCGACCCGGATATTTCCATGGATGGCCTGAAGAATACCGCCAACGGAAATGGTGGGATCCTTGCCTGCGGCCAGCAGGATATGGGAAGCCATGGAGGTGGTGGTCGTCTTTCCGTGGGTTCCGGATACGGCGATGGGAACCTGATAATTTTTCATAATCTGGCCCAGCAGCTCCGCGCGGGTCAGCATGGGAATGCCCTTTTCCACAGCAGCGGCATATTCCGGATTATCCGGGTGAATGGCAGCCGTGTAAACCACAAGGTCTGTACCTTCCTGGATGTTGGAGGCGCGCTGCCCATAGAAAACAGAGGCACCCTGGCTCTCAAGATGGAGAGTCAGCGGGGACTCCTTGGCATCGGAGCCGGTGACGGTAAAATGCTGATCCAGAAGAATCTCGGCCAGGCCGCTCATGCTGATGCCGCCGATGCCGATGAAGTGAACGTGAAGTGGGGTTTTAAAATCTATCTGGTACATAGAAAGTCTCCTTACTATAAACAGGATCGTCCATGGGATACTTTTCCCTTAGAAGAAGGATGGAACAATCCCTTATTTCTATTATTATAACCTTTTCCGCATGAAATGAAAAGAGTCTATTGCGGGAAATCCGTTCGTCAGCCGTTCAGGAGGGGACTGCACCTGAAAGAATCGGGGCAGCCGGTATCCTCAGAAGTACGAAAAATCTACATAATGTGCCAAAATCTTCCAAACATCGTAAAAATCAAACAAAATAAAACAAAAAACCTCAACCAATAAAGTGCATAATGGACAATTATTCGATGAAACACAAAAATTTTTGACGAATGAATTTGTGAAAAATGTTAAAAACAAAGAAAAATTTTTTCTGATTTTGTAAAAAGTGTTCACTATTCCGGGAAACTGTGTTATAATGATTAAACATAAATTAACTTACAACAAGAGGTGATAGCGTGATTAAGAAAGAAATGATTGCAATGTTACTTGCGGGTGGACAGGGCAGTCGTCTTGGCGTGCTTACAGCCAAGGTGGCCAAACCAGCCGTGGCATTTGGTGGAAAATATCGAATCATTGATTTTCCTTTGAGCAACTGTATCAATTCTGGTGTAGATACAGTTGGTGTTCTGACGCAGTATCAGCCTTTGCGGCTGAACAGCCATATCGGGATCGGGATTCCCTGGGATCTGGATCGGAATATCGGCGGCGTTACGATTCTTCCCCCTTATGAGAAGAGCAGCAACAGTGAATGGTATACCGGTACAGCCAATGCCATTTACCAGAACCTGAGCTATATGGAGAGTTACAATCCCGAGTATGTTCTGATTCTTTCAGGCGACCACATTTATAAGATGGATTACGAGGTGATGCTGGATTTCCATAAAGCGAACAATGCGGATGTCACCATTGCCGTTATGCCGGTTCCAATGGAAGAAGCGAGCCGCTTTGGTGTTGTGATCACAGATGAGAATAATCGGATCACAGAATTCCAGGAAAAGCCGGAGCATCCGAAGAGCAATCTGGCGTCCATGGGAATTTACATATTTACCTGGAAGGTTCTGAAAGAAGCCTTAATTGCGTTATCAGATCAGAGCAACTGTGACTTTGGCAAGCATGTGATTCCATACTGCCATGAAAATGGCAGAAAGCTGGTAGCCTATGAGTATAACGGCTATTGGAAGGACGTTGGAACTCTGGGCTCCTACTGGGAAGCCAATATGGAATTAATTGATATTATTCCGGAGTTCAATTTATATGAGGAGTTTTGGAAAATTTATACAAGCAGCGAAATTATTCCACCGCAGTACATTTCTGCTGACTCGGTCATCGTAAAGAGTATTATCGGAGATGGCACAGAGGTTTACGGAGAGATTTATAATTCTGTTATCGGCGCAGGAGTCACCATTGGAAAAGGGGCAGTGATCCGGGATTCCATCATCATGAAGGGAGCCGTGATCAAGGACGGCTGCACCGTTGACAAGGCTATCATCGCAGAAAATGCAGTGATTGGGGAGAATGTTGTTCTCGGTATCGGAGAGGACGTTCCCAACAGAATGAAACCCAGCGTTTATTCCTTTGGGCTGGTTACGATCGGAGAAGATTCGGTTATCCCGGACAATGTGAAGATTGGAAAGAATACGGCGATTTCAGGAAAGACTGTGCCGGAGGATTACCCGGACGGTGTTCTGGCCAGTGGCGAAACTTTGATTAAGGCAGGTGAGTTGGCATGAGAGCAGTAGGTATTATTTTGGCAGGCGGAAACAATCACCGTATGAGAGAACTTTCCAATAAACGCGCGATCGCGGCGATGCCCATAGCGGGCAGCTACCGCAGCATTGATTTTACTCTGAGCAATATGACGAATTCCTCCATCCAGAAGGTTGCTGTGCTGACTCAGTACAATGCCCGTTCTCTGAATGAGCATCTGAGTTCCTCCAAATGGTGGGATTTCGGAAGAAAGCAGGGTGGTCTGTATGTATTTACGCCGACGATCACCAAGGAGAACAGCTTCTGGTATCAGGGAACCGCGGATGCCATTTATCAGAACCTGGATTTTCTGAAAAAATGCCATGAGCCGTATGTGGTAATTGCATCCGGTGATGGCGTGTACAAGCTGGATTACAATAAGGTGCTGGAGTACCACATTGAGAAGAAAGCAGATATTACCGTTGTATGCAAAGAGATGCCTCCTGAGGAGGATGTGACCCGTTTCGGTGTCCTGAAGATGAATGAGGACTGCCGGATCGAAGAATTCGAGGAGAAGCCCATGGTAAGTACTTCCAACCTGGTTTCCGCGGGTATCTATGTCATCCGCCGCAGACAGCTCATTGAACTGATCGAGCGCTGCGCTCAGGAAGACCGTTACGATTTTGTAAAGGATATTCTGATCCGCTACAAGAATCTGAAACGGATCTATGGCTATAAATTGAAAGACTACTGGAGCAATATCGCTACCGTAGAATCCTACTATAAAACAAACATGGATTTTCTGAAACCGGAGGTAAGGGATTACTTCTTCCGTCAGTATCCTGATATTTATTCAAAGGTTGACGATCTCCCGCCAGCAAAATACAATCCGGGAAGCTGTGTAAAGAACAGTCTGGTTTCCAGCGGCTGTATTATTAACGGGTATGTGGAAAATTCCATTTTGTTTAAAAAGACATTCGTGGGTGAAAACTGCGTGATCAAGAATTCAATCATTTTGAATGATGTGTACCTGGGGGACAATACACATATTGAGAACTGCATTGTGGAAAGCCGCGATACCATCCGTGCCAATTCCTACCATGTGGGTGAGGACGGAATCAAGATCGTTATCGAGAAAAATGAGCGGTACGTGCTGTAGGCTGTATCCGTGATAGCGGTCCATACCGGGAGCAGAGGAGAAAGTGCGCAGCACCGGATCCGGATTCCCGGAAAGCAGTGCCTGAGAAAAGGGCACAAAAGTATTAGGAGAAGGTTTGAAAGGGGCATAATATACCATGAAAATTACTGATGTTAGGGTGCGTAAAGTTGCAAAAGAAGGAAAAATGAAGGCAGTCGTTTCCATTACGATCGATGACGAATTTGTTGTACATGATATCAAGGTCATCGAAGGGGAAAAGGGGTTGTTCATTGCCATGCCGAGCAGAAAGGCGTCTGACGGCGAGTACCGTGATATTGCACACCCGATTAATTCCGAGACACGTGAGCGGATTCAGAAGATTATTCTGGAACAGTATGAAGTTGCCGCTGCCGCTGCGGTTGACGAAGAGTAACCCAGTGAAGGAAATGCCGCCCGGTCAGGGCGGCATTTTTGCCGGAAAAAGAATTCGGGGACATGCAGACAGCAGCTGCCTGTCCGGCAGAGAACAGTTTTGAGCTGATTCCGGCTCAGACGGTAATGCTGCCGCAGTTTTCCATTATTTATAAAATGGGACTCGCCAATTCCTATCTGGCTCTGATCCTTCCGGCTCTGGCCAGCCCGATGTATATTTTCCTGTTCCGTCAGAACTTCATGGGAATTCCGGAGAGCATTGAGGAAGCGGCGAAGCTGGACGGCGCCAGTGCGGTCCGCACCTTCTTCCAGTTGATTGTACCGTTGGCGAAGCCGGTGTACGCCACCGTTTCCATTCTGATGTTTATTGCCTACTGGAATGATTTTGTATGGCCTGTTATGGTAATCTCAGACACCTCCAAACAGACCATTCAGATGGCACTGAGCAGTCTCTTTAATATTCAGCCGGTGAATTACGGAAATGTGATGGCGGGTCTGACCATTGTAACCATTCCGGTACTGGCGATTTTCCTGAGCCTGCAGAAATACTATGTGGCAGGAATTGCTTCCACCGGCGCGAAGAATTGATTCCGGAGAGAGCGGAAGAAAAACGCGGGGCGAAACAGAACAGAAAAGCAAAAGAGCAGGAAAAACCAGGAAGACAGTAGAAATAAAAGAAACATAGTAACTGTTCAGAACAGGCCGAATCGCTTGCTGATGAGGCCGTAAGAACGTGAATCATGTGTGAGCAAACCCCATCGGCGCAGCCGATTTTCATGGGTTTGCGAATCGTATCTGTGAAGGTACTGAACAGATACGAAACATAAAATATGGAAATAGACAGAAAAAGACGGAGAAAGGACAACGCTTATGATAAGCCAGACACTGCGGGAAGCCCGCAAATATGAGGAGGCTTCCGAAAAACGGATTAAGGAAGAGGAACGTCCTGCCTTTCATCTGTCTGCCCGGACAGGCTGGATGAATGACCCAAACGGATTTTCCTTTTACGATGGAAAATACCATATGTTTTATCAATATCATCCCTATGACTCCAACTGGGGTCCCATGCACTGGGGTCATGCGGTGAGTACGGATCTGCTCCACTGGACCTATCTGCCGGCAGCTCTGGCGCCGGATGAACTCTATGACCAGGACGGCTGTTTTTCCGGAAGCGCTGTGGAGCTTCCGGACGGAAGGCAGCTTCTGATGTATACCGGTGTGCAGAAGGAACGGCAGAAAAACGGAGAAATCCGTGATATCCAGACCCAGTGCCTGGCTGTGGGCGACGGGCTGGATTATGAAAAATATGAAAAAAACCCGGTTCTGGACGAAAAGGATCTTCCGGAAGGCGGCAGCCGCTATGATTTCCGGGATCCGAAAATCTGGCGGAAAGCCGACGGTACCTATCGCTGTGCCGTGGGAAACCGTCCGGCTGACGGCAGCGGACAGATTCTGCTGTACTCCAGTGAGGATGGTTTCCACTGGAAATACGAAAAGGTTCTGGCAGCGAATGATAACCGGTTCGGAAAAATGTGGGAATGTCCGGATTTCTTCGAACTGGATGGAAAAACCGTTCTGCTGACCAGTCCCCAGGACATGCTGCCCAGGGATTTTGAATACCACAATGGCAACGGAACCCTCTGCCTCATTGGTTCCTTTGATGAAAAAACGGAAAGCTTTGCGGAGGAACGGGATCAGTCCATCGATTACGGCATTGATTTTTATGCTCCCCAGACGGTGCTGGCACCGGATGGACGGAGAATTATGATCGGCTGGATGCAAAACTGGGATACGTGCACCTTCCGTGCACCTCATCATTCCTGGTACGGCCAGATGAGTCTGCCCAGGGAACTGTCCATCCGGAACGGCCGGCTGTACCAGCAGCCTGTCCGGGAGCTGGAAGCCCTTCGGAGGAACCGGGTGGAGCACAGACAGGTTTCCTTCCAGGGAACCATCAGCCTGGAAGGCGTCAGGGGCAGAATGGTGGATCTGGAGCTGACCCTTCGGCCGGGGGATGCCGGGGAGCTTTATCAGAAGTTTGCCGTCCGTTTTGCCCAGGATGATACGTATCAGACGGCGCTGAGCTTCCGGCCCCATGAGGCGGTTCTGAAGGTGGACCGGAAATTTTCCGGCTCCAGAAGGGCCATTATCCATCAGCGCAGGAGCAGGGTGAACAGTACAAACGGTGAGCTGAAGCTGCGGCTGATTCTGGACCGGTTCAGCGTGGAGGTTTTTATCAATGACGGCGAACAGGTGATGACAGCTACCATGTATACAGATTTGACAGCGGATGGGATTTCCTTTTTCGCGGACGGTCAGGTGGAGATGGACGTGGTGAAATACGATCTGGTGATGGAGTAAGGAACCGAAACAGGATCCGGTGATGAATCGTGCCGGAAAGCAGAATTCGGTGATGGAGTAAGAGAATGAAGAAATATGATGTTGTGGCACTGGGCGAGCTTCTGATTGATTTTACAGAAAACGGCATCAGTGCCCAGGGTAATCCGATTTTTGAGGCCAACCCAGGCGGGGCTCCCTGCAATGTGCTGGCCATGCTGGAGAAGCTGGGAGAAAAGACGGCATTTATCGGAAAGGTCGGAAAAGATTTTTTCGGAGAACAATTAAAAGGTGCCCTTGAAGAGGTGGGAATTGATACCTCTGCACTTTTGATGGATGAAGAGGTTCACACAACTCTGGCTCTGGTGCATACCTTTCCGGACGGAGACCGGGATTTCTCCTTTTACCGGGATCCGGGAGCGGATATGATGCTGACAGAGAAGGAGGTTCCGGAAGAACTGATTGCCAATACGAAGATTTTTCATTTCGGGACATTATCCATGACTCATGAAGGGGTGCGTAATGCCACAAAAAAGGCTGTTCGGATTGCAAAGGAATCAGGTGCCCTCCTGTCCTTTGATCCGAATCTGCGCCCGCCTTTGTGGAAATCGCTGGATGAGGCAAAAGAACAGGTGCTTTTCGGGCTCTCCTGCTGTGACATCCTGAAAATCTCTGATAATGAAATTCAGTGGCTCACCGGGGAAACGGACTTTGACGCCGGTGTCCGCTGGATCCGGAAGTACAGTCCGGAAATCCGGCTGATTCTGGTTTCCATGGGACGGGAGGGCAGCCGGGCTTATTATCAGGATCTGTCGGTTGAGGCGCCTGCATTTCTCCAGGAACATACCATTGAAACGACCGGTGCGGGAGATACCTTCTGCGGCTGTGTTCTCCATGAGGTGTGCAGACACGGACTGGAGGATCTGTCCGAAAACCGGCTGCAGAATATGCTGACCTTTGCCAATGCGGCGGCATCGCTGATCACCACCCGTAAAGGTGCCCTGCGGGTGATGCCGGAAAAAGAGGAAGTGGAAGAATTGAGAAAGGCTGCTGTGCGGTAAGCACGGCAGCCTTTTTGAGGAAAGAAACTGTATTCGTTCGTAATATTACGGCATAGTCCGGGAAAGCAGAACACTGGTTCTACGGAACCGGAAGAACGATATCAATAATTGTTCCATTTCCTTCAGCACTTTCGATACTGAGTCCGTATTCTTTCCCAAAATGACTTTGGATTCTCTGGATGACGTTTTTCAGGCCGATTGAGTGATGGCTTTTGTCATATTTGGCATCAAAAGGCGGGTTACAGGCAGAACATTCCTGTTTCAGCTGCTCGAGCCGTTCTGAAGAGATGCCATTTCCATTATCTGCGATCAGTAAATGGAGCTGATTTCCTTCTGTGTGGCAAAGAATACTGATATAGCAGTTGTTTTCACGGGAGGAAAAGCCATGCTCAATGGAATTTTCTACCAGGGGCTGGAGGATCATTACAGGAACTTCCATATTCAGAAACTGTGGAGGGACATTGCAGTCATAGAGAAACTTCCCGGGAAAACGGATGGTCTGGATTGTCAGATAACGCTTTACCTGCATCAGTTCTTCTTCCAGACTGGCTACCGGAAAGTGCTCCAGGCTATAGCGAAGAAGATCGGACATACAGACGGAAACCGTTTCAATCGTGGGAATATTGTGGATATTCGCCAGGGAACGGATTACATTTAACGTATTATACAGAAAATGATGGTTAATCTGGAACTGCAGCATCTGAATTCGGGCCTGCTGTTCCTGAAGACGGATATTATAATTCTGTTCAAGACTGGTGGCCAGACGCTTATTCAGGTTGTTAAAGCTGGAAACCAGCTTGCATAATTCCTGGTTGGAGCCACAGGCATCCATGCTGATAGCCTCGTAATGGTTTGCTTCACAGGCATTGATTTCTTTACAGAGCCGGGTAATGGAAGAGGTCAGTGTTTTGGCCAGGAAGGCGGCCAGAATCAGTCCGATCAGGATACAGCTGAGGAAGGTCAGAAGGTGACTGAAAAGTGTGCTCCGGTAAATTGCATGAATTGCATGATTGTCACTGATTTGCAGCAGGATCCATCCGATGGTTTTGTTGCGGCAGCAGGTTACCGTCCAGTTGCTTCCTTCAAAAGACAGTGACTGTGTATGGGGAGTATTATTGTCCGGAGCAGAGTCGATAAATTCAGAAAGGGCAGAAAAACGTTCCGCGTTTTCGACAGAGGGTTTGGCTGCAGAATCGGATGCTGAAGAATTCTCTGACACATAGATTATGGTATCATCAGGACTGTAAATGTAAGTATAGTTGTTATTGTTCTGAGCGGATGCAATAATTTTTTCCACGGATTTGAAATTAATTTCCGCATAGCAGATACCGATTTCCTGAAAATTTGTTCCGTCCAGGACAATTCGAACCATGGGAAGGATTTTCCCGGTGGAAGAGGTGGAATTCTGCAAAGGGCCAAAGTAGGTATAGTCTGGAGAAGTGCGCGCAAGGGCACTCCATTTTTCAATGTTCTTCATAATTTGTTTCAGACTGGCTGCGCTCGTCAGATTGTATTCAAAAGAATAACCATATTTATTCAGGAACATACAGCCATTTAGATCTTGATTCAAACGATTGGACTGGACAAACTGGTCGCGAAAAAGTGTCGCGTCTTTTGCATAGGAAAGGTAATCAGTTCCGTAGTCTGTATGCATGGCACGATTCAGATCCGTATTGAGCAGGGGCATATAGGCGATTTTTACTGCTTCGGCCAACAGTTTGTCAATGGTTGCACAGGCCTGGGAGACGATGGTTTCCTGAGAAGTATTGTAGTTTTCTTCCAGCAATGAAACGTTTCGAAACATTCCCCAGATCCCGAAAATTGTGGATGGGATCAGAATCAGGAAAAAAGAAGCCAGAAAAATCTGAGCTTTATAGGAGAGATTTTTATATTTCATCAGGAACCTCCTTAGAGAAAAACAGCAGTATCTGTGATGTTGTACGTACATTTTCGAAAACGGAACGAAAGATCGGCAGCAGGATGCAGAACAGAGATCCAATTCATTTATCATAGCATGAAATTGTGGAAAAGAATAGAAAACATCAAACTTTTTATCTATTTATCACCTAAACATTATTCTATTTTTCCTATTAAAATAGTATATAATAAAAATATGATATTATCAGATGAGCCAAGGGACAAATGGATATGAAAATCCGTGCCTGTATGGATTTTCATGTCTATGGGTTCTGACATCATCAGATTCTTAAAACAGGATGAAAACAGGAGGTAAAAAAATGAAGAGAAGAGCAAAATGGATGATCAGCGCAGTTGCGGCGGCAATCCTTTCTATGGGAGCAGCATCGGCAGCCATGGCAGAGGGAGATGTTCTGACTATTGAATTTTTCCAGCAGAAAGGGGAAGAAGGACCGCAGAAAGGCTATCAGGTTCTGATTGACAAGTTTAATGAAGAAAATCCGGATATTAAAATTGAGATGAATACCGTTCCGGATGCTCCGACGGTACTGACATCCAGAGTAGCATCCGGGGATATTCCGGTTATCTTCTCTGATTTCCCGACGCAGACGCAGTTTAAGCTGAAGGTGGAAAGTGGATATGTACAGGATTTGTCTGATCAGGAGTTTCTGCAGAATGCAGAGGCAGGTTCTCTGGCAATGACCATGCAGCCGGACGGTAAATATTATGCGCTTCCGTATACCAGGAACTATATGGGTGTTTTCTATAACATTGATATGTTTAACGAATATGGTCTTTCTGTTCCTTCTACATGGGATGAGTTCCTTGCCGTATGCGATACGCTGCAGGAAAATGGAATCATTCCCATGGGAATGAACGGCAAAGATCCGGGGCGTGTAGGTCATCTGTTCCAGACAGCTACGGTTGCATGGACAGAGCACGGCGTAGAAACAATTGGAGCAGCAGTGGCAGGCGAAGCGAAGATCGAGGGTGATGAAGGCTTTACGGCAATGTTTGAAAAGATGGCTACCCTTCTCAGCTATGCAAACGAAGATGCGCTGGCGCTTTCCGATACAAACTGCTATGAGAATTTCGCAAACGGACAGTATGCGATGTGCATTACCGGTTCTTATGCGAAGGGAACCATTGAAGCTCTGAATTCGGAACTGAACCTGGGTGTATTCCCCCTCCCGAACGATACCGTTGAGACTACAAAGTGCCTGGCAGGTATGGATATTTCCCTGTGTGTGTCCGCTCTGGCAAGTGATGAAGAAAAAGAAGCGGCTTATCGTTTCCTGGCGTTTATGGCACAGCCGGAAAATGCACAGACGTTTTTGAACTATGACGGCGCTCCTTCCGCAATTATCGGTGTTGCAAGTGAAGATGAAGGTGTTGCACCCATCAGTGAAATTCTGGCATCCGGAAAGACCCATGACTGGATGGCGTCCACCATCAGCAACAATGTAATTCAGGATCTGTACAGTGTGGTACAGGGATTCTGGGCAGACAAGGATGTGGATGCGGTTCTGAAAAATATGGATGCTTCCATTGCAGTAACTTCCGTACAGTAAGGGTTCATGCAGGTATTCTAGCAGATGAGCGCAGGAGGTGCTGTTACAGAATGAGAATCGGGTTTTCCTTTTTTGAATTCTGTGACGGCACCTTTCTTAATGAAAAGGGCATCTCCGGAATCCGTATGGGGCCTGAATGGATGGAAATTCCGGAATGCGGATTATCAAAGGAGATGACAGGATGAAAAAACAGGGAAAACGAAAAAAAATCACTTCCGGAAAGGCTGTTTATTTTGCATTTACCGTTATTCCGCTTTTCCTTTATTCTTTTTTTTACGTAGTATCTGTGATAAACGGGATATCCTACAGTTTTACAAACTGGGATGGTATTTCGAAGGATTATCAATTTGTCGGTTTCAGAAATTATGTACTGCTGATGAAAAATCCCATTTTCTGGAATTCCATAAGGGTAACGGTCTGTTACAGTATTTTGCTGGTAACAGGTGTTATTTCTGTATCTCTGATGCTGGCAATCGCTTTGAATTCTATCCATCGATTCAAAACACTGGTGAAATCAGTGTTTTTTGTTCCGGCTATGATCGGCGGGGTGACCATAGCTCTGATCTGGGATCAGCTTTATTACCGTGTTATCCCGGTTATCGGTCAGGCTCTGGGGCTTGAATGGCTTTCCCGGAGTCCTCTGAGCAACGGCAATCTTGCCCTGCCGGCGGTTGTATTTGTTCAGTGCTGGCAGGCTGTTGCGACACCCACCGTAATCTTTCTTGCAGGTCTGCAGCAGATTCCGGATGAACAGTATGAATCTGCTGAGATAGACGGAGCTACGGCTTTTCAGCGCTTTCGTTACATTACGATGCCCTATCTGATTCCGACAGTAACGGTGAATCTGGTTTTGATTATTAAGCAGGGTTTTACATCCTTTGATTTCCCGTTTGCCCTGACAGGCGGCGGACCAGTGCGTGCAACAGAAGTGGTGGGGATTCTGCTTTACAACGATGCCTATAAAAATATGAGATTTGCCACAGCAAATGCGGAGGCGTGCATTCTGTTTCTGTTTGTTGCACTGTTTTCCTTTATTCAGTTGAGGCTGACAAGCAAAAAGGGGGCATATGAATGAAACGCAGCTATTCAAAAGAGGACAGAATCTGGTATCTCTTACGGGATCTGCTGATTTTTGCAGGACTGTTTTTGATTTTGTTCCCGCTGTATCTTGTTGTGATCAATTCCTTTAAAAGCCTGGAAGAAGCAGGAAGAAATTTTTTTGCTCTGCCATCCGGATTGAATCTGGATAATTTCAGAGAGCTGTTTACCAACAGCCAGTATTGGGTATATTTAAAAAATTCCCTGTATATCTCTTCGGTTTCCATGATTCTGGTATTGATTCTGGTGCCTTCCGTATCCTATGCGATAGCCAGAAATTTTCAAAAGAAATACTATAAGTTTCTTTACTGTTATTTGCTGATGGGACTGTTTATTCCGGCGCAGGTCGTAATGCTTCCGGTTACGAAAATGATGACAAAGCTGAATATGCTCAGTCATGAAGGATTGATTCTGCTGTATGCATCTTTCAGTCTGACTCAGGGTGTTTTTCTCTTTGTTAATTTTATCCGGGGTCTTCCTTATGAAATCGAAGAAGCGGCTCAAATCGACGGCTGTTCTGTTTTTCAGACTTATGTGCGAGTTGTGATCCCGCTGGTGAAGCCGATGATTGCGACAATTACAATTCTGGATCTTCTGTGGTTCTGGAATGACTTTATGCTTCCGCTGCTGATGCTGAACCGCTCCAGAAATATCTGGACCCTGCCCCTGTTCCAATATAATTTTAAAACCGAGTATTCTTTTAATTATACCATGGCTTTTACAGCCTATCTGATGGCTATGCTTCCTATGCTGGTGATTTACTGTCTTGGACAGAAATATATTATAAAAGGGTTGACCGCCGGTTCTGTAAAGGGATAAGATGAGAAAGAAATGGGCTTGAAATGAGGTGCGGAGTTTGATTACGGTGTTGGTCGTGGAGGATGAAGTTTATGCAAGAAAATCTCTTGTAAAAATGATCACGGAGTATGCCAGACAGAAAGAATTCCGGATCCTGGAGGCGGAAAACGGAGAAGCTGCGCTGGAGGTTATGAAAACGGAAAAACTGGATCTGGTAATGGCGGATATCCGCATGCCCAAGCTGGACGGCCTGGGGCTTTTGAAACAGATCAAGGCAAGGGATTCCTCTCTGCAGGTTGTCATGCTCAGCGCTTACTCTGAGTTCGAATATGCAAGAGCTTCTCTGCGGTACGGGGCCTTTGACTATCTGCTGAAGCCGGTCAGCGATGAAGCGCTGAAGGAATGTCTGGATCAATTTCTTTATCAGGATATGCAGCAGAAGCGGGAAACGGTAATTACCGGACAGGATGCGGTAACCAGGTTTATAATGTGCAGGACGGAAGACAGTTCCTATGATGATTTTATAGGACGTAACCTGTTCCGGAAAATTTTTGAGAAATATCAGGTGCTGATGATATCCTTTCCGCAGGATGCCAGGATTGAGGCGGAAGAGATTTTTCATGAGGTTGAGCAGATGTTTCAGCAGGAAATGTGGACGGCATTCCGCATGTTCCGGAAGGAAAAGCAAATCTGGGTACTGGTGATCAACGTAGAGCAGGACAGCTTCTTTTTCCCGCGAAAACTGATCCGTTTTTTCGAAAAAAGAGATTGCCATATCCGGATTGGTGTCAGCCGGGAACATACTGTGCCTGATGAAATCGGGAATGCGGTGGAGGAGGCCAGAGATGCTCTGATCTGCAAGCTTTTTCAGCCGGACAGGATCCTGATTTATGATCAGATCAGTCAGAAAGAGGCCAGTTCGTTTCGGTTGGGGCAGAATGAAGAGATGCTTTTGAGACAGGCTCTGAAAAATCGAAGCAGGAAGAAGACGGAGGAGGCTTTACAGCAGATTTTCCGGAAGATTCATGAAAAACCGTTGATCCGAAGGGACAGTCTGGAATTATTTTTCAATCAGATGAAGGTGATCATGCAGGAGGCACAGCATGGGGATGGGATTCAGTTTCAGGAAGGTTTTTCCAGTATTCTGAGCTTTGACAGTATGCAGGATCTGGAGGATTCGATTACTCAGATCTGTAAAAATATCAGCAACCTGTTTGAGAAAGAAAGAGGAGAGGAATCTTCGGATGTGATCGAACAGATTGTAAATTATGTTTCTGCCCATTATGAACAGGACATTTCGCTGAAAGAGCTGGCGGAGAATCAATTGTATATGAATTCTACCTATGTCAGCCATCGGTTTGCGGAACGGATGGGCATCAGCTTTTCGGCATGGCTGCGCGGTGTCAGGATCGGGCACGCGAAGAAATTTCTGGAAAACGGAGAGTGGTCTATTACTGAGGTGGCCTCCATGTCCGGATACAATGATACTTCCCAGTTTATTCGTGCATTTCGTCAGGAGACGGGAGTAACACCAAAAAAGTACCGGGATGCTGCACGGGGGAAAAACAGGAGTGGCTGCGTGAAAAATGGGGAGACAGGAAAGGGGTAGAAGCATGGAGATGGAAGCGTGGATGGATGCCCATGAACAGGAGATGCTGGATGATCTTGCAGCTCTTGTCCGGATTCGGAGTGTGGCAGGTCAGGGGACGGGAAACAGCCCTTTCGGAAAGGCATGCAGACAGGTGCTGGATGTGATACTGCAGATGGGAGAAAAATATGGGTTTTCTGTTTCGGACTGTGATGGATATGCGGGAGAGATCTGCTGGGGCGGGTTTGCGCAGGCTGCGGATTGTGGCTCAGTGGATAAGAAACCAGATGCTTTTGAGGATTTTGGCGTTTGGGGACATCTCGATGTGGTGCCGGAGGGAAACGGATGGAAATATCCCCCTTATGAGTTGACCAGGGAGGGAGATTTTCTGATTGGAAGAGGGGTACAGGACAACAA
This sequence comes from Candidatus Limivivens sp., assembly GCA_034101475.1. Lineage (GTDB taxonomy): Bacteria > Bacillota > Clostridia > Lachnospirales > Lachnospiraceae > Limivivens. The sequence goes on from JAXEJQ010000024.1 coordinate 30,054, forward strand.
AGGACCGGTCATTGCGGTACTTTATGCCTTGCGGTTTCTGAAAGAAAGCGGGTGGAAACCGCAGAAGCGTTTCCGGTTGATTTTCGGATGTGATGAAGAACAGGGAATGAGTGATGTGGAGTATTTTCTGGCTCATTATCCGGCTCCTGCATTTTCTTTTGTAGCAGACTGTGGATTTCCGGTCTGCCGGGGAGAAAAAGGAATGCTTTCTCTCGAAATCGGGAAAAAACTGCAGAGCGGAAAGATCCGCCGGATGAGAAGCGGAAGCGCCTGGAACATTGTGCCGGGAGAGGCATGGGCGGAGATTTTTGCAGAGGGAAAGGAACGGCTGGTAAGCGCAGCCGGCGTTTCCGGGCATGCCGCTTTTCCGGAGGGAACGGTTCATGCAGCAGGAGAGCTGTGCAGAAAACTTCTGGAACTGCCGCTTTGTGCAGAGGAACAGGAATGGATTTCTTTTTTGGAAAAGGTCTGTCAGGATGGCTGGGGAACCGGTCTTGGGATTGCCTGTAAAGATGAGGAATCCGGCAGACTCACCTGTAACCCGGGAATTCTTGAGATGGCAGACGGCGTATGGCGGGTCTGCTTTGACATTCGTTATCCGGTGACGATCTCCGCCCGGGATTTGCTGAAAGAGGTGGAGCAGACTGCAGAACGATATGGCTTTACGTGGAAGGTACGAAAGAATGCACCCCCTTTTTGTGTACCGGCGCAGCATCCGCTGGTAGAGCGGCTGATGGAGGTCTATAACCGGGAACAGAAGGACGGGAAGCAGCCCTATATCATGGGCGGCGGTACCTATGCGAAAAAAATTCCGCGGGCAGTAGGATTTGGTCCCGGACTGGATCAGCACCTTGAACGGCTGGGATTTTCCGGTTCCAGAGGGAACTGCCACAGCGTGGATGAAGCGCAGTCGCTGACAAACCTGAAAAAAGCAGTGAAAATATATGCGAATGCCTTTCAGGTATTGGAAAATGAAAAAAGGAGAAATCAGACTTATGAAAACAATTGCACTTGGAAAGAGCAAAATGGAAGCATCGGAAATCGGACTGGGCTGTATGCGTCTGACCGGATTGAAGGAAAAAAGGGAGGTTGAGAAGCTTATTGAGACAGCGGTCGATCAGGGCATCAATTTTTTTGACCATGCGGATATTTATGACGGAGGTCAGGCTGAGGCCGTGTTCGGAGAGTGTCTGCCGGAAGGACTTCGGGAGAAAATCCTGATTCAGACAAAATGTGCGATTCGTCCGGGCTGCTGTTACGATTTTTCTTATGAGTATATCATGAAATCTGTTGAGGGAAGCCTGAAGCGCCTTCGGACGGATTACGTGGATATTCTGCTGCTTCACCGTCCGGATACACTGATGGAGGAAGAGGAGGTTGCCCGTGCCTTTGAAGAGCTGGAAAAGAGCGGAAAGGTGCGCAGCTTTGGTGTGAGCAACCAGAATTCCATGCAGCTTGCGCTGATGAATCAATTCTGCGGCGGCAGAATTGCCGTTAACCAGCTGCAGCTTTCGATTCCCCACTGTGATATCATTGATTCGGGAATCAATGTGAATATTCATAATGATGCGGGAGCAAACAGGGACGGAAGTGTTCTGGAGTATTGCAGACTGAAGGGTATTACGATTCAGGCATGGTCTCCGTTCCAGTATGGAATGTTTGAAGGCTGTTTTATCGGAAGTGAAAAGTTCCCGGAGCTGAATGTGGTGCTGAACCGTCTGGCAGAAAAGTATGATGCGACACCGAATGCCATAGCCATTGCCTGGATTCTGCGCCATCCGGCTAAAATCCAGCCTATTGTAGGCACTACGAATGCGGAGCGTCTGAAGGGGATCTGCAGAGCAGCGGATATTCGTCTGACCCGGGAAGAGTGGTATGAGCTTTATCTTGCGGCAGGAAAGAAGCTTCCGTAAATACGGGAAGAGCATGGATCATGGGCAGAAAATCAGAAATCGTGCTTTTACATAGAAAGGCTGCTGTACGAAACGGGTACAGCAGCCTTTCAGATGTTACAGCCTGAACCGGCGGCAGCTTTTGTCCTAAAGGGTACTGTAGTCGAATTCCTTTGTAGCTTCCATTACCCATTTGATGCGTTTCAGATCGATGTCGTCCGGAAGACTGCAGTCCGGGCCGAGAAGAAAGCCCTTTCTGCCGTAGGTTCGGATCAGACGTCTGGTTTCTTCTTTTACTTCCTCCTCGGTACCGCAGTACATGATTCCGGTTACCCGGTTGTCAAATCCGCCCCATGCGGCGGAGCCGGGGAAAAATTCCTTGATTCCGTTTACATCGATTTGATCAACATAGGATGCCCAGTTTACTGTACAGGCCTGATAGCCCTTCCAGCTTTGCATGTGATTAACGGTACCTGCGGCATCGGCATCCCATCCGCAGCAGTGAAGAATATTGGTATCACTGACGGAGTTCATAAAATTGAGCATTTTCAGATCCCCGGGTTTTACCCATGCCTCATACTCTTCCAGAGTAAATCTTGTAAGCTCTGCGTTCTGTACACTGTAAAAAATGCCATCCAGTCCCAGGTCAATCATTGCTTTGATCATGGCATTTACGTCATCTGCAATCATGTCGCATGCATGCATCACAGCCCTGGGATCCTTACGCATACATTCCATCATTTTATCCCATCCTACCTGAAGGCGGAAAATGGACAGCGGACAGAAAAGGGTGTAGAAGGTATAACATTCACCGTTTACTTCTTTTAAGATTCTGCGGACACGATCAATCTGATCACTGATGAATGGATCATCCAGTGTAATATGTCCCATCTGATACAGCTCGGATACGTCCTTCAGATTTTTTACGGTGGGTTCCGGCCATCCGAAATATCCATCGCTGGAAATTTTGATAAAGTCGACATCGGTCTCGCGGTAAAATTCCATATGGGCCTCGACGATGTCCTGTCCGCGTTTCATCGGGATTGTATAATGTCTCCAGAAACAACCGGGAACATAGTCTGTTTCCTGATTGTGGAGAGCTGCGTATACTCGTTCGCGTTTATTCATGGTAGTATCCTCCTGTGAGTATTCAATGATAAGTAGGTATCGGGGTCAAAAGATGCCATACGGATTATTCCGTGCTTCGCACTCCCGCACTCCTGACACCATAAGTATAAAATAGCCCAAAGCGGGTTTCAACGCGGGAAATAGAGTGGAAGTTTGAAGATTCGATAGGAGATGTTCTTGTTTTGGAGGAAAAGATATGCTAAAATATTAATTTATTATGGTTTGCATGTTCTTACGGCCGCATCAGCAAGTGATTCGGCCTGTCTTCTGAACAATGCCTCAGTCTCAATGAATAAACTTTTTCACCATAAATGCAGCCATAAGCTGAAAACGTTCGGTGGGATCATCCAGCCGGAAGCCTAACTGTTCTTTAAGAATCCGGATCCGGTTTGTGACTGTATTCCGATGGCAGTAGCTTTCGGCTGCGATTTCCTGTATATTTCCCCAGTACTTCAGATAAAGAAAAAGAGTGTCTGCAAAATTGCTTCTGTGTTTTTCGTCGTATTTCAGGACAGCTCCCAGCTTCTGTTCGACGAACTGTTCCAGGATCGAGCGGTTCTCGATTTCCAGAAGCAGCTTGTAAAAGTCCATCTGCTGGTCTGCTCTTGCGTCCAGAAAAATCCGGTCATAGTAATCCCGTGTGATATCGTAAATATGAATGTGCCAGGGCATGGAAAACAGTGGAAAAGCGTGTTCATTGCAGAATGCCAGAACATTGCCGGTAAGATCTTCGGTGGTCAGATGCTTTCCAATATTCAGGATCAGGCCGCAGGTATGCTTTTCGTACAGCGCTCTGACAAAATTCATCAGCCATTTCTCTGTATGGTCATAGAGTGCTCCGGTTGAGAGAATCAGCTCTCCTGTTCTGAGAAAACCGGAATTTGCAGGGTCTTCTGCCACATAAATCCAGTTCATCTCACGGTTCAGTCCTGCTTCTCCTGCAATAAGCTGCAGCTCGTATTTTTCTTTTGTATTTTCATATAATTCGGATAGGATGATTGCCACGTGATTCTACCTGCCTTTTCGTTTTTCCTTTCAGGAGCTGCCCGGCAAATGAGCCTGGCGTCAAAAGTCCTTCTGCACGGTGCTTTGATTATAACACAAATTGTGCATCATGCACAGCGTAAATGAGAAAGACTATGCACAGAGAATCTTGCAAAATATTGGAGAGAGGATTATGATTTTAGCAGAAAAAGACAGAGACGTCTGAGCCCTCTGAGGGGGGATCAGGCGTCTTTTTTAGGAGGATCCCATTATGTTAAGAGAAGCATTGCCCCAGATTGTTACAGGAACGCTCCCAGGCCCGAAGGCACAGGCAGTCATTGACAGAAGAGCACAGGCCATTCCGTCAGCCATCCGATGCGGCTATCCGGTAGTCATGGATCATGCAGAAGGCGCCATGATTGAAGATATAGACGGAAATAAATTTCTGGACTGGATCGGCGGCGTAGGTGTTCTGAATATCGGACACTGTCATCCGGAGGTCGTGGAGGCAGTAAAGGAACAGGCGGACAAATATTTCCACGGAATGTTCAATGTCGTGACTCATGAGGGGTATGTGGCGCTGGCAGAAAAACTGGCATCCATTGCCCCTGTAAAAGGAGATCATATCAAAGCATATTTTACAAACAGCGGTGCGGAAGCAGATGAAAACGCGGTGAAAATTGCAAAAGCATATACAAAGCGGCCGAATATCATTGTATTTTCAGGTGCTTTTCACGGACGTACCCTTCTGACCATGTCCATGACTTCTAAAAAAGCCTATGCAGTCGGAATGGGACCCTTCCCGGATGGCATTTACCGGGCCCAGTTCCCTTACTATTACAGAAATCCTGCAGGAATGCCCCGGGAAAAAGCATGTGAATACTATATCGAATCCATCAGGGCAGTTTTTGAGCAGTGTGCGCCTGCAGACACGATTGCGGCAGTTGTCGTAGAGCCGCTGCAGGGGGAAGGAGGATTTATTCCGGCACCGATGGAATGGGTAAAAGCAGTGCGGGCGCTCTGTGATGAATATGGGATTCTGCTGGTGGCGGATGAGGTTCAGACAGGGTTCTGCAGAACCGGAAAAATGTTTGCCACAGATTACTGGAAAGAAGCGGGGGTTGAGCCGGATATTATTGCGGCGGCCAAATCCATTGCAGCAGGTGTCCCGCTGTCCGCAATCATTGCGAGAGCAGAGATTATGGATGCTCCTGCACCGGGAACCATCGGCGGAACCTTTGGCGGTAATGCACTGGCCTGTGCAGCAGCCCTGAAGACCATTGAAATAATGGAAAGAGATCATCTTGCAGAACGCTCTCAGGAAATCGGAGAAAGGGTCATGAGCCGCTACAGGGCCATGATGGAAAAATACGGCTGTATCGGTGATGTGAGAGGACTGGGCGGCATGATCGGTATTGAGTTTGTAAAGGATAAAGAATCCAAAGAGCCGGATGCAGCTCTTACCTCAGCCATCATTCAGGAGTGTGCCGCGCATGGGCTTCTGGTGGAAGGCGCAGGAACCTATCAGAATGTGATCCGCTTCCTTGCTCCCCTTGTAATGACCGATGCACAGCTTGAAGCGGGTCTTGACATTTTTGAAGCTGCTGTTGTAAAATGCTCTGAAAAGTAAAAGATTCTGCAAAGTAAAATATTCTGCAGAGGAAAATGCCCGACGGGGCGGTACGGTCAATAAGGGAACCTGTTAAGACAGAAGAGGATGATATCATGAACTTTCAGTTTTATTTACCTGTAAACATTGTATTCGGCTGCGGAAAAGTGAAGGAAGTCGGAGAAATTACAAAACGATATGGAAAAAAAGCCCTGATTGTCACAGGAAAAACCAGTGCCAGAAAATCCGGTCTGTATGACAGGGTCAGGGACAGTCTGAAAGCTGCAGGACTGGAAAGCGTCCTGTTTGATCGGGTGTCCCAGAATCCGCTGACGGTCACGGCCATTGAGGGCGCCGGATTTGCGAAAGAGAATGGCTGTGACGTGGTGGTGGCCATCGGCGGCGGAAGTATTATGGACTGTGCAAAGGCAATCGCATTTCTTTCCGTAAATGACGGGGACATCAATGACTACATTTTTAACCGAAGGAAAAGCGATGATGCCCTTCCTCTGATTCTGATTCCGACCACCTGCGGAACAGGCTCGGAAGGAAATGGATTCGCCGTACTGACAAACCCGGAGAATGGGGATAAAAAGTCACTTCGGTGTAATGCGGTGATTGCCAAGGCCTCCATTGTCGATCCGGAATGTATGATGACGATGCCGAAAAAGGTTCTGGCATCTGTAGGATTTGACGCGCTCTGTCACAGCATGGAAGCCTATACATCCAAAATTTCCCAGCCTTTCACAGATGCCCTGGCACTTTATGCCATTGAATTGATCATGGACAGCCTTGTGGATTTATACAATGGCTCAGAGGACATTGAAAAATGGGAAAAAATCACGATTGCCAGCACAATTGGCGGGATGGTGATCAACCAGGCGGGTGTTACCCTCGCCCATGGTATGGAACATCCGGCATCCGGCCTGAAGGACATTGTTCATGGACATGGACTGGCAGCCCTGACACCTGCCGTTATGGAAGCCTCCTGTAAAGGAGCCGAATACAAATTCGGCAAAATCGCCCGCCTCCTTGGCGGAACGGAGGCCTCTGACTGTTCGGAAAAAATCAGGGAGCTTCTCGCTGAAATTGATCTGTCCCTGACCCTTTCCCGGCTCGGACTGGAAGAGCAGGATATCCCGTGGATGGCAGAAAACTGCATGAAAGTATCTGCCGCGGCGGTTGCCAATAACCCTGTCGTTTTTACACAGGAAGAAATTGCGGATATATACCGGAAAGCATTGTAAAAAGAACCGGACGGGAAAACGTGCACGTATTGTGGTAATATTGTAAAAAGTTCCCCGGAGAGTATTGTAAAAAGAACCGGACGAAAAAACTGCCGCATCGGCGAAAATTCTTCGCTGATGCGGCAGCATTTTTTATTGATTTTGTGGATCGGTTCCTTGGCAGGCAGGATATTATTTACTGAGCCTGCCCAGGATCCAGACCACCAGCATAATCAGCAGAATCGCCGCGAAGATGCCGGCCATTCCTTTCCACATGATTTCCAGTGATATCAGAAAATTTTCCCACATAAGTACGACCTCCTATAAGAACTTGGTAACCAGGTTTATGACCATGCCTCCGGCGATGACGGAAGCGATCTGGCCGGAAACATTGGCACCGGCAGCATGCATCAGAATGACATTGCCCGGATCCTCCGCCATAGCCATCTTCTGGATCACACGGGAGGACATGGGGAAGGCGGAAATGCCCGCTGCGCCCACCATGGGATTGACCTTGTTTTTGGAAAACAGGTTCATGATTTTCGCCAGGAGTACGCCGCCGATGGAGTCAAAGACAAAGGCAAAGAGGCCGATGAGCATGATCAGCAGAGTGTCAATGGTGACAAAGGTTTCCGCCTGCATACTGAAGGAGATGGTGATGCCCAGAAGCAGGGTGATCAGGTTGGCCAGATTGTTCTGGGCGGTGTCGGACAGGGTATTCAGGCAGCCGCATTCCCGGATCAGGTTTCCGAACATCAGGAAGCCCACCAGCGCCACGGAGGAAGGAGCGATCAGGCCGACGATGAAGGTAACGGCGATGGGGAAGACGATCCGCACGGTTTTGGATACTTTACCGGGTTCGTAGGGCATACGGATCATGCGCTCCTTTTTGGTGGTGACCAGTTTGATGGCAAAGGGCTGGATAATGGGCACCAGTGCCATATAGGAGTAGGCTGCCACGGCGATGGCTCCCACATATTTGGAGTCCAGCATCTGGGATACCAGAATGGAGGTGGGGCCGTCGGCAGCGCCGATAATGCCGATGGAAGCGGCATCCTTTAAGTCAAAGCCCAGCAGGACTGCCAGGGAAATGGCGGCAAAAATACCGAACTGAGCTCCGGCACCGAAGAGAAACATTTTCGGGTTGGAGAGCAGAGGGCCGAAGTCGATCATGGCTCCGATTCCGATGAAGAGCAGGATCGGGAAGGCTTCGGAAGCCTCAATGCCGGTTTCAAAGAGCCACTGGATGACGCCCTGGGTTTCTCCTACGCCGTTCAGAAACTGATTCAGAACGCCGGTGGCGGGAAGATTGACCAGGATTGCGCCGAAGCCCATGGGCAGCAGCAGGGCCGGTTCATAGTCTTTCTTGATGGCCAGCCAGATCAGAAGAATTCCGATCAGATACATGACCACCTGCTGCCAGGTGACGGCTAAGAAGCCTTCGATTAAAAATTCCACACGCAACACTCCTTCGCTTTTCGGGGATAAAAAAAGACTTTTACTGCAGCAAAAAGGCTGCAATAAAAGTCTTGCCATTTCAATTTTTCGCGGATTTTCATCGTACTGACGCAAAAAATGCACAGGGATCTGTGCCGGCTACTCCCCTTTATTGTATAAAAACAGTATAGCGTTTCAAGTCGGGAATTGTCAAGAAAAACGAATAGACATTTTTCTTTTTTTCAGGTAGAATGATAACGGTTACGCAAGATGCGGATGATTTGTATGCAGCCCGGCTTTGACGTACAGGGTCCCCTGTATTGGCAAAGGTGGGCGAAATGTTATGGAAAAAAGAACGAGGACAGGAGAAGAAGGATGTACATTATCGCAGGACTTGGAAATCCGGGCAGCAAATATGCCCATACCCGCCACAATGTGGGATTTGACACGGTGGATTATCTGGCGGATTATTATGGAATTGATATAGAAACAAAGAAATTCCGGGCGCTGATCGGTCAGGGGATGATCGCCGGAAACAAGGTGATTCTGGTGAAGCCCCAGACCTTTATGAATCTCAGTGGTGAAAGCGTCCGGGAAGTCATAGACTTTTATAAGATCGATCCGGAGGAGGAGCTGATTGTGATTTATGATGACATCAGCCTGGAGCCGGGACAGCTTCGCCTGCGGGGAAAGGGCAGCGCGGGCGGTCACAACGGCATCAAGAATCTGATTCAGCATCTGGGAACCCAGAATTTTAAGCGGATCAAGATCGGCGTAGGGGAGAAGCCGGTGGGCTTTGATCTGGCGGATTATGTTCTGAGCCGTTTTCACGGAGAGGATAAGGAAAAAATGGAGGATGCCCGCAAACGTGCGGCAAAGGCGGCGGTCATGATTATGAACGACGGCCTCCAGGCTGCCATGAATGAGTATAATAAGAAGGTTGAAGAATGAGAGCATTTACGGAACCGCTGAAAAGGCTGGGAGAGTTTCCGAAAATTCAGGAAAGCCTGGAAAAAGAAACGGGAATGGTTCAGGTGCAGGGCTGCCTGGACTCCCAGAAAGCACATTTTATTTACGGCGCCGGGGAGCATTTCCCCTTCAAGGTGATTCTGACTTACAGTGAGCTGCGTGCGAAAGAGGTTTATGATAATTACCGTTTTTTTGACAAAAATGTGTGCCTGTTTCCGGCCAGGGATCTGATTTTTTACAGCGCGGATATTCACAGTAACCTGATTGTGGAACAGCGGATCCAGGTCCTGAAGGCGATTCTGGAGCGGGAGGAGCTGACGGTAATCACTTCCATGGGCGGCTGTATGGATCATCTGATTCCGCTGGAGGAGTTCCAAAGTCATATTATCCGGCTGGAAGGGGACAGTACTCTGAATCTGGAGGAGCTGAAGGGGAAGCTGGTGGAAATGGGATACGAGCGCGTGGCCCAGGTGGAGGGCAGCGGCCAGTTTGCCCTGCGTGGCGGGATTGTGGATATTTTCCCGCTGACAGAGGAGAATCCAGTGCGGGTGGAGCTCTGGGGGGATGAAGTGGATTCCATCCGGAGCTTTGACGTGGAGAGCCAGCGTTCCATTGAAAATCTGGACAGCCTGGAAATTTACCCGGCCTGTGAGGTGATTGCAGACCGGAAACGGATTTCCAAAGGGATTTCCAGAATGGAAAAGGATGTAAAGAAGGCGACGGAGGCCCTGAAAAAAGAAGGAAAGCCGGAAGAAGCGGGGCGGCTTTCTCGGCTTATGGAGGAGACCCGGGAAAATCTGGAGGAGCTGAGTCAGACCTCCGGGCTGGAGATTTACATCGACTATCTGTTTGACCGGACTGTGAGCTTTGCGGAATATTTCAAGGGGAAGAAAACGCTGTTTGTGCTGGATGAGCCCAACCGTCTGTTTCAGGAAGGTCAGGCTATTGAGACGGAGTTCCGGGAGAGTATGAGCGCGCGGATGGAAAAGGGCTATCTTCTGCCGGGACAGATGGGAATCCTGTACAGTGCCGCGGAGACGGCTGCTCTTCTGCAGAGAGGCAGCAATCTGGGCTTCTGCACTCTGGACTCTGCCCATGCGCCCTGGAAAATTGCGGCCCAGTTCGGCGTGGATGTGCGCGCGGTGAATCCTTACAACAACAGCTTTGAATTGCTGGTGAAGGATCTGAAACGGTGGAAAAAGGATGGTTATCAGGTGGTTCTCCTTTCCGGTTCCAGAACCAGGGCAGCCAGGCTGGCGGAGGATCTGCGGGACAATGAGCTGAACAGCTTTTATACGGAGGATCTGGACCGGGAGATTCAGCCGGGAGAGATTCTGGTGACCCACGGAAATACCCACCGGGGATATGAGTATCCGCTGCTGAAATTTGTGGTGATTTCGGAAAGCGATATTTTCGGGAAGGAAAAGAAGAAAAAGAAAAAGCCCAAAGCCTATGAAGGCCGGAAGATTCAAAGCTTCAACGAGCTTTCGGTGGGGGACTTTGTGGTTCATGAAAATCATGGCCTGGGGATTTACCGGGGAATTGAAAAGATTGAAGTGGATAAGGTCGCCAAGGATTATATGAAGATTGAATATGCAGGAGGAAGCAATCTGTATATTCTGGCGACGCAGCTGGACGTGATCCAGAAATATGCCGGTTCGGAAGCGAAGACGCCCAGGCTGAACAAGCTGGGTACCCAGGACTGGAACCGGACGAAGACAAAGGTACGGACGGCGGTAAAGGAGATTGCCCAGGATCTGGTGAAGCTGTACGCGGCCCGTCAGCGGGAGGCCGGATTTGTCTACGGGCCCGATACGGTGTGGCAGCGGGAATTTGAGGAGTCCTTCCCCTATGAGGAGACGGAGGATCAGCTGCTGGCGATTGAAGCCACGAAAAAGGACATGGAAAGCAAAAAAATCATGGATCGGCTGATCTGCGGGGATGTGGGATACGGAAAAACGGAAATTGCTATCCGGGCGGCCTTTAAGGCGGTTCAGGACAGCAAGCAGGTGGTTTTTCTGGTACCAACCACGATTCTGGCCCAGCAGCATTACAACAACTTTGTCCAGAGAATGAAGGATTTTCCGGTGCGGGTAGATCTGCTGTGCCGGTTCCGGACGCCGAAGGAGCAGGCCCAGACGCTGGCGGACTTAAAAAAAGGGTATGTGGACATCCTGATCGGGACCCACCGGGTATTGTCCAAGGATGTGCAGTTTAAGGATCTGGGACTTCTGATTATTGATGAAGAGCAGCGCTTTGGCGTAGCCCACAAGGAAAAAATCAAGCAGCTCAGGGAAAATGTGGATGTTCTGACTCTGACGGCAACGCCCATTCCCCGGACCCTCCATATGAGCCTGGTGGGGATCCGGGATATGAGTGTGCTGGAGGAGGCACCCCAGGAGCGGGTACCCATCCAGACCTACGTGATGGAATACAATGAGGAGATGGTCCGGGAGGCCATCAGCCGGGAGCTGGCCCGGGGCGGACAGGTTTATTATGTGTATAACCGGGTAAACACCATTGTGGAGGTGACGAATGCCATTGCGAAGCTGGTTCCGGAGGCAGCGGTGGCTTTTGCCCATGGACAGATGAAGGAGCGGGAGCTGGAGCGGATCATGTACGATTTCATTAACGGGGAGATCGATGTGCTGGTTTCCACTACGATCATCGAAACAGGGCTGGATATTTCCAATGTCAATACCATGATTATCCATGACGCGGACAATATGGGACTGTCCCAGCTTTATCAGCTTCGGGGACGGGTGGGACGTTCCAACCGGACGGCCTATGCCTTTCTGATGTACCGCAGGAACAAAATGCTCAAGGAAGTGGCGGAAAAACGGCTTCAGGCCATCCGGGAATTTACGGATCTGGGAAGCGGATTCAAGATTGCCATGCGGGACCTGGAAATCCGGGGAGCCGGAAATCTGCTGGGAGCCCAGCAGCACGGCCATATGGAGGCCGTTGGGTATGACCTGTACTGCAAAATGCTCAATGAATCGGTGAAGGAACTGAAGGGAGAGACGGAGCCGGGCGAGGAATACAACACAACCATCGACCTGGATGTGGATGCCTTTATTCCGGAGCGCTATATTAAAAATGAGTTCCAGAAACTGGATATTTACAAGCGGATTGCCGGGATTGAGAACGAGGAAGAATACGATGACATGCTGGAAGAGCTGGTGGATCGTTTTGGAGAGCCGCCAAAGCCGGTGCAGAATCTGCTTGCCATTGCGAATCTGAAGGCCATGGCTCACCGGGCCTGGTTCACGGAGGTGGCTCAGAAGGGTGATTTTATCCGGTTCACCCTGTTTGAGCGGGCGAAGGTGGATCCGGCGAGGATTGAGACAATGGTGAAAAACAGTCGTGGAAGGCTGAAATTTACGGTGGATGCCAACCCGTATTTTCTGTACAGCAAACCCAGAAAAGCCGGAAAGGATAATGAGGATGTTCTGCAGGTGGTGCGGGAGCTGCTGGAGGAAATGACCGTGAAAAGTGTGTGAGTGAGGGATGGTAAGAAGGAGGGGGGAGCGGGATTGCAGGATCGCGGGATTGCGGGATCGCAGAATTGCAGGACGCCCGGGCGGCAGGAGGAATCCTTTCCGGGACTCGGGCAACGGCTCCGGCGAGCTAACCTCTAACTCCGACTAAGACGCTCAGGAAGAGCCTTCGCGCCTAAGTCTGCGTAAGAGGTGGATCTTGCCTGCGCCTAAAACCGCCCTTAACATGTCCCTGAAAGGATTCTCAGGCCGCCTTAACCCACCGTCTTAAGCAAGTGGGATTGCGGCAGCCCTATTTCAAAAAATGTGTGAATTTCAGAAAAAACATTGCGGCTTGCCGCAAAAAGGGCTATAATAAACAACATGATATCAGTTCGAGGAGGATTTCTATGTACAAGAAATTATTAACTGTCGGCCTTTGTGTGTGCCTGGCAGCGGGAACACTTACCGGATGCGGTTCCGATGCAGCGAAAACCGTAATACAGGTAGGCGACACAAAGATTGAATATAGTCTGGTAAACTTTATGCTGCGCTACAACCAGTCTCAGATGCAGTCCTGGTATGGCTCCTTCCTGGGAGACGATTACTGGACCACCTATGGCACACAGTCCAGGGACAGCATTGTTGAGGATCTGGAAGAGATGGTGCTCCTGGAGCAGCATATGGATGAATATGGCGTCAGCTTAAGCGATGAGGAAAAGAGCTCCATTACTGACGCTGCCGCGGCATTTATGGAAGCAAATGAGAAGGATACGCTGGAGGCCATGAACGCGACTCAGGAGGTAGCGGAGCGTGCACTGACTCTGTATACGATTCGTACCAAGATGTACAATGCCATTATTGCCGATGTGGATACCAATGTGACAGATGAGGAAGCCGCCCAGAAGACCGTTCGGTTTGCTTATTTCAGTACCGGCAGCACCACGGATGAGGACGGAAACAGCGTAGAGCGTACGGATGAGGAAAAGGAAGAGATTAAGGCCCAGGCTCAGCAGGTGCTGGATGCCGTGAAGGCCGGCACGGATATGGACGAGGCTCTGGCAGAGGTGGATGAGACCAAGACTTCGACCACATCTTCCTACGGCGCAGACAACGGTACGCTGAGCGATGTCCTGAAGGAAGAGGCAGAAAAGCTGACAGAAGACGGTCAGGTTGCAGAGAATCTGATCGAAGCAGAAACCGGTTATTATGTTCTGCAGATGATGACTACCTTTGACGAAGAAGCGACAGAAAGCCAGAAAGAAACCATTATTTCCGAGAGAAAGAGTGATCTGTATACGGAAGTAACGGACGGCTGGAAGGAAAGCACAGAGATTAAGACGGAAGATAAGCTTCTGGAGAAGATGGATTTTACCGATACCTGGCAGCTGAAAGAGACAGAGACAGAAAGTGAAGCTGAGACAGAAGCGGTGACTGCAGAAGCAGCAAGTGAGACAGAAGCGATGACTACAGAAGCAGCAAGTGAGACTGAGGAAGTGACTACGGAAGCAGCAAGCGAGACAGAAGCGGTGACTGCAGAAGCAGCAAGTGAGACAGAAGCGGTGACTACAGAAGCAGCAAGTGAAACCGAGGAAGCGACCACAGAAGCAGAATAAGAAGAACGAGACAGGGGGAAAACCGGATTTCCGGTTTTCCCCCTGAATAATTAAGACGAGCCAAGAGCCCCATGGACATGAGCAAGCAGCCATTTTTCGCAGAAAAATGAGCGGATTGCGAATGTTTTCGTCGATTTTGCGAGTGCAGAGCACGGAAAAATCGACGAAAGGCTCATTTGACGGGTAACTCATTAAGAAGTCTTTTGGACCAACAGGAATGTGAAGCCTTGTTCTGCGCACTGCAAGGAAGGTGCAGATGAATGTTTTGCTGCAGGAATGGTTGGGAGCGGTCGATGTCCGCTGACGGACGATGCAGGAGCAGGATCATACGTGCAGACGATAGGAAGGCAGCGCCAGCCGACGCGAGCATAGCTGCGGCAGCGGAGCGTTGTTTGAGCCCCGGAGGGGCGAGTTCGCGGGAGCTGCCGCTGATAGGCGGCGCAGCGGCGGCAAGCTGACGACGTGTCTGCGTATGACGTGCTCCTGCAAGGAACGGCAGCAGCGCACATCTGACCGCATTTTGGTCCATCCCGCAGCAAAACAACGGTGTGCGCCTCCATGCAGGCGCAGAACCCGCCTGAACGGTTCTTGACAGTGCCGCATTTCTGCTGTAAACTGTCTTTATATCAGGGGTGCTGGATGGAGTCCGGCTGAGATTAGAACCGCATGTTCTTGACCCATTACCTGATCTGGATAATGCCAGCGTAGGGATCAGATTGCACGAGCCGTTTGATATGAGCTGTTTCGTATGATTCATCCGCCGGGAATCCTGGCGGATTTTTTCATCGATTGTGGGAGTGCGAAGCACGGAACAATCGACGGAAGGCCCATTTGTCGGGTAACTCCTAAAAAGGAAGTGACAAGTGATAAGGAGGAATGTAACATGAACGCAAGTGTAGCAATTCAGACGCTGCCGGAGGCAAAGGATGACGAGGAACTGATCCGCATTGTGGATGAGGTGATCGATTACATTAAGAGCACCGGCCTGAACTATTATGTAGGACCTTTCGAGACTGCAATCGAAGGCGACTATGACGAACTGATGGATATTGTAAAGGAATGCCAGCATATTGCCATCCGTGCCGGAGCGCCGTCTGTGGCCGCCTACATTAAGGTGACCTACCGGCCGGAAGGAGATGTACTGACCATTGAGAAAAAAGTTACGAAGCACCACCAGTAAGCTCTGGGCCCTGGCGGCTGTTGCCCTTCTTCTGGCGGTCTGGCAGACGGCCTGCGGTACGGGCATGATTTCCAGGTTTATGCTGCCCTCACCGGTGGATGTGGTGAAAGCCTTTATCGGCGATTTCCCGCTGCTGATGGAGAATCTGAAGGTGACGCTTCTGGAGGCATTTATCGGGCTGGGGATTGGAATTGCCCTGGGGTTTGTTATGGCGGCGGCCATGGACCGGTTTGAGCGGCTGTATCAGGCTCTGTATCCGCTGGTGATTCTGACCCAGACCATTCCCACAGTGGCCATTGCGCCGCTTCTGGTGCTGTGGTTTGGTTATGAGATGACGCCGAAGGTGATTCTGATTGTCATCGTGACCTTTTTCCCGATCACGGTTTCCCTGCTGGACGGATTCCGGTCAGCGGATCAGGATACCATGAATCTTCTGCGCTCCATGGGGGCCACCAGATTTCAGATTTTCCGGTACGTGAAGCTGCCGGGATCCATGGGGCAGTTTTTCTCAAGCCTGCGGATTTCGGTGTCCTACGCGGTGGTGGGAGCCGTGATTTCCGAATGGCTCGGCGGCTTCAGCGGCCTGGGTGTTTATATGACGAAAGTAAAAAAAGCATTTTCCTTTGATAAAATGTTTGCTGTGATTTTTCTGATTTCGGCTATCAGCCTGTTTCTGATGTGGCTGGTGGACGTTCTGCAGAAGAAATGTATGCCATGGGAGGATAAGACATGAAAAAGAGAATTTTTGCCGCATTTTTAGCGGGTACCTTAGCTGTTTCTGCTCTGGGCTGCGGGATGAGCGCCGCTGCGGAAGAGGCGAAAGACATCACCTTTGTACTGGACTGGACGCCGAATACGAACCATACGGGACTGTATGTGGCCCGGGAAAAAGGCTATTTTGAGGAGGCTGGCCTGAACGTGGAAATCGTCCAGCCGCCTGAGGACGGGGCGGAGGTCCTGGTGGCTTCCGGAAAAGCCGAGTTCGGCGTTTCCTTCCAGGATACCATGGCTCCGGCGCTGATCGGAGACGCTGCGCTTCCCATTACGGCTGTGGCAGCAGTGATCCAGCATAATACATCTGGAATTATTTCCAGAGCAGGCGAGGGGATGGATACTCCCAAGGGCCTGGAGGGCAAAAAATATGCGACCTGGGATCTGGAAGTGGAAAAGGCCATGATGCAGAACGTGGTGGAAGCCGATGGCGGAGATTTTTCCAAGGTTGAGCTGATCCCCAGTACCGTGACTGATGAGATCTCCGCTCTGGAGTCCAAATCCGTGGATGCCATCTGGATTTTCTATGCCTGGGCCGGGGTTGCCACAGAGGTGGCAGGTCTGGAAACGGACTATTTCGCCTTTAAGGACATCAATCCGGTGTTTGATTATTATACGCCGGTTGTGATCGCCAACAATGATTTTCTGGTGGAAGAGCCGGAGACAGCAAAGGCATTCCTGAATGCGCTGAAGAAGGGTTATGAGGATGCCATCGCAGATCCGGAGGAAGCAGCGGAAATTCTCTGCAAGGCTGCCCCGGAGCTGGATTCGGAGCTGGTTCTGGAAAGTCAGAAATATCTGGCAGACCAGTATAAGGCAGAAGTGGATCAGTGGGGCTATATGGATCCGGAGAGATGGAACGCATTCTACAACTGGCTGAATGAAAATGGCCTGGTGGAAGAAGAAATTCCGGAAAACACCGGATTTTCCAATGATTATCTTTCGGAATAGGTCCTGAAATCATGTCAGAATTAACGGTTTCTCATGTGACAAAGTCCTTTGACGGCGTGGAGATTATCCGGGATATCAGCATTCATCTCCGGGACGGGGAGCTGGTCAGCCTGCTGGGGGCCAGCGGCGGCGGAAAGACGACCCTGTTTAACGTGATTTCCGGACTGACGCTGCCTGACAGCGGGACCGTGCAGATGGACGGCGAGGACATTACCGGCAGGCCCGGGAAAATCAGCTATATGCTTCAGAAAGACCTGCTGCTGCCCTACCGCACCATTGAGGACAATGTGGCCCTGCCTCTGCTGATCAAGGGTGAAAAAAAGAAAGCCGCCAGGGAGAAGGTGCGCCCTTACTTTGAAGAGTTTGGTCTGGAGGGGACGCAGAAAAAGTATCCTCATCAGCTTTCCGGCGGGATGCGCCAGCGTGCGGCTCTCCTGCGGACCTATATGTTTTCAGAGAAAATCGCGCTGCTGGACGAGCCCTTTTCGGCTCTGGACACTCTGACGAAGGATGCGATTCATCAATGGTATCTGGGAATTATGGAGCAGATCCATCTGTCGACCCTGTTTGTGACCCATGATATTGATGAGGCCGTCTTTTTGTCAGACCGGATTTATCTGCTGACGGGAAAACCCGGCAGGATTACCGATGAGATTGTGATCCGGGAAAAACGGCCCAGGACGGAAGAATTCCGGCTGAGCCAGGATTTTCTGGAGTATAAGAGAGAAATATTGAAAAAACTGTAATACAGAAAATCCCCTTTCGCGGCTGCGGAAGGGGATTTTCTGCGTGTGCGGCAAAGGGCAGCGAAGGCAGATCAGAAAGCCTTTTATCAGGCGCACAGACGATAAAAATCGGCTTATTCAGCTTTGCCTTCGTAAACAGTGACTGCTTCCGAGCCGGCGGGCAGGTACATTATCGGTTCAGTACACTCCGGGTCCAGATAGGCCTGGCAGGTTTCCCCGTCTTTTATCCACTCAATCTGGAGCAGCTGGGGCACCTCAACCGTCTGCTCTGTGCCGTCCTGGCGGATATAGGTAATCTGACGGGTGCCGTTCTGCATCAGCTCATCCATGTCCAGACTGACCAGGGGATTGGCCATGGGGCAGAAGGTCAGTATCTCCTGCACCTGGGAATCCTCCGTGTATTGCAGGCGGATGATCGAGGAAATATTCTTCTGGTCATCCAGGCTTCCATAAATCTTGCAGCCTCCGGAGCTTTCTTCATAGGACTCGTAAATCAGGCTGTAGCTGCCGTCCTCTTCCGTTATCAGCTCCATCTTTTCCTCGGGCAGCTCCATCAAGGGTTCCAAAGATTTTTCCAGAGCCTCCTCCCAGCCGGAAAGCCAGAGCCAGGCGGTGAGAATACCTTCCTCGTTGTAGCCGTAGGTAAAGCCGTCATGGGCAAGCAGGGGGACTTCATCGAAGCAGCCCAGCACAGGCTTCTGTTCCTCCGTCTCGGAATACCAGACCCATTCCAAACACTCGGCATCGCTTCCGGACTCAGAGAGGGCATAAGTGCACATCACAGAACCGTACTTGCGGTACAATTCCGGCAGGGACTGCATTGCTGCGAATTCCTCCCGCGTGATGGTTTCGGCAAAGACGGTGCAGGGGGAAAGGGCCAGCAGCAGGAAAACCAGCAGAAGAGAGATTCTTTTTTTCATATGATAACACATCCTTTCTTCAATTCCATCCAGCTCATTCGGCAAACGGTAACGCATCGATACTCAGATCAGAGGCAGGCATGACCCATCCGATTTCAGAGTACCATACATATCCAACAGGAGGATCCGGTGCCACAATGGTTTCTCCTTCCGCATACTGGGCAGAGTAATACTCCTCCTCATCCAGATAGAAAGTCACGGTATACTTCGTCACCTCTTTGTCCTGCCAGTTTGCGGTAGCGGTGACATTGGCTGCGGGCATGGTGGTAGGCATGGAAGCCACCGTCTTGCCGCCTACCGTCCAGGTCCAGCCGGTGAAGGCCTTGCCTTCGGCAGTGGGATCGGCAGGAGCGGTCAGGGCTGTGCCGTAGTCTACCTGTTTGCTGTCTCCGTTGATGGTGAGGGTGTAGGAATTCACAGTCCACCTGGCTGTAACGGTCACATCATGGTCGGGCATAGTGCTGCCAATTTCGGTGTCCCAGCCTGCGAACTTCATGCCTTCTCTGGTGGGGGCTTCAGGATAGGAAATACTGGCTCCATATTTAACAATCGCAGTGGATATCACTCCGCCGAAGCCATCCAGAAATTTCAGGGTGTAGGAGTTGGTCGTCAGGTTTTGCAAGTTTTGGGTAGCGGTGACACTGGCTGCGGGCCTGATTCCGTCATATTGGTTCTTACCGTCATATTGGTCCTTAATAAAATCGGTAGAAGCAGCATTTGCCATGTTGAATTCAGTTGTGCGTGTCAGTTTTTTGACATCTTCAACGGATATCGTATGAGAGACTTTCAGATTGGATGAAGTGGACGGAAAGAGATTTTCAGTGCTGATCCTCATTCCTTCCGTTGCCATCTGAATGACGGACGTATTGTTGGTTTCTATTTTTTTATCTGTGGTCTCATTAGACGTCATTCTAACGGCCAGATACACTTTTAATGTGGAGATTGCAGTGATTTTTATAGGCACATTTGAAGTTATGTTACTGTTTGAAGAGTTTAAAGTCACCTCTTCGCCTGGCTCATCCTTAGAGAAGTTCCAGTTGAGATCTGCAAATATTTCTGCATCTTTCAAGTACCCTGCGGCGCTGGTCATGGGCAGCATGGCTGTGAAAAACAGAAGCAGGGACAATACGCGTATCATTTTTTTCATGTTCAAGCCTCCTCGTATGGAATCTTGCTCCCGGGGATAGCCCGGGGCAGAGTGAATGAAAAGTGCATTTCCAGGGATTTCAGCAGCTCCTGCAATACCTGCTGGGCGATTTGCAGGATGTCCAGACCGTCCACAAAGGCGATGGCCTGTTCCGCTTCCTCCCGTGGCACATTGTAGCCCCCCAGGCTCAAAAAGAGGAAGCTGTGGAGCTTCTGCTCCAGGGTCAGTTCTTCGTCGCAGGCCCGGGCCATGTAGGCCCGCATCAGACCGGAGGAGCCGATGTCCAGCCGGTAGAAGTCCCCCTCGTCCAGCCCGGGAAGATAGGGATCAAAAATCTGCTTCAGCTCCCTGGCAGTCTGCCGGATGATGGATTCCAGAATCTTGGGCTGGGAATAGGCCACGATGTAGATTTCCCGCAGGTTCTCGTTCAACTCCGTCAAGGTGAGCTGGATGGCGGTCTCGGCCGCGTAAACGTACACCGGGGGCAAATTTATGGCGCAAACCCGGGCCATGTCAAACTGACCGGAGAACATGAAGCCCACCAACTCCATCAGCACCCCGTCCTTGGTTTGGAACAGGTTCTGGAAGCTGGAGTTGGAAGCGCCGCTCTCGTGCAGGATTTCACTCATGGTGGTTTTTTTGTAGCCCTTCTCCAAAAAGAGACGGACACAGGTCTGTAAAATCCGGTTCTTCGTGGGGAGACTCACGTTAGTATTCGCCAAAGGCATTCCTCCTTTCACTTTGGCTTGCAAGCCATTGGCCTATATGCCATATTATACCAGAAATCAAACAGAATGCAAGAGGAAGATAGCGATTCCGGCTTTTACCTGTTTGGTGAAAAGAAAAAGATGCGGATTTGGCTGTCCGGTGTTATACTGAATGCAGAGCGGCAGCCTTTTTGCTTTCGGAAAGGGCACGGGGGCTGCGCGAAAATCAAAATCAACAGGGAGGAATGAAATCCAATGAAGAAAATAGAAAAAGTGACACTGGCCGGACTGGGAGCCATCGGCTGTTTCTTTGCGCCGGGGCTGTACGGGACGCTGGGAGAAAATTTTCGGGTGCTGGCAGGCGGGGAACGAAAGAAACGTCTGGAGGACAGGGGCGTGGTCATCAATGAAAAAACCTATCATTTTCCCATCGTAGAGCCGGAAACCGAGGGAGATCCGGCAGATCTGGTTATAATCAGCGTAAAGGATACCGGACTGGCGGCTGCCATCGCGGACCTGAAGAACCAGGTGGGAGCGGATACGCTGATTCTGTCTGTGCTGAACGGAGTGGAAAGCGAGGAAAAAGTGGCGGAAGTCTATGGATGGGAGCATGTTCTGTATTCGTTGATGCGGGTATCCTCTGTGATGCGGGACGGCGTCTGCAGCTATGATCCGGCAAATGGAGCGGTTTTCTTTGGAGAGAAGGAAAACCGGGTACTCTCAGACCGGGTACTGGCGGTGAAGGAGCTGTTTGATGCCAGCCGGATCCGCTATGTGATCGAGGAGGATATGATTCATGCCATCTGGTATAAGTTCATGGCAAATGTGGGAGAGAATATGACCTGCGCCGTTCTGGGAATTCCCTTTGGGGAATACCGCACCAACGCCCATGCCAACTGGCTGCGGGAAGCTGCCATGCGGGAGGTTCAGGCCATTGCCCGGGAAAAGGGAATTCTGCTGACAGAGGAAGAGTTTATCCGGCAGGGGAAGATTATTCTGGGGATCCGTCCGGAAAATAAACCCTCTACACTGCAGGATCTGGAGCAGGGGAGAAAGACGGAAATTGAGATGTTTTCCGGCAAGGTGGTGCGCCTGGGACAGGAGCTGGGGATTCCAACGCCGGTCAATGAGGTGTACTACCATGCGGTAAAGGCGCTGGAGGAAAAAGGAATAAAACAGGAGTAAAACAGGAGTAAAACAGGAGGGGATAAGAGATGTTGAATTTTCAGTATTATACACCGACAAAGGTGGTATTTGGGAAGGATACGGAGAAACAGGCCGGAGAACTGGTAAAGGAGCAGGGCTGCAAAAAGGTGCTGGTGCATTACGGCGGCAGCAGCGCGAAAAAATCCGGGCTTCTGGATCGGATCTGCGATTCGCTGCGGGAAGCCGGCGTGGATTATGTGACCCTTGGAGGTGTGGTGCCCAATCCCCATCTTTCCAAGGTGTACGAGGGTATTGAACTCTGCAGAAAAGAGGGCGTGGACTTTCTTCTGGCAGTGGGCGGCGGAAGTGTGATCGATTCTGCCAAGGCCATCGGTTACGGAGTGTTCAACGGAGGAGATGTCTGGGATTTTTACGCGAGAAAACGGGCTGCCGAAGGCTGCCTTCCCATCGGCGCGGTGCTGACCATCGCGGCGGCGGGCAGTGAGATGAGCGATTCCTCGGTGATTACCAACGAGGAAGGGTGGCTGAAGCGGGGCTACAGCAGCAATTACTGCCGCTGCCGGTTTGCCATCATGAATCCGGAGCTGACTTATACGCTGCCGGCTTATCAGACGGCCAGCGGCTGCGTGGATATTCTGATGCATACCATGGAGCGCTATTTCACGAAAACAGAGCATACCATGATGACGGACGGGATCTGCGAGGCGCTGATGCGCACCGTGATTTATAATGCGAAAGTCCTGAAGGAGGATCCACGGAATTATGATGCCCGGGCCGAAGTGATGTGGGCGGGAAGCCTTTCCCACAACGGGCTCACCGGCTGCGGAACAGCGGGAGACTGGGCCAGCCATCAGCTGGAGCATGAGCTGGGCGGTATGTTCGACGTGGCTCACGGAGCAGGACTGGCGGCCATCTGGGGAAGCTGGGCCCGCTATGTTTACCGGGAGAAACCGGAGCGCTTTGCGCAGTTTGCCGCCAACGTGTTTGGAATTCCCTGTGATTATTCTGATTTGGAAAAAACAGCATTGGACGGAATCCGGGCCATGGAGGATTTTTACCGGAGCATCGATATGCCCACCTGCCTCTCAGAGCTGGGCATTCACCTGACTGAAGAGCAGATCGAAGAGCTGGCGTACAAGTGCAGCTTTATGGGAAAACGGACCGTGGGAGGCTTCCGGGTTCTGGAGATCCCGGATATGCAGGAAATTTACCGGATGGCCAACCGATAGAAACTTGTGCCGGCGTCGAAGGGGTCCATGCCGGTGCCGAAGGGATCCGCGGCAGCACCGGAAAGGGCCTGTGCCAACACCAGAAAGGGCCCGGATCAGCGCTTGATTCCGTCCTGAAGCTCCTCCGCCCACATCTGCAGGTTATAGCTTTTTCCGTCAAAAAGCTTCAGGATGACTCCGAAGGGCGAGGCATCGTTTGCGAAGGCGTTTGCCTCGTCCGTATCCACATGCATGGCGAGACGGTAATCAGGATGGACACGCACCACCACATCCGCAAAAATCAGCGCGCGCTCATAGCTCTCCGTGATCACAAAGACATCTTCATTGTCCCGGACGTTCATACGGTAGGCTTCGCTGGGGGTCATATGGATATGACGCTTTGCCACAATCACGCCTCTGGGAATCTGGAGGGTTCCGGCAGGACCCGTCAGAGTACAGCCCGGCGTACCGGCAATATCGCCGGACTGCCGGATCACACTGGGAACGCCCAGCTTTCTGGCATCGGTGACGGAAATCTCCACCTGTGTTTCCTTCCGGCAGGGACCCAGGACGGCAAAATTTTCAAAGCTGCCTTTGGGGCCGGATACGGTGACGCGCTCCTGACAGAGATACTGGCCCGGCTGGCTGAGTTCCTTCACATAGGTGGGCCGTGTGCCCGGGCCGAAGAGCTTTTCAAAATCGGTCTGGGAAAGGTGGATGTGTCTGGCAGAGGTTTCAATGGGAATTTTCTGACTCATTACTTTAAACTCCTGTGTGAAAATCAATGGAAGGTATATGGATTACCCGACAAATGAGCCTTCCGTCGATTTTTCTGTGCTGCGCGTCTTCGCTTCGCTGCGGTCGGTGCTTAACGCGTCCCACTGGGACGCAGCACCCAAAATCGACGAAAACATTCGTAATCCGCTCATTTTTCTGCGAAAAATGGCTGCCTGCTCATGTTTTGCGGGCCCCATAGACATGAAAATCCATGCAAACACGGATTTTCATGTCCATTTGTCCCTTGGCTCATTATATCTTCTTTTTGGATCTTTCTCAATAGGAAAATCGGGTTTCTCTTGACAGAGCCGGAGGAGACGGGAGATAATAAAGAAAACAGGCGGGCAATTTGCGGCTTCCTCGGATGCAGAACGCCTGCGAAACAGAACAGGGGGTTTTGAGATGAATCAGATGGAAAATGAAACATTACTCGTGGAGATCAGCGATCATGGGGCGGAGCTTTCCAGAATTTACCGGAAGGATACGGGCAGAGAAGTGCTCTGGAATGCGGATCCTGCTTTCTGGAACCGTCACGCGCCGGTGCTGTTTCCCTTTGTGGGGGCGTCCAATGAAGGCGTTTACCATTATCAGGGCAGAGAATATCCCATGAAGCAGCATGGCTTTGCCAGAGATCTGGAGTTTGAGCTGGTGAGCGCCGGGGAAAATCAGGTGGTGCACCGTCTGGAGAGCAGTGAGAAAACCAGGGAGCAGTATCCCTTTGATTTTTGCCTGACCATTACACACCGGCTGGAGGGGAATCGGATCACCGTCGGGTGGAAAGTGGAAAACCGGACGGAGGGAATCCTGTACTTTACCATCGGCGCCCATCCGGCCTTCAATGTGGAAAAAGGCAGCTATCTGGTGACGGAAGGCCATGAGGAACTGAAATTTATCCGGATCAATGAACCCGGCACCGCACTGCCGGAGGTTTACACGCTGAAGCTTCCGGGCGGAAGACTTCAGATGCCGGAGAACATGTTTGATGAGGGCGTTTACATTTTTGAGGATGGTCAGCTTGACCGGGTTGGTCTGGCCGGACCGGACGGAGCGCCCATTGTGACCGTTTCCTGTCCTGGCTTCCCCTATGTGGGTGTCTGGGCGAAGCCGGGATCTTCCTTCGTCTGCCTGGAGCCCTGGTACGGCAGGACGGATGACACGGGCTATACCGGCGATCTTTCCGGAAAAACAGGTGTGCAGAAGCTGGAAAAGGACGGAGTCTTCGAAGTGTCCTATGAAATCGTGATCGGTTAGCAGATAGATGAGACGAAAAGCAGTGTGTGCCGCGGTTGGCAATTTTCCCCTTGACGCGTCTGAAAATAAATGGTATGGTTAAGACAATTATACGACTGACGGAAGTGGAATTGACCACAGGAAGTATAATGGGAGGAAAGGCCGACCGTCTGGGCATCAGTGCCTGGAAGTGGGTCTTTTTTTGCGCAAATACAAGCAAACACCAGTAAAGGAGCGAAAACCATGGAAATGTTATCTCTGGAAAAGGAACTGAAAGAAAATTCTTATCCCGGCAGAGGGATTATCATCGGCAGATCCGCAGATGGTACCAAGGCAGTGACTGCGTATTTCATCATGGGCAGAAGCGAAAACAGCAGAAACCGAATTTTTGTGGAAGATGGAGAAGGGATCCGCACCCAGGCCTTTGACCCGTCAAAACTGGTAGACCCGAGCCTGATCATTTATGCGCCTGTGCGTGTTCTGGGAAATAAAACCATTGTGACCAACGGAGACCAGACGGATACCATCTACGAGGGGATGGACAGGCAGCTTACCTTCGAACAGTCTTTAAGATGCCGGGAGTTTGAGCCGGATGGCCCTGCCTACACGCCGCGTATTTCCGGTATTATGCACGTGGAAGGCGGAAAATACAGCTACGCGCTGTCTATTCTGAAGAGTGACAATGGAAATCCAAAGGCCTGCAACCGCTATACCTTCGCTTACGAAAACTGTGTGGCCGGTGAAGGACGCTTTATCCACACCTACAAGTGTGACGGCAATCCCCTTCCGAGCTTTGAGGGAGAGCCCAAGCTGGTTTCCATTCCGGATGATATGGAAGCTTTTGCGGAGATGCTCTGGAGCAGCCTGAATGAGGATAATAAAGTATCCCTGTTTGTGCGCTATATTGACATTGCAACAGGAAAATATGAATCCAAGATCATCAACAAGAACAAATAAGGAGACGGTATCATGAACGAACTGGCATTAAAATACGGCTGTAACCCCAATCAGAAACCTTCCAGAATCTACATGGAAAACGGTGAGGAGCTTCCTATTAAAGTACTTTCCGGGAAGCCGGGTTATATCAATTTCCTGGATGCCTTTAACGGCTGGCAGCTCGTCAGAGAGTTAAAGGATGCCACGGGACTTCCGGCAGCGACTTCTTTTAAGCATGTATCCCCGGCCGGGGCTGCAGTGGGCCTTCCGCTGACAGAAACCCTGGCAAAAATTTACTGGGTGGACGATCTGGGAGAGCTTTCTCCCCTGGCATGCGCTTACGCAAGAGCCAGAGGCGCAGACAGGATGTCTTCCTTTGGTGATTTTATTTCCCTGTCTGATGTGTGCGACAGGGACACGGCAATGCTGATCAAGAGAGAGGTTTCCGACGGTGTGATCGCACCGGGCTATACGGAGGAGGCTCTGGAGATTCTGAAGCAGAAAAAGAACGGCAATTATAATGTGATTCAGATTGATGAAAATTATCGTCCGGCTCCCCTGGAGCACAAGCAGGTATATGGCGTGACCTTTGAACAGGGACGTCAGGAGCTGAAGATTGACGATGCCTTTCTGGCAAATGTGGTCACGGAGAACAAGGACATCCCGGCGGAAGCTCTGATGGATCTGAAAATTTCCCTGATTACCCTGAAATATACCCAGTCCAATTCGGTATGCTTTGTAAAGGGCGGACAGGCCATCGGAATCGGAGCAGGCCAGCAGTCCCGTGTTCACTGTACCCGTCTGGCCGGCCAGAAGGCAGACAACTGGTTCCTGCGTCAGTGCCCGAAGGTGATGGAACTGCCGTTCCGGGATGATATCAAGCGCGCGGAGCGTGACAATGCCATCGATGTCTACATCGGTGAGGAATATATGGATGTTCTGGCAGACGGTGCCTGGGAGAAGGTTTTCAAGACCAAGCCGGAGGTCTTCACCAGAGAGGAAAAACGGGCATGGCTGGATCAGATGACGGATGTGACCCTGGGTTCCGACGCATTCTTCCCCTTCAGCGACAACATTGAGCGTGCGCACAAGAGCGGGGTAAAATATATCGCAGAGCCGGGCGGATCTGTCCGTGATGATGCAGTCATCGAAACCTGCAATAAATATGGAATGGCCATGTGCTTCACCGGCATTCGTCTGTTCCATCACTGAAAAAGAGGTTTGCCTGGGCAGACATCCCGAGGGTGCCGCAGACAGCAGAGCTTCCGATTTCGAGGGCCGCTTTCTGCGGGGCCCTCTTTTGAAACAAAACGTTGGAATCTGATGAGAGAAGAGGAAACAGCATGAAGACAGTCCGATTATTTGAAACAGATGTTTACATTGGAGAATTTCAGGCCGTTGTGGAAGCCTGCATGGAGGAGAACGGCCAGATCAAAGCGACGCTGAATCAGACGGCATTTTTCCCGGAAGGAGGCGGACAGCCTGCGGATGTGGGAACGTTGGGGGATGCGCTGGTGCTGGATGTTCAGGAAAAGGACGGCGTGATCTGGCATACGGTCTCCAGGGCGCTGGAGCCGGGAAGCACTGTGACGGGAACACTGGACTGGAACTGGCGTTTCCAGAACATGCAGAACCATACGGGCGAGCATATTGTGTCCGGCATCGTGCACCGGGTGTTTGGATATGACAATGTGGGCTTTCATATGGGAAAGGATGCGGTTACCGTTGATTTTAACGGTGTGATTTCGGAAGAGGAGCTGGCGGAAATCGAAGAGGCCGCCAATGAAGTCGTTGAGCGGAATGTGCCGGTGGAGATCTGCTGTCCTTCCCGGGAAGAGCTGGCAGAGCTGGATTACCGCAGCAAAAAGGAAATCCAGGGTCAGGTACGGATTGTGACGATTCCGGGAGCGGATGTGTGCGCCTGCTGCGGAACCCACACGGGTACCACCGGAGAAGTGCGTCTGATTAAGCTGCTGAGCCTCCAGAATTACAAAGGAGGCGTGCGCATTTCCATGCTTTCCGGCCGGGCTGCCATGGCGGATTATCAGAGAAAACACCAGTATATTCAGGAGGCGATGCATCTGCTGTCTGCAAGGCCGGAGGAAATCGGCGGACGGATTCAGAAGCTGAAGGAAGAAACGGAAAAGCTCCGGGGTGCCCTCAGTGCTCTGCGGAAGAAGACAGCCCTGGAAAAGGTGGAGGCCGTGGCACCGGGAACCCCATCTGTCTGCCTGGCAGAAGAAGGGTTTACCATGAATGAACTGCGGGAAATTGTGAACCAGGCCGCAAAGCGGGCAGATCTGGTGCTTGGGCTGAACCGCGTGGAGGACGGTGCCTGCCAGTACATCCTGACCGGGAAAGCAGACGTGCGGGGAATGGGCAAAGAGCTGAATCAGAGATTTGAAGGAAAAGGAGGCGGCTCCGCGGCCATGGTTCAGGGGAATCTGAAGGCGGATGCAGATGCGGTGCGGGAGTGGTTTGAAGGAACGGTTGTCGGAATAGGATGATGCGCTGTCAGGCGCACGGAAGTTAGGAGGTAAAGTATGGATTATCGTAAATTTGAAAAACTGGGGGTTTCCCCATCTTTGCTTGGTTTTGGATGCATGAGATTTCCCAAGACAGCAGACGGAAAAATTGATGAAGCGGAAGCGGAAAAAATGATTGATAAGGCCATTGCGGCAGGGGTTACGTATATCGATACGGCTTATCCTTATCACAATGGAGAGAGCGAGCCCTTTGTCGGACGGGTTCTGAAGAAGTATAACCGGGAGGATTTTTTCCTGGCAACGAAGCTTCCGGTGTGGCTGGTAGAGAAAAAAGAGGACACGGAACGGTTCTTCCAGGAGCAGCTGAAGCGGCTGGATGTGGATTATTTTGATTTTTATCTGCTTCACTGCCTGGATAAGGATCGCTGGAAAAAGGTACAGGAACTGGAGATGATTCCGTATCTGGAGAAAATGAAGGCAGAAGGGAAAATCCGGTTCCTGGGCTTTTCTTTCCATGACGATTATGAGACCTTCGAGAAGATTCTTACCAGCAGAGAATGGGATTTCTGCCAGATCCAGTACAATTACATCGACAAGGATATTCAGGCAGGGGACCGGGGCTATGCGCTGACGGAAAAGCTGGGCGTTCCTCTGGTAATTATGGAGCCCATTAAGGGCGGTTTTCTGTCCAAGCTTCCCCAGGAGGTCAGCGCGCCGTTTCGGGCAGCCAGACCGGATGACAGCATTTCTTCCTGGGCACTGCGCTGGGTAGCCAGCAAACCCAATGTTCATGTGGTACTGAGCGGAATGTCTGCCATGGATCAGGTGGAGGACAACCTGAAAACCTTTGAAAAGTTTGAGCCGCTGAGCGAGGATGAACAGAAGATTGTGGCGGATGTGGCAAAGGCGATCAAAGCCAGAACGAAAAACGGCTGTACCGGCTGTGCATATTGTATGCCATGTCCGAATGGAGTGAATATTCCGCGGAACTTCCGGATCTGGAATGATTATTCCATGTATGGAAATGAGGACAATACGCGCTGGGCCTATTTTGAGGATCTGAAAGAGGATGCGCGGGCCGATGTGTGCATCGGCTGCGGCTGCTGTGAGGATGCCTGTCCCCAGAATCTGTCGATCCGGGAAAACCTGCTGCAGGTGGCAGAAGAAATGGCGAAGCTGAAACGTTGACAGCCGGAGCGAAGAACAGGCGCCATTCAGCGGATGGGGGATGCAGTATCGGAATACAGCCGCGGGAGGACGGAAGGATGCCGCCCGCGGTGTCCTTCCGACACTTCATCCCCCGGAAGCCCATGACCCATAAGGCGGGATATCAGAGTGATATCAGAGTGTAATTTTTTGCTTGACGCCGCCGGAAATGCATGATAATATTTTTACAACTAATGAGTTGTCACATAAAAACAGCATACCCGACTGAAGGATCTGGGAGAGATTACGAGGATGTAGCGCCGAAGGGGCAAAACTCTCAGGCAAAAAGACCGGATCCCGACGGAACTCTGGAGAGCGCAGTTTCACCAACGAAGTAAAGCCGTTTATGCGGACGAATCTTTCAGGTCAAAGGACAGAGGCATACAGAAGAAATGAATTCTTCATTTCTTCTGTATGCCTCTGTTTTATTTTTGCATTTACAGAGTGCGGAGTTGTTTACAAAGAAGCAAAAGGAGG
The DNA here is from genome assembly GCA_034101475.1 of Candidatus Limivivens sp. Lineage (GTDB taxonomy): Bacteria > Bacillota > Clostridia > Lachnospirales > Lachnospiraceae > Limivivens. The sequence continues at coordinate 60,303 of JAXEJQ010000024.1, forward strand.
AGAAGTATGGAATTAAAGACACCCCTGTATGAAAAACACCTTGAGGCCAAAGGGAAAATCGTTCCCTTCGGGGGCTATCTGCTCCCGGTGCAGTATCCTGCCGGGGTTATTGCCGAACACATGGCAGTGCGGGAAAAATGCGGAATGTTCGATGTATCCCACATGGGTGAGATCATTGTAAGCGGACCGGATGCACGGAATTACCTGAATCATCTGCTGACGAATGATTACACCGAGATGGAAGACGGACAGGCACGCTACAGCCCCATGTGCAATGAAAACGGCGGCGTGGTGGATGACCTGATTGTTTACAGGGTCCGGGAAAATGTTTACTTTATCGTTGTGAACGCGGCCAACAAGGACAAGGATTTCGCATGGATGAAGGCTCAGCAGACCGGAGACGTGACGATTGAGGACCGTTCCGCGGGAATCGCCCAGATTGCCCTTCAGGGCCCGGCAGCCAGAGCGATTCTGGGAAAGCTGACGGAAGAAAAGAATATTCCGAAAAAATATTACACGGCAGTTTTTGACGGTCATGTGGGCGAGATTCCCTGTATCATTTCCCAGACCGGCTATACCGGCGAGGATGGATTTGAATTCTACTGTGCGGCGGAGGAGGGACCGAAGCTCTGGGATCTTCTGCTTGAAAATGGAAAAGAAGAGGGGTTGATTCCCTGTGGTCTGGGCGCCAGAGATACCCTTCGCCTGGAAGCTGCCATGCCTCTGTACGGTCATGAAATGAACGACGAGATTACACCGAAGGAAACCTCTCTGGGGATTTTCGTGAAGATGAATAAACCGGAGTTTATCGGAAAAGCGGCTCTGGAAGCCAAAGGCGTTCCGGCTGTGAAGCGGGTTGGCCTGCGGGTTACAGGACGGGGAATTGTCCGGGAACACGCGGATCTTTATGTGGGCGACCAGAAGGTGGGACAGAGCACCTCCGGAACCCATGCGCCGTATCTGGGATATCCCATTGCCATGGCTCTGGTGGAACGGGAATATGCAGAACCGGGTACCAGGCTTCAGGCAGATGTCCGGGGACGGAGAGTGGAAGTGGAAGTTGTGAAGCTGCCTTTCTATAAGCGGCAGGCATAGATAAGAAAAATCGTATCTGTTCAGTACCTTTACAGATACAATTCGCAAACCCATGAAAATCGGCTGCGCCGATGGGGTTTGCTCACACAGGATTTACGTTCTTACGGCCTCATCAGCAAGCGATTCGGCCTGTTCGGAACAGTTACGAAAAATTAAAAAAATATCAGGAGGATAACGATTATGAATTTCCCGAAAGAATTAAAGTATGTCAAATCTCATGAGTGGGTAAAGGATGAAGGAGACGGAACCGTAACCATCGGCATCACCGATTATGCGCAGGATGCTCTGGGGGATCTGGTATTCGTCAATCTCCCGGAGGTGGGAGATGAGGTTACCGCAGGCGAGGCCTTTGCGGATGTAGAGTCTGTAAAAGCAGTATCGGACGTTTTTTCACCGGTCAGCGGAGTTGTAAAGGAAATCAACGAAGAACTGCTGGACAGCCCGGAGCTGATCAATTCCGATCCCTACGGCGCATGGTTTATCCGTGTGGAGCAGATCACAGAGGAAGAGGAATACATGGACGCAGAGGAATATGAGGCTTTTGCGGAGTCTGAAGCAGAGTAAAGAAGGGTCAGACGGAAAAAGAGAAGAGGGACCGTGAGGGTTCCGGCAGAAGGAAACAGAAAAAGGAGGAGAAGTCATGGGAACTTATGTAAGCTCCACCCGGGAAGAACAGCTTGCCATGCTGAAAACCCTGGGTTATGAAAGCTATGACGAGCTGTTCGCCCATATTCCCGATCAGGTAAAGATCAAGGAAGGGCTGAACCTTCCGGAGGGCCTTTCCGAAATGGAAGCCCAGGCACGGATGGAAGAGCTGGCAGCGAAAAATACCGTATTTCCCCACATTTTCCGCGGGGCAGGCTCCTATAATCATTACATTCCGGCTGCGGTAAAGCGGATTACCGGAAAAGAAGAATTTGTAACGGCATACACCCCTTATCAGGCGGAGATCAGCCAGGGAATTCTGCAGTCCATTTTTGAATATCAGACCATGATGTGTGAGCTCACCGGCATGGACGCATCCAACGCCTCTGTTTATGACGGGGCCAGCGCCGCAGCGGAAGCCACAGCCATGTGCAGGGATCGGAAACGCAGCACCGTGCTGCTTTCCGCCACTTCCCATCCGGATGTGATCCGTACCGTGAAAACATATTGCTACGGCAGCAACACAGAAGTAAAGGTGATTCCGGAAAAGGACGGCGTGACCGATCTGGAAGCCCTGAAGGGAGCCCTGGATGGCCAGACGGCCTGCTTCTATGTACAGGAGCCCAATTACTACGGAATCCTGGAGGATTATCAGGCACTGGGCGAGGCGGTTCATGAAGCAGGGGCGAAATATATCTGCGGCTGCAATCCCATTGCGCTGGGTATTCTGAAAACTCCGGGAGAATTCGGAGCGGATATCGCGGTGGGCGAGGGTCAGCCTCTGGGAATGCCCATGGGCTTCGGCGGACCCTATCTGGGCTTCATGACGACGGTTTCCGCCATGACCAGAAAGCTGCCGGGACGGATTGTGGGCGAGACAACGGACGCAAAGGGTGAGCGGGCTTTCGTTCTGACCCTGCAGGCCAGAGAACAGCATATCCGCCGGGAAAAGGCCAGCAGCAATGTCTGCTCCAATCAGGCCCTGTGTGCCCTGACTGCATCGGTTTATCTGGCGGTGATGGGAAAGGAAGGACTTGAGCAGGCGGCGACCCAGTGTACCTCCAAAGCCCATTATCTTCAGAGTGAACTGGAAAAAGCCGGACTGACACTGAAATATCAGAAGCCGTTCTTCCATGAATTCGTAACCGTGACCCCGGTTCCGGCTGAAGAGCTTCTGGACGCTCTGGAGAAGAAAGGAATCCTGGGAGGCCTGCCTCTCGGGGAATCCGAGATTCTCTGGTGCACAACGGAAAAGAACACCAAAGCAGAGATCGATGCTCTGGTGGAGGCCATAAAGGAGGTGTGCGGGAAATGAAGCTGATTTTTGAGAAAAGTGTGGAAGGAAGAGGCTGCAGTATTCTCCCGGCATGTGATGTTCCGGAGGTGAAGCCGGAGGGCTTTATCAGGGAAAAGGAGCTGCATCTGCCCCAGATTTCAGAAAATGATCTGAGCCGCCATTATACCGAGCTGGCGAACCGGGCCCATGGAGTCAACAATGGATTTTATCCGCTGGGATCCTGTACCATGAAATACAATCCCAAGCTGAATGAAGAGATGGCTGAACTTCCCGGGTTTACGAATATTCATCCCCTGCAGCCGGCCCATACGGCCCAGGGCTGTCTGGAGGTTCTGAAGCTTACAGAGCAGTATCTCTGCGAAATCACCGGCATGGACGGCGTTTCCCTTCAGCCGGCGGCAGGCGCCCATGGAGAATTCAGCGGAATGCTGGTGATCAAGGCTTATCACGACAGCAGAAACGACAAAAAACGGACGAAAATCATTGTGCCGGATTCTGCTCACGGAACCAACCCGGCCAGTGCTGCCATGGCAGGCTTCGATATTGTGAACGTTCCCTCCGGGCCGGACGGCTGTGTGGATCTGGATAAGCTGCGGGAGGCAGTAGGCGAGGATACGGCCGGTCTGATGCTGACCAATCCGAATACGGTGGGATTGTTCGATAAAAACATTCTGGAAATTACCAGAATTATTCACGAGGCAGGCGGTCTGAATTATTACGACGGCGCCAATCTGAACGCGGTAATGGGCATTGCCAGACCCGGCGATATGGGCTTTGACGTGATCCATCTGAACCTGCATAAAACCTTCTCCACGCCCCACGGAGGCGGTGGTCCGGGAAGCGGTCCCTGCGGCTGCAAGGAGTTCCTGATTCCTTTCCTGCCGGGTCCCAGAGTTCTGGGCGAAGAAGAACTGCACATGGAATATAATCCCCGGTCCGTGGGCTCCGTGAAGGAATTTTACGGAAACTTCCTGGTGGTGGTAAAGGCGCTGACCTATATCCTCTGCCTTGGAAAAGAGGGGATTCCGGAGGCGTCCTCCAATGCGGTTCTGAACGCCAACTATATGATGCATGAGCTGGAGGATCTCTATGAATGCGCTTTCCCCAGACCCTGCATGCATGAGTTTGTCATGACTCTGGAGAAGCTGAAGCATGACAGGGGCGTGTCCGCCATGGATGTGGCGAAGGCACTGCTGGATTACGGGATTCATCCGCCAACCATGTACTTCCCGCTGATTGTGCATGAAGCGCTGATGATTGAGCCGACGGAGACCGAATCCAGAGAGACCCTGGATGAAGCGGTGCGGATTTTCCGGGAAATTTATGAAAAGGCTCAGACAGACCCGGAGGAGCTGCATCAGGCTCCGAAGACCACGGTGATCGGCAGACCGGATGAAGTGCAGGCGGCGAGAAAACCGGTAATCCGGTATTCATTTGAATAATAGAACGGTTCCGTATTTCCGATACGGAATGATCGCAGATCCGAAAGAATCTCAGATACGGAATCATCGTTTTCACGGAGGCATCTATGATTACAAAAGCGACGCAGGTTATTACAAAAGAAACGAATCCATATCAGAATCTTGCGCTGGAGGAATATCTGCTTCTGAACGTGGAGAAGGAAGAATGTATCCTCTATCTCTGGCAGAACCGGCATACGGTAGTGATCGGCAGGAACCAGAACTGCTGGCAGGAATGCAAGGTGAATTATCTGGAGGAGGACGGCGGTTTTCTGGTACGCCGTCTCTCCGGAGGCGGGGCTGTTTACCACGATCTGGGAAATCTGAACTTTACCTTTCTGGTACGTAAGGAAAATTATGATGTGGACCGGCAGCTCCAGGTGATTATCCGGGCAGCGCAGAAGCTGGGCATTCATGCGGAAAAGACAGGGCGCAATGACATTACGGTGGATGGACGGAAATTTTCCGGAAATGCGTTTTATGAGACAGGCGACTGCTGCTATCATCACGGCACACTGCTGCTGAATGTGGATACCTCCCAGATGTCCCGGTTTCTGAATGTTTCCAAGGAAAAGCTTCAGTCCAAGGGCGTTTCTTCCGTGAGATCCCGGGTAGCCAATCTGTCTGAATTCTGTCCGGAGATTACAGTGTCTCTGATGGAAGAAAAGCTGACAGAGGCCTTTGGGGAGGTCTATGGCTGTCCCGTTCAGAAAATGCCGGAAAGCCGTCTTTCCAGAGAAGCCATCCGGCAGGCGGCGGAGCGTTTTGGCTCCTTTGAATGGAAATACGGAAGGAAAATCCCCATCCAGTTTTCCTTCGGAAGACGGTTTGCCTGGGGAGACATCCAGTTCCAGCTTCAGGTGGATCAGGGCGTTATTCAGGAGGCCCAGGTTTATTCTGACGCCATGGATGCCGGATGGATTGAAGACCTGAAAAAGGGACTTCAGGGCTGCCGCTATGACCAGGAGGCTCTGTTCGCGGCGGTGGATCGGGCAGGAGCACAGGGAGAAGCACAGGACGGAAATCCGGAGGCAGTCCGGGAAGGAAAACGGGACGGGGTTCATGAGGAAATGGCCCGGGATGTCAGGGAACTGCTCAGGGAAAATATATAAAGCAGACAGGAGGAGCTATGGCAGAACAATATGATCTGATTGTAATCGGGGCAGGTCCCGGCGGTTATCTTTCCGCAGTCAAAGCTGCTTCGAAGGGAATGAAAACAGCGGTGGTGGAAGAGCGGGAAATCGGGGGAACCTGTCTGAATCGGGGCTGCATTCCCACGAAAACCATCATGCATTCCACAGAGCTGCTGCAGGAAATCAAAAGCTGCGGCACGGTGGGGATCAGCGTGGGAGAGGCCTCCTGCAGCATGGATCAGGTGCAGGAGCATAAGGAAGCTGTTCTGGAGCAGCTCCGCGCAGGGATTGCCGCATTGTTTAAAAAATCAAAAATTACGCTGTACCAGGGAAAAGGCCAGATTACCGGAGCCCACAGTGTGAAGGTGGGAGAAGAAGAACTGACAGCGAAGAACATTCTGATTGTCACAGGCTCTGTTCCGGCCATGCCGCCCATTCCGGGCATGGATCTGCCGGGAGTTCTGAACAGTGACGGGCTTCTGGCCAAGGGAGATCCGGTTCCGGAGAAGCTGGTGATTATCGGCGGAGGTGTCATCGGCATGGAATTCGCGTCTATTTACCAGGCTCTGGGAACACAGGTAACGGTTATCGAAGCTCTGGACCGGATTCTGGCGACTCTGGACAAAGAGATCGGACAGAGCCTGAAAATGCTTCTGAAGAAGCGGGGCGTGGACATCCATACCGGCGCGAAGGTGGAGAAAATTACCGAAGCCGGAGAAGGAATCCTTTCCGTGACCTACACGGAGAAGGATAAGCCGGTGACGGTGGAAGCCGATACGATTCTGGTGGCTGTGGGCCGCAGGGCCTATACAGAAGGACTTCTGGGCCCGGGGGTGGAGCTTGCCATGGATCGGGGAAAAATCTGCGTGGACGAGCATTTCCAGACCAGTATTCCGGGGATCTACGCCGCAGGAGACTGTATCGGAGGTATCCAGCTTGCCCATGTGGCCAGCGCGGAAGCCATCAATGCCGTCTGTCATATGAACGGAGAAGAGCCGGAAATGGATCTGTCGGTGGTGCCCTCCTGCGTTTATACCAGTCCGGAAATCGCGTCGGTGGGATTGAGCGCGGAGGAAGCAAAAGCAGCCGGGAGATCGGTTCTGACAGCCAAATACCCCATGTCGGCCAACGGGAAATCTCTGCTTTCCGGGCAGGAGAGGGGCTTTATCAAAGTATTGGCTGATCCGGAAACCCACCGGATTCTGGGAGCCCAGATGATGTGCGCCCGGGCTACGGATATGATCAGCGAATTCGGAATGGCCATCGCAAACGGCCTTACCGCGGAGCAGATGGCATCGGTGATCCGTCCCCATCCTACCTTCAGCGAAGGGATCAGTGAGGCGGCAGAGCTGTTGCTGTGAATGGAATAGCCTATTGACAGAAATTCTCATTTATGGTACCATCCATAAAAGAAAATCTGCGTGAGGGAGTAGTTTGCAGCCCGTATCGGAAGCTGCGGTATGGTCAACATAATGATGAAAATCTGGCCATGCCTTAAAAAATGAGACTCACGGAACCAGGAGCGTCTTTGGACGTCTGTGGTTCCGTGGGTCTTTTTTATGGGAAGAAAGGATGCCGGGAAGCGGATCAACAAAAGAGAACTGCATGCCTCACCCTGAGAAAGGGAGGAAACATACGATGTCATTTATCACACTTTTCACACTGGCTGTGGGGCTTTCCATGGATGCCTTCGCAGTCTCCATCTGCAAGGGCCTGGCTCTGCGGAAGGTCACTCTGAAGCAGTGCTCCATTGTAGGACTCTGGTTCGGCGGTTTTCAGGCTCTGATGCCCCTTGTGGGCTATTTCCTGGGCTTCCGGTTCCGGGATAAGATTACGGCGGTGGATCACTGGATTGCCTTTCTTTTGCTGGGCTTCATCGGAATCAATATGATTCGGGAGGCCTGTTCCAAAGAGGAGGAACCGGCAGATGCCAGCCTGGATGCCCGGAGCATGCTGATCCTGGCGGTGGCCACCAGCATCGACGCGCTGGCGGTGGGGATCACCCTGGCGTTTTTGAATGTGGAGATCCTTCCGGCGGTGATCTTCATCGGTATTATCACTTTTTTGCTGTCGGCTGTGGGCGTAAAAATCGGAAATGTTTTCGGGAGCCGCTACAAATCCAGAGCGGAGCTGGCCGGCGGTATCATTCTGATTTTGCTGGGAGTAAAAATCCTGCTGGAGCATCTGGAGATTTTGTAAAATCGGTTGGGGTATCCGGAAACAAAACGTTAAAATTGTAACAAAATGTTTTGGCTGGATAAAGTGGCGTATTGAAATCACAGGGGTATCATGGTATACTGAAGGCACAAAAATCTGATGCGGAAAATGGAGGCGAAGTCATGACAGAAGAATTTAAGCTTGTTTCATATTTAAAAAGCGTTTTAATGGATTCCTATCGTATTCGGAAGAATAAAATGGCTGAGGGTATTTACGTCCCCATGTTTCTTGCAGCGAATATTACAGAGCGCAGCAATCATCAGGGGGTGGACAGTTACCTGATGCGGATGCATTCCAATGCCTATGTAAACCTGCGGGAGGAGCGCTACCTGAGTGCAGCTGACTGGGATGATGTGTTTTTTGACGCGGAGCAGCTTGGTATCCGGATTATTTTCATCCGGGGAGGGGAACCGCTGACCCGAAAGTGCATCCTGGAGCGTGCTTCCAGATATCCCGGGATTTTCTTCCCGGTGATCACCAACGGCAGCATGATGGATGAGCAGTATCTGGATTTCTTCCGGCAGAACCGGAACCTGATTCCGATGCTGTCCATGGCAGACAGCGCAGAACTGGATGTTTCCCAGACAGGGAAAGCATCCTTTGCCTACGGGAAGACCATGCAGACCATGGAGGAACTGCACGGCAGAGGGCTGATTTTCGGGGTGGTGGAGAACCTTACCCGGGAGAATTACCGCAGAATGCTGAGCAGTGCCTATCTGAGTGAACTGCGCAGGAAGGGCAGCAGCATTGTACTTTACGCGGCGGAGGCAGGAGAGAATGCAGGAACGCTCCTGGAAGAGAAGGAGCTGGAAGAGATTGAGCTTCTGGCGGAAAAGGCCCAGGAAGAAAATCAGGGCATGATAGTCGCGGCGCTGCCGGTGACAGGGATTGCCATGGGAAGGAACATTTTTCAGAGAGAAGGGCTTTTCGAAATTACGCCTGTGGGTGTGGTACAGCCGGCGATTCACCGGACGGACGGCACCCGGAATGTACGGGAATCTTCCCTGACGGAGATTCTGAAGGATGACCTGTACTGGATACAGAAAAGAGCATAATCACCAGAGAGACTTGGATACTGTCACAGACGGTATCCGAAGTCTTTTTTTAAGAAGGAGGGAATGGAATGCTGATTCCGATATTACTTTTTGCCGTGGGGCTTGTGCTGCTGATTAAAGGCGGCGACTGGTTTGTGGACGGTGCCACGGGCATTGCGCACATTTTTCATATTCCGGAGCTTCTGATCGGGGCGACAGTGGTGTCCATCGGTACGACGCTGCCGGAGGTGATGGTTTCCGCCACATCCGCACTGGGCGGCCACGGGGAGATCGCCTATGGGAATGCCCTTGGCTCCATCATCTGCAACACGGCGCTGGTCGCCGCGCTGACCATCACGATTCATCCGGGACCGGTGGATCGCAGCACGATGAAAATGCCGGTGCTCTTTTTCTTCCTGGCGGCGGGATATTACGCCCTGACCGCTTACGGGACGGGGCACTTCGGAAGGGTTACCGGAGCGGTGCTTTTTGGAATTTTTCTTGTATACATGTTCTGTACGGTGAAGCAGATCAAAAACAGCCCGAAGGAAGAGATGTCCCCCGGGACGGTTCCGGAAGACGAAGATATGAAAAAGGATCTGTTTCTGCTGATTGTGGGTGCCGTGCTGATTGCCCTGGGAGCCAGACTTCTGGTGGACAACGGCACGCTGATTGCCCAGGCGCTGGGCGTACCGGAGGCAGTCATCGGCCTGACCTTTGTGGCACTGGGCACCTCGCTGCCGGAGCTGATCACGGCGGTGACCTCTCTGTCCAAGGGACACGGAGCGCTTTCCCTGGGTAATGTCATCGGGGCAAACCTGTTCAATCTGGTGCTGGTCAGCGGGGTTTCTTCTATGCTTGCCCCCTTTGATATCCCACAGAACGGGACCATTGCCGGATTCAACTCCTCCCTGGTTCTGGATATTCCGGTGATGCTGTTTGTGATGGCCTTTCTGACGGTGCCGGCCCTGGTGAGAGGGAAGCTTTCCAGAACCCAGGGAATTGTGCTGCTGTGTATTTATGCGGCATTTTGTATGATCTGTTTCCGATAAAAAGAATCCTTATTTTGCCTGGAAGGGCGGGTCAGCCGGGTAGCCGCCGGCTACCTTCTGCATGGCCCGCTGAACAGCGTCTTTGGAATTCTTCCAGTCGGCATCCTTGAACTGATAATCAAATTTCTTCTGGAACCATTCCACATCTTCGGTAATGCGCTCCAGCCCCTGGATCATCTGGGGGAACAGCATTTCGAAAAAGGCCGTCCGGTCCTTTTCGTTCATCTTTTCCTCTGCGGCCTGCACCAGGTCCTTAAAGTGATGAAGGCAGAAGCCCCTGCTGTTTTTTACTTTGTCCCGGAAGGCAGAGTCTTTCTTATACATTTCAAAAAACGTATCGATGTACCTCTGATAAATTTTCTCAATGTAATCACAGATATAGCAGTGCGATTCCTGCTCGGAAAGCCAGTGGACCAGATTGCTCTTTTTTTCAGAGTCACCGGAAGATCTGGAAAAACGGCTCAGCAGGGAGGGCCTGGCATTTGGCGTATAATGGGCTGTTTCGGCCTTCAGGCCGGCGGTCAGCTTCTTCATGTGGGTTTCCAGGATCAGCGCGTTTCCCAGCTTGTTCCCGTAGGTAAACATCTTTTCATAATGATAGGAGCAGAAGCCCAGCTTATCAGTCTCCGCCCGGACATCGTCTTCCATGTAGGAAGCGCCGGAGCCCAGGACAAATTCAATGGCATGCTGTTCCAGAGAACGGTGAATATGGCAGAAGGGGCATTCATCCCCGGTATTAAAGGCGTCATTCAGCGGAATGGTATAGAGTTGTTCTTTCATATGGAAAACCTCCCTTATTTTTGTGGGCTGTGTGTACGGCATTTTACTCTAAACGGAAATGTCTGCTGATGCAGACACCACCAATAATAAAAGTCGATTGCTAACGCAATCGCCCCGTATTCGCAATTCGCTCCGCTGCTTGCTCATACGGGTAGGCCGTCCAATAGCCATGTGTCTGCGCATGCAAGCATGCTTCACCACATGGCTGCTGTCCGGGACTTTTATAGTAAACCCCCATGCCCTGCGTTGGCACCACTGCGCATGAAACAGGGGCCAGTCGATTGTTTTTATTTCTTT
>JAXEJQ010000025.1:0-30669 GCA_034101475.1 Candidatus Limivivens sp.
ACGATGCGCTTGCGCATAAGTGGTTTTATGACTGATTGACCCGCCCCAATATGAGGATAAAAGTGGGACGAATGTCCCACGATATCCGAATATTGGGCAGGATTGTGGGAGTGCGAAGCACGGAACAATCCGTATGGCATCGTTTGACCCCAACATCATAAGTACTTTCCATGTGCATTATAACAGATTCTCTTATGCTTGTCATGTAAAAATACCGGACCGGCTTCCGATGATGCCGAAGCAAAAGGGGCTGTCCCAAATAGTGAATTCCGGATACGGAAAGCTAAGATGGGATTGACATGAAAAGGACAAAGGAGACGAAATCCTCCTCTGTCCTGTTTTTATGTTCCGGAATCCGCAGCAGTCAGCAGGACTGGGCCCGGTAACTCTCCGCCAGCAGATCCAGTTCCCGGCTGAATCGCTCAAGCTGCTCGATATTGTCTTCTTTATAAATCCGGTAAAATTCATCCTGAATCTTCATAATCTCCCGCTTATTGGCCAGATGATAGAGGTTCTGAAGATTGTTCAGGATATCCGCCACCAGATTCGCCTGAATCAGGAAGGAATTCTGGGCATCCATGATTTCACTTCGCACGCTGGACATTTCCTGATCCAGTACGATGATGGCATCGGCTGCCTTAGACAGCCGGATCCGGATATGATCCGGAATATTTTTCTTGTATTTGTACTGAAGGGAATGCTCAATGGTAGACCAGAAATCCATGGCCAGCGTCCGGATCTGAATCTCCACATTCAGAGTTTTATGCCCCTTTAAGGTTTCCACCGAATATTCGGCAATGATGTGGTAACTGCGGTAACCGCTGTCCTTCATGTTGTTTATGTAGTCTTTTTCACTGATAATTTTCAGATCGCTGCGGGAACGGATGATCTCCACCACCTTCCCGATATCCTCCACGAACTGACAGATAATCCGGATCCCTGCAATATCGTCCAGCTTCTCTTCGATCTCACTCAGTTCAATATTTTTTTTCTGGGCTTTGTCAAGAATACTGGAAATGGCCTTGACGCGGCCTTTAACCTGTTCGATGGGACAGTACATCCCCCGTTCCTTATGTTCCTGGATCAGGTGTTCAAATTTTACAATTAACTCCTTGACTGCCAGATCATAAGGATTTAAAATTTCACGCCATAATTGTATCTCCATAAAACGCTCCTCACAATCCTTCATATTTTGCGTACTTACGCAGGAAACGCCTTTTCAGCGCGCAGTCCATAACTCATTTTCATGATGCCAGGGTCAAAAGTCATAAACCACAATGCGCTTGCGCATAAGTGGGTTTATGACTGATTGACCCGCTCCAATATGAGGATAAAAGTGGGACGAATGTCCCACGATATCCGAATATTGGGCAGGATTGTGGGAGTGCGAAGCACGGAACAATCCGTATGGCATCGTTTGACCCCAACATCATTTTCATTATAGCATAAGTTGACGCCAAGGTAAATATATGCTTCCCTGCTCTCAAAAAGAACTGTAAAAACACTGAAACCCCTCACATATACTAAAAAAAAGTACAAAAGGCGTTCTCATGACATTCCTTTCCGGTCTTCTGGCAGCAGGAATTTTCTGCTTCCTTTTCACACACCCTGCCCATGGCCTTGCGGCTGCCCGGTATGGCCTGACCCTCTGGTTTGATACCCTTGTGCCAACACTTCTTCCCTTTTTAATGATATCCGGTTTTTGTATCCAGTCCGGACTGCTGGAACAGCTTTCCTTTGTCACAGAAAAATTCCCGGACAGGCTGCGAAAGCTTTCTCCCGGCGGAACCTTTGCACTCATCGCCGGATTTCTCTGCGGATTTCCCACCGGAGCAAAGATTCTGGGCGACCTGCGTCGAAACGGCAGAATCTCCCTTCCGGAGGCCCAGTGTCTGCTGCATTTCTGTAACAATGCAAGCCCTGGATTTGTTTTTACCTATCTGATTCATGAAAAGCTTGGCCTTTCAAATCAAATACTCCCGATTCTTCTGCTGATCTATGGAATACCGCTCTTCTGCTGCGGCTTTTCTCTCCTGAGGGCCCTTCCGACAGTGACGAAAGAATGCAACGCCAAAAAAGCATCCAGTCCACAAATCACCTTCGGTCTTCTGGATGCCTGTATTTATGATGCTTGTATTACAATCCTGAAACTGGGAGGATATATCATTCTTTTTTCGATTCTGACAGAAATGCTCACATGCCTCCCTTTTTTCACCGCCAAAAGCTGCGCCGTTCTCACAGCTGTTCTGGAACTTACAAGCGGGATCGACCGGATCTCTGACGCCTTTGAGATGCCCTGGGCCATCCTGGCAGCAGTTCCGCTGACGGTTTTCGGAGGCCTGTGCACCTTTGCCCAGACAATAAGTGTCCTGAAAGGCTCCGGCCTGAATGCCGGGACATATCTCCGGGCCAGGGCCGGCATGAGCCTGCTGGCTTTTGCCGGAACTGCCCTCTGGCTGCTCTTCGTATTCTGACAGAACAGATCCGGCGGGAATGTCAGACTGCTGCACCCGTCCGGTCAGCAGAAGCTTATTCCATCGGCGCCTCATCCAGATCAGGCATATCCGGCTCTGTGGTATAATTCGTAGGAGCTGCCTGGGGTGAAAGCTCTCTTCTGTTTTTATTCACAATATCATAACAGGACTGGATGGAATTGATAAAGTTGTTATACTTGGTTCCTGCGGAATCAATGGTGTGGCTCATGATCTTTTCCAGATTTGCCAGCATCTCATCGGTATACTGCAGAGCTCCCATACGGATATTGTTCGCGTCATTGGTGGCATTGTCCAGAATTTCCTGGGCCTGCTGATTGGTACGGTCCAGCAGATCTCTGGACTGCTCCATGGCCTGCTGCATCACTTCGCTCTCTTCCACCATTTTCTGGGTGCGCTCGGTAGCTTCTGCAATCAGCTTGTCCGCTTTCGCCTGGGCATCCTGAAGGATCGCGTCCTTGTTACTGATGATTTTCTGATAGCGTTTGATTTCATCCGGTGTTTTCATCCGAAGTTCCCGCAGAAGCTCCTCCAGCTCCTCTTTATTAACAACGATCTTGGTGGAGGACAGCGGCTGGAACTTACAGCTGTCTACATATTCTTCAATTTCTTCAATAATCTGCTCGATTCTGCTGCTCATGGTAACTCTCTCCTTATTCACTATTTATTCTGTTTTTCCCAGATTTTATTATAAATTCGGTCCACCACAGCCGTGGGAACAAATTTGGAAATATCTCCTCCGTAGGCTGCGACTTCTTTGACAGTCGAGGAACCCAGATACGCATATTCCAGACTGGTGGTCAGAAACAGGGTATCGATATCCGGGTTCAAAACGCGGTTCGTCTGGGACATCTGCAGTTCATAGTCGAAGTCTGTAATAGCCCGCAGACCTCTGACGATAAATTCCGCGCCGCACTTTCTGGCGAAATCCACGGAAAGACCGGAAAAAGATTCCACCCGAACATTGGGGATCTCTCTGGTCACTTCCAAAAGTATCTTAACACGTTCTTCCACAGAAAACAATGGCGTTTTTGTATTATTATTCAGAACTCCGACTACCAGCTCATCTACCAGCACGGCTGATCTGCGGATGACATCCAGATGTCCGTAGGTAACCGGGTCAAAACTGCCCGGATAAACTGCTATTTTCATCATGCTCTCCCCTCCGTCCTTCTGCAGAACAGATGGACGTTCGTTTTATAACACTTTCTTTTTTCGGCTGTATAACCCAGCTCTTCCAGGTAATCAAAATCCGTCTCCAGGGAGGCTTCCACAACAATCAGAGTATGTTCGTCTGCAAGGCTGGAATGTGCCAGATACTCCAGCACCTGCTTTTCCAGAAGATGGTTGTAGGGCGGATCCATAAAGATCAGGTCAAAGCTGCCTTTTCCCTCCAGACTTTTCAATGCGCTCTCCGCATCGGTGTTCAGCACGGTCGCCTGGGATGCCAATCGAGTAAATGCCAGATTTTGCCGGATACAATCGGCAGCTCTGCGGCTGCTTTCCACAAAGACAGCCTCCTTTGCTCCGCGGCTTAAGGCTTCGATTCCGATGGCGCCGCTGCCGGCAAAAAGATCTAAAAACCGGGCTTCGCACAGCTCGCTCTGAAGCATGTTAAACAGCGTTTCTTTAATGCGGTCCGTGGTAGGTCTGGTGTCCATGCCTGGAATGGTCTTCAGGGGAAGACTCCTGGCTTTTCCTGCGATTACTCTCATGGTTGATTCCTTTAGATTCCTTTAGATTTCTTTATGATGATAAATTCTTACAGCCTTAAATTATTATAGTAGTTTTTGGGGGGTACTGTCAATTCTTTTTACAGAAAAACAGCTCCGCTGTGGTGTGGGATACGGCGCTGTCGGGATTGTGCTGGAAACGGGCAGCGCTTCACAGCCGGGAGAACGGTGGTCTTTGAAGGGGAGGGGACGCCGCAGGGGGAAGAAAGCAGATCACGTGACATACTGCGTTTCCTGCTCGGGCCGCGCGCTGATTAGCCGCCATTCGCGCAAACTCGCCTTCGGCACTTCCCGCTGCTTACGCAGCTTCGGCTATCAAAACACCATACTGCTCTGTGCCTCCGGCTCAAACAGACGCTCGGTGGCGGCAGCCAGCGCAGCCCTCCCGACGGAAGCCTCGCAATTGTCACGTTGATCCTGCCTTTCTTTCCCCTGCGGCTGTTCCATCAAAGCCTGCCGTTTACCCTGCTTCTGTCAGTCGCAGCCACCTCCAGCCCAACATCGACAAAGGCTCGATCCCATTCCTTCGCTCCGCCCCCTCTTATTTTTTCTGTCAGTCGCAGACCGGAACCTCCAGGACTCTTCCGCCCTGCATGGCGGAATTATGAATACACAGACAGGTTTCCGTAATATTGCAGGCAAGCTCCGGGCACCGGAACCTTTCATCCGCCAGAATATCATCCAGGGAAGCATATTGCTCCGGCAGATCATAAAGTTGGCTAAATTGATCCATCAGATCCCGGTAAATGGGCACAAAAAACGGCGGTCTGAAATTTAATTTTCAAAACCGCCGTATCAAACGGATTTGTGAGATCCGGTGAGGCTGCCGGGTAACTTTTTTTGCGGGCACCTTGCAAATTCCGCGGGAAAACTTTCAGGGCAGCTGAAGACAGGATTTCCGACGCAGACAATCGGCAGATTTTTGGAAGATTTTCGAGCATAGCGACGGGGATTTTGTCCGACCACGGGTTGATGGAGGCAAAATCCCCGTCCATATGCGGCGCAGGAAATCTCAAAAATCAACGTGTCTGCGCGGTAACCTGTCTTCAGCCGCCGGGATAAGATCCGCCGCGCAATTAGCACATCTGCCCGCCGTTCCCTCAGCTGTTCATATACTGCTCCAGGTCCCCGGTGATGATAAATCCCACCCACTCTGCAATATTCGTGCAGTGATCCGCCATACGTTCCACGTATTTGGCAATCATAAAATAATCCACATAGGTCTTGATGTGCTCCGGATTTTTCTGCATTTCCAGACAGAGCCGGTCCTTGATCAGAGCGAAGGAATCATCGATCCGGTCATCATTGGCCGCCACCTTCTGGCTTTTTTCAATGTCATCATAGATAAAGCTGTCAATGGTCAGTTTGATCATATCTCCCACTTCATCCAGCATTTCCAGGACACCCAGGGGTCTTGCCACAGGGGAATCCTCGTTGATTTCCAGAATATATTCGGAAATATCACTGCAGTGGTCCGCAATCCGTTCAATATCGGAAATCAGGCGCATGATGGAAGTAACACGGCGCAGGTCGGTAGCCACAGGCTGCTGCTTTGCCACGATTTGGATGCAGGCCTTTTCAATATGGCGTTCCATATCGTCAATGATGTCGTCTTCCTCCATGATTTTTTTTGCCAGCTCAGAATCCAGATTTTTCAGGGCTTCTGTAAGCTGGTTGATCATATATTCAAGCTGGCCTCCCATTTTTCCCACTTCCATGGCCAGGTTTTCCAGCTCTTCCGCATAAAGCTTTCTGGTTGTCATTTTTTCCCTCCCACACAGAATATCTACCGGAGACTGTCTGCTTTTTCCTGTCTAACAGGATCAGCCAAAGCGTCCGGTGATGTATTCCTCTGTTTTCTTTTCCTTCGGATTATTAAAAATCTGAGTTGTCTCTCCATATTCAATCACATCGCCCGTCAGGAAAAAGGCAGTTTTGTCAGAGATTCGGCTGGCCTGCTGCATATTGTGGGTGACAATGATGATGGTATATTTTTCTTTCAGTTCCACAGCCAGATCCTCAATCTTCAGAGTGGAAATGGGATCCAGGGCGCTGGTAGGCTCATCCATCAGAATGATCTCCGGCTCCACGGCCAGGGCTCTGGCAATACAGATTCGCTGCTGCTGTCCGCCGGATACGCCGATGGCGTTTTTCTTCAGCCGGTCTTTGACCTCATCCCAGATCGCCGCCTGACGCAGGCTGCGCTCCACGATTTCGTCAAGCTGTGCTTTTTTCTTGATTCCGTGGATGCGCGGACCGTAGGCTACATTATCGTAGATGCTCATGGGAAAGGGATTGGGCTGCTGAAATACCATGCCCACCCGCTGGCGCAGCTTAATGACGTCAATATCACTGTAAATGTCTGTGTCGTCCAGGAAAACATTTCCTTCAATGCGGACCCCTTCAACCAGATCGTTCATACGGTTCAGGGTTTTCAGAAAAGTAGATTTTCCGCATCCGGAAGGGCCGATGAAGGCGACAATCTCTTTTTCCGGTATCTCCATATTAATCTGATTCAGAGCCTTAAAGTCCCCATAATAAAGATTCAGGTCCTTCACCGTAAATTTGGGCTTTGCCTTTCCTTCCATAGGTCCTACTCTCCTTTTTTCGTTAACAGTTTATTCGTAATTGTCTTTGAAGCGAAGTTCAGAAGAATGATGATCACCAGCAGGACGATTCCGATGGCACAGGCGGTGGTCAGGTCATTTTCTTCCTTCATCAGGGTGTACATTTTAATAGTCAGAGTTG
Organism: Candidatus Limivivens sp.; assembly: GCA_034101475.1. Lineage (GTDB taxonomy): Bacteria > Bacillota > Clostridia > Lachnospirales > Lachnospiraceae > Limivivens. The sequence goes on from JAXEJQ010000025.1 coordinate 6,974, forward strand.
CGCCGCTGGCAGAATTCCCTACCAGAGCTCCCGGAATCTTTGCCACCGTTCCGGCTGTCAGAAGCAGTGCCGCCGACTCCCCGACGATTCGTCCGATACTGAGCAGAATCGCTACCAGAATTCCGGGGAGCGCATTTGGGAGTACGACCTTTGAAATCGTCTGAAGCTTGGTGGCTCCCAGTCCCAGAGAGGATTCCCGGTAAGTACGCGGAACTGTTTTCAGGGCTTCTTCCGTGGTGTTGATGATTGTCGGAAGCAGAATAATGGACAGGGTCATGGCTCCGGCCAGAATGGAATACTGCATCTGACAGATTTTCACAAAAAACAGGTTTCCGAAAAGGCCGTAAATAATGGACGGAATACCGGCCAGGTTTTCAATGGCAAAATGGATGGCTGTCATCAGCTTTCCGGGTTTGGCATATTCAATCAGATAAACAGCGGATAAGATTCCGATGGGTGCTGCAATCACCAGCGCCAGTATAATCATATAAAGGGTGGTGACAACCATTGGGACTATGCCGCCGCCGGGCCTTACCACCTTCAGCCGCAGAGAACCGTCCTCCTCTTCCTGCACCTTTGTAATATAGTCGCCCTTTTTCAACTCATAGGCGGCACCTTTCACATTGACGGCATTCTTTAATACGGAGTCCTTATCCAGAGAAGTGATTTCCAGTCCTTTTTCCATCTCCTCCAGAGTAACACCCAGGCCATCAATGGTTCCTGTCTGGATTTCCTCTGCTTTGACATCTGTCCGGATAATAGCGTATGTGGTGGTGTCCTGCCAGTCCCTGGTCAGAAAACCAATGTTGATTCCAGGCAGACCCTTGACGAGAATAAAACCGATGATCACAACCAGAATCAGAACGGTAAAGCCGGCAGAGCCGTAAACAGCCGCCTGGGCAATTCGATCCTTTGCTTTTCTGCTCATGAGGATTTTTCACCTGCCTTATGTGTCAGTTTGATCAGCGTCAGGTTGACGATCATGATAAAGAAGAACAGAACGACACCTGTTGCGAAGAGCATTTCTTGCTGGCGTCCGGAGGAATAACTCATTTCCATTGCAATATTTGTGGTCAGCGGACGGATCATGGACCAGATACTGGTGGGCAGTCCCTGGGTGGGATTTCCTGCGATCATCATTACGGCCATGGTCTCACCGATTGCACGGCCAATTCCAAGAACAGCCGCAGAAAGGATTCCTGATTTGGCTGCCGGCACCACAACTTTAAAGATCGTCTGCATTTTTGATGCACCGAGTCCCAGGGATGCCTCCCGGTAGGATCTGGGAACCGCACGGATCGCTGCTTCAGAAAGGGATACAATGGTAGGAAGCACCATGATCGTCAGAACCAGAATGACTGCCAGAAGGGACTGTCCATGAACCTTCGGAGAAATCTGTTTGATGATCGGTACGATTACGCCAAGACCAAAGGCGCCGTATAATACAGAAGGAATACCGGCAAGGAGTTCCACTGCCGGTTTGATGATCCTGACTGCTCCCTCCGGTGCAAGTTCGGAAATAAATACAGCTGTGAGAACCCCGATGGGGACTCCGATGACCACCGCCCCGAAGGTTGCAAGAACAGAGGCGACAATCATGTAGAAGATTCCGTAAACATCTTCACCCGGAGCCCATCTGGTCCCTGAGATAAAATCCCAGAAGCTGTATGCATCTTTTCCGAAAAACGGATGCAGTCCCTTATAAAATACGAACACAATAATTGCAATGACCGAAACGACGCCTACTAATGCACAGATCAGAAAGATTGCTTCTACTATTTTTTCAAATACATCTCTTTTTACATTTCGGTTCATAGATATGCTCTTTTCCTGAAATTCGGATTATTTTGCTTCTGTTTCAGACTCTGCAGCAGCTTCCTCTGCCACGGTGATCTCACCGCTTTCGGTAACGATCTCCTGACCTTCCTCAGATACGGCAAATTCCAGGAAAGCAAGGCCGGCATCCGCTGCTTTGTCATCATAATAGCAGAATACAAACGGTCTGGACAGCGGGTAGGAACCATCCTTTGCATTGTCATCGTTTGCCTCAACTCCTGCGATAGACAGCGGCTTTACACTGTCATCAATAAAGGAAAAAGAAACATAACCGATGGCATTTGCGTTTTCAGCAACAGAGGCCTGTACGTTTCCGTTTCCTTCTACAACGGATGCGTTTCCGGTCAGTCCGCCTGCATCCTCCAGGCCGATCAGCTCTTCAAAAGCGCTTCTGGTTCCGGAGCTTTCTTCACGGGAAACCACAAAAATATCAGCATCTTCCCCGCCCAGATCTTTCCAGTTGGTGATCTTTCCGGAATAAATATCAGCCATCTGTTCTTCGGTGATGTCTGAAACTGCTTCGTTTTCCGGATTTACAATCACTGCGATTCCATCATAGGCGAATACTTCCGTATTCAGGCCTTCGTTGGCCAGTTCTTCTTCGGTGAGATTTCTGGAAGAAGCGCCGATGTTGTTGGTTCCGGAAATCGTATCGTTGATTCCTGCGGAAGAACCGCTTCCGGTATATTCAATGGTAACATCCGGATTCTGAGCTTCAAATTCATCAATCAGCGCGGTCAGAACCTTTTCAACAGAAGTGGATCCGGTAATCACGACCGTTCCATTTAAATCCTCAGCACACACTGTCATTTCCAGGGTGCTTACTGCCAGTAAACCGATTGCTGCGATAGCTGCTAATTTTTTCATCTTGTTTCATCCTCCATAAAATACAATCCTTGATTTCTTTGCTTTTCTTTCTTACTTACAAATCTGATTTTAGTGGAGTCAGGTCAGAGAAATATGTTGTTTCTGTAAAATCCATGTAAAAAAATCCTGTCAGCATCCGACAAAAAAGCAGGCCCTCTTTCGAAAGCCTGCTGCTTTTTATAAATGAACGGTAATCACCGTACCCACACCCTCCCGGCTGTGGATTTCAATATAGCCTCCATGATATTCCACCACATGTTTGACAATGGAAAGACCCAGGCCCGTTCCGCCGGTCTGTCTGGAATGGCTTTTGTCGACCCGGTAAAAGCGTTCAAAAATCCGTTCCTGATGCTCGGCCGGAATTCCGATTCCGGTGTCGGTAACCCGGATCACCGGACGCTCTCCCTTTTCAAAAATCTCCAGAAATACGGTCCCATGGTCTTTATTATATTTGATGGCATTTTCACAGAGGTTGAACATCATGTCATAAAGCATGGAGCGGACACCCAGAAACTGGATAGACTGCAAATCCGCCTGAAATTCCACCTGACGGCGTCCGGCAACCGGGAGGAGACGTGTCTGGACTTCTGTTCCGATATCCTTCAGATCCAGAACCTCCTTGGCCTGCACAGCCTGCCCTTCGTCCATCCGGCTGAGCTTGATGATATCATTGATCAGTACCAGGAGCCTTCCGGCCTCTTCATAGATTTTCCCGGCGAAAACCGGAATATCCTCCGGTCGGACCATCTGGTTCTGAATCATTTCCGCATAGCCGGAAATGGAGGTCAGAGGGGTTTTCAGTTCATGAGAAACATTTGCAGTAAATTCCCGGCGCATCTGCTCTGCTTTTTCTTTTTCACTGATATCCACCAGAAACAGAACAACACCGTTGATTCTGCCCTCCTCCAGAACCGGATTGCCGTAAAGATGAATTTTCCGCTCATAAAAGGTAAGCAGAGTATCCTTTGCTTTCCCCTGTTTGGCAGCGGCAATCACATCGGACATTTCCCTGCTTCTCTGAAACAGAGAAATGTTTTTTCCGGTATAATCCATATTCTCCGCCCCCAGGGTTGTTTTCAGACTCTGGTTGATAAAAATAATCCGTTCCTGTCCATCCAGAAGAATCAGTCCCTCGTTCATATTCCGGGTGATGGTGTTGAACTTCCGCTCCTGCTCCAGAAGATCTGCCATCTGCTGTTCAATCTGCCGGTTCTGTCTGTCCATTCGTTCCAGGAGGGGAGACAGCTCCGGAAACACGCTGCTTTTGGCTGGTTCCTTCAGGTCAATGGCATTGATGGTGGTCACGATTCCACCAGTCAGATGTCTGGCTCCCAGGAGAGCGCAGAACATAATCAGAAGAGCCACGATCAGCAGAAGAGGAAGCATTTTCAAAAAAATCTGAAAATTGCTGGCATGCTCTGCCGAAAGGCGCAGAATCTTTCCGTCAGACAGGCGGACTGCATGATAAAAGGTAACGGTCCGCATGGTTTTTGAAAGTCGGCTGCCTGTTCCCTCTCCGGACTTCAGGGCCTGCTGAACCTCCGGCCGGTCCAGATGGTTTTCCATCTCACCGGTATCCGCTTCACTGTCGTAGAGCACTTCTCCCAGGGGATCAATCAGGGTCACCCGGGTCTGGGTCGTATGACCCACGGATGCACAAAAAGAAACAGCATCATCGGCTTCCTCACATGCCTGAGCCACATATGCTGCTTCTGCTGCCAGCTCATTTCCCACCTGGTCCTTTAAGACGTAATGAAAAAACAACATACAGATGAAGGAAACAAGACTGATGGTAAGAGCCGCCAGAATAAGGATGTTGATATAAATACGCCTTTTCATCCCTTGTCCTCCAGCTTATAGCCTACGCCCCGGACGGTTTTGATCATGTTTCCGCAGGGGCCCAGTTTCTGCCGGAGGGAACCGATATGTACATCCACGGTACGGCTCTCTCCCTCATATTCATAGTTCCAGATCACATCCAGAATTTTGTCTCTGGTAAGGACAATATTCCGGTTTTTCATCAGATAATTCAACAATTCAAATTCCTTAAAGGTCAGTGCCACAGGCTTGCCCTGGACAAAAACCTCATGTTTTCTGGTATCCAGAACCAGATCCCCCAGTACCAGTGTCTCCTCCTCGGAAGGAGAACCGCTCCGGCGCAGAACTGCCCGGACTCTGGATAAAAGCTCCATAACCCCAAAGGGCTTGGTTACATAGTCATCTGCTCCGGAATCCAGTCCGATCACCTTGTCGTATTCGGTGGATTTCGCGGTCAGCATGATGACCGGAATGTTTCGTAAACGGCTGTTGTTTCTCAGTTTTTTCAGTATACTGATGCCATCCTCATCAGGAAGCATGATGTCCAGAAGCAGAAGCTGCGGGATCCCTGCGTCCAGACCCTTGTAAAACTCACCTGCGGTGGCAAAGCCTGTGGCCTCAAAACCTGCTGTTTTCAAAGCATATACCACAAGCTCACGTATGTTCTCATCATCCTCAACTAAAAAAATCTGATCTGCCATTTCGGATAGTCCTTTCTCGTCTTCTTCTGTTTGAGAATCAATGTTCAGACATGACATAGCCTGCAAGATTGTAAGCATGGTCGGAAATACGTTCCAGATTGCTGATAATATCCAGGAAAATCACGCCGTTGGTAGGCTTGCAGAGCTGTTTGGAAAGGCGTTCGATATGCTTTTCCCGAAGCTCCTCTTCCATATTATCGACCATATCCTCATATTTGACAACCTTTGTAGCGTCTTCCACACTCACATCCTCTCTGGCCTTTATGGAATAACGGAAAGCATTGGAAACCATTTCCATAATTTCCTGGAGTTCCACACAGGCTTCTTCGGAAAACTGGATCTGATTGCCGTCCCGGTAATCCACCAGCTCCGCAATGTTTTCCGTGTGGTCCCCCACACGTTCAATGTCGCTTACGGAATAGAACAGATTGTTGATAATGGTGTGCTGCTCTTCATTCAGGGTCAGATTGCTGATCTTCACCAGATACTCCGTAATCAGTTTTTCCATCTTGTTGATGGTTTTTTCTGTCTCATAGACTTTTTCGATTTTTTCTTTATCGTAGCTGAGCACACAGTCAAATGCGCGCTGCATGTTTTCGTAGGTGGTCTTTCCCATATGAACCACTTCCAGGATCGCATTTTCCACAGCGAAGGAAGGAGTCTCCAGGATACGCTTGTCCAGATGACGAAGCGTCACGGTTTCTTCATCAGCATCTGCCGGAATGTCATCCTCCTCACCTTTCACAAGGACACCGGACAGTGTTACCAGTTTATTGGCAAAGGGGAACAGCACAATGGTACAGATGATATTAAAAATCGTGTGAAAAACGGAAATCCCCACACTGTCAATGCCCATCTGCTTCAGCATCGGGTTAAACAGCGAAAAAACAAAAATCAGAGTGCCGAAAATCAGGGTACCGATGACGTTGAAGGAGAGGTGGATCACAGCAGCACGCTTGGCATTTCTGGGAGCTCCGATACTGGAAAGAAGGGCCGTAAAGCAGGAGCCGATGTTGGACCCAAGGCTGATGTAGATGGCGGAAGCCGCCGTCACAACGCCTCCGGTGGAAGCCAGGGTCTGAAGAATACCAACCGCTGCGGAAGAACTCTGCATGATTCCGGTCACCAGAGCACCGATGGCAATACCCAGAATCGGATTGCTTCCGAACAGTGCAAAAGCTTTTGTGAAAATCGGAAGATCCGTATAAACCGTGGCGGAATTCTTCATGAAATCCAGGCCGATGAACAGAAGTCCCAGGCCGACCAGGATCTCACCGTAGGTTTTCTGGCGCTGCTTTTTACAGAACATAATCATAAATGCGCCGACACCTACCAGAAGCGGAGCATACAGGGAAGGAGAAACGGCTTTGAAGCTGTCACCCAGCTGTCCCAGAGATACAATCCAGGCGGTGATACAGGTACCGGTATTCGCGCCCATAATAACGCCCACAGCCTGGGTCAGGGTCATGATCCCGGCATTTACAAATCCAACAACCATAACGGTGGTGGCACCGCTGCTCTGGATAATCGCAGTAATCAGCGCGCCTACCAGTACAGCCATCAGACGGTTGTTCGTCAGAATCCCCAGAAGTTCCTGCATTTTCTGGCCGGTGGATTTCTGAATACCGGCTGACATGCTGTGCATACCAAAAAGAAACATACCAAGACCGCCTGCAAAGGTAAACAGGTTTTGTAGATCATTTATTGTCATAAGTGTTCTCTCCATTCCAGATCGCCCTTTGACAATCCGATGATTAATGATTCTGCCGTCGCGATATTGGTCGCAATCGGTATGTTGTACTGATCACAGTATTTTGAAATCATGTCGATATCCGGCTCCTTGGGATTTAACATCACCGGATTATAAAAGAAGATCACCATGTCCAGCCCGTTTCGCTGGATTGTCTCCGCAAACTGTTTATCGCCTCCTACAGCACCCGGAAGAAATTTGTGTACTTTCAGATTTGTCACTGCCTCAATCCGCCTGCCGGTAGTACCCGTGGCATACAGCTCATGTTTTTCCAGAATCTTTTTATATGCCAGGCAGAAATCCTCCATCAGGTTTTTTTTGGAGTTATGTGCTATTAGCCCAATATTCATTTTTTCACCCCTTTTGCATTTGACGTTATTATAGCATAGTTTATTTTCAGGACACAATCCTTTTTTAAAAAAAAGCAGAGCCTTTTCAGGTTCTGCTTTTTTCTGGTTCACCCTCTGGATTACTGCATGCCAGTCTGGCCGCTCATGCCGCTCTGAGTTCCCATACCGCTCTGGGCACCCATTCCCATGGCGCCCTGTCCGGACATCTGTCTTTCCTGGGCTTCAATCATTTTCTTCACCATATAGCCGCCGACGCTGCCGTTCTGTCTGGAAGTCAGGTTGCCGTTGTAGCCTTCTGTCAGAGGAACACCGATTTCACTTGCAACTTCCATTTTGAAACGATCCAGTGCGCCTTTCGCTTCCGGTACTGCTGCTGTGTTAGATGAACGATTTGCCATTTGAATACGCCTCCTTAAATGCTTTTTCCTTTTCACTTTTGTTTTGCTGTGCAATTGTTGATTGCAGAAATAGTATGTGAAAAATCGGCGTAAATAAACTAGCAATCCTTTCATGATTTTACATATTTTGATAGTTTCCGGGCAACGGTCCTTTTTACAGCTCGATGCTTCCGGTTACCTCATCGTTGATTACGTAATAAGCCATGTTTTCTTCCGGCTTCAGGTAAATGGTCAGAGTTTTCATCTCCGATACTTTTTTCTTTAAGCTTTCGGTCCAGATGGCTTTTACCTTTTCCGTAATGTCTTTCTGATTGATCTCTTTTCCCATATACTGCAGATAAATGGTTTCTTTTAATGCAGTTCTTCTGGCAGCCGTTTTTTTCACAGGTGCCTTCTCCACTGCTTTTTCTGCCTTTTCAACCAGATCGGCAGCAACTGCCGGAGCTTTCTCAACTGCCTCTGCCACAGCCTCGCTTACCTTCTCAGCAGCCTCTGTAACTTTTTCAGCTGCTTTCTCGGCAACTGCTTTTGCGGCTGCAGTGGTTTTCGCAGTATTTTTTGAAGTTCTGGTAGTTTTCTTTTTTTCCATAATAGTCCTCCTTAAAACAAAAACACAATAAAATTATTATGTAATCCGTACCATCATATACCAGATTTCAATAATTGGCAACTACAAATTCAGTTTTTCGTTGTTCAAATTCCAGTACCTGCGGGCTTTTTCCAGGAAAACCGGAAATTCCGGCAGGGCTTCTTCCCCCATTTTTTCACAGAAATCCACGGCCTCCCCGGCTTCTTTCAGAATCTTCGCATCCTGAAAAATATCTCCAATCCGAAAATTCATAACACCGCTCTGCCGGATACCAAACAGATCCCCCGGCCCCCGAAGCTTCAGATCCTCTCCTGCAATGTAAAAGCCATCGTTGGATTGGTTCAGGATTTCCAGCCGCTCCCGGGTCCGTCTGCTGTCCGAGGCATAAACCATGATGCAGTAAGACTGAGCCTTCCCCCGTCCTACGCGTCCCCGGAGCTGATGGAGCTGGGCAAGGCCGAAGCGCTCGGCATTTTCGATCATCATGACAGTGGCGTTTGGCACATTGACCCCTACTTCCACAACGGTTGTGGATACCAGAACCTGAATGTCGTTTTTCACAAAACGCTCCATAATCGCATTTTTATCTTTGGGCTTCATCTTTCCGTGAAGCGGTTCCACACAGATCATTTCCGGAAGAGCACTCTTCAGCTGTGCCGCATATTCCAGCACATTTTCTGCTTCAACAGCCTCACTCTCCTCCACCATGGGACAGATCACATAGGCCTGATGGCCATTTTCCACCTCTTTGCGGATGAATTCCCAGGCTTTTGGCCGATATCTGGTATCCACCACACAGTTTTTGATGGGAAGCCGGTTGGCAGGGAGCTCGTCCACCACAGAAATGTCCAGATCACCATAAAGAATCACAGCAAGTGTTCTGGGAATCGGGGTGGCACTCATAACCAGGGTATGAGGCATCCGTCCTTTTTCTCCCAGGGCTTCCCGCTGACGCACCCCGAAACGATGCTGTTCATCGGTGATTACAAGAGCCAGTCGGTCATAGACCACCTTCTCCTGAATCAGAGCATGGGTGCCAATGATGATATCCACCTCATGGGACTGAATTTTCGCATAGGCTTCCCGTTTTTCCCTGGCGGTGAGAGAACCGGTCAGAAGCACGGGCACAAAAGGGAGCTCATGCTGTTCCAAAAGCTTTTTCAATGCTTCAAAATGCTGAACAGCCAGCACCTCTGTGGGCGCCATCATGGCTCCCTGACATCCGTTTCCGGCCGTAAACAAAAGAGCCAGAAAGGCAAGAATCGTTTTTCCGGAACCCACATCCCCCTGAATCAGACGGGCACAGACCTTCGAACCGGACAAATCTCTCCGGATCTCCTCCCAGACCCTTTTCTGAGCCCCTGTCAGTTCAAAATCCAGGTGCCCGATAAGCGGAGTCAGGAAAGGCGGCTCCTCCATGGGAAACGCCGCGTCTGCTTCAATGCGCTTTTCCCGGAGAGCACGGACAGACAGGATAAACAGAAAGAATTCATCAAAAACCAGACGGTGTCTGGCTGTCAGCATATGCTCCATATCCTCCGGAAAATGAATCTGCTCACAGGCCCAGGCAAAATCCGCAAGCTTCCAGCGCTCCCGGATCCCGGCCGGAAGGTAATCCCTGGTAAGCTCCGGATCCCGGATAACCTGACGAATGGCTTTCTGAAGCATGTTGTTTGTCAGACCTTCACAAAGTGGGTAGACAGGCTGCAGCACATGCAGAAGCGCCTGATATTCCTCCGGGGAATACATGGCGGGCTGCTCCAGAATCAGGCGGCTGCGCTTTCGGACGGCCTTTCCCCTGAAAACGAACTGCGCTCCCCGCTTCACTGTATTTTTCAGATAAGGCATGTGATACCAGGTCACTCCAATGGCGCCGCTTTCATCCCGGATACTGCCGTTTGTCATCTGCAGGGACCTGGCCCGGATCACGTTCAGATCCCGCTCAACCACGCCGAGAACGGCGCAGGTCTGATTTTCCTGAATTTCATTGATCGCTGTGATCTCTTCAAAGGTTTCATAGGTTCTGGGGAAATAATGAAGCAGATCTCCCACGTCCGAAATACCGGCACGGCCGAAAATCTGCTTCGTTTTTTCACCGATTCCTTTTAAAGAGTCCAGCTCCTGGACTTCATTCATAAGGAACTCCTGTTTCTCTTATTCTACGGATACCACGTAGTAGTAAATCGGCTGTCCGCCGGAATAAATTTCCACGTCGCAGTCCGGGTACTCTTCCATAATCTCCTGACCGAACCGGTTGGCTTCCTCTTCGCTGACATCCTCTCCGTAATAGATGCTGATCAGCTCCGTATCGTCGTCGGTCATCAGGCTGATGGTTTCTTTGGTCACTTCACCGATCTCTTTGCCCACTGCCAGAATCTCATGATCGCCGATTCCCATAATATCTCCTTCGTGAATCTCCTTTTCATCAATATGGGTATCGCGCACCGCATAGGTAATCTGGCCTGTGCGGACTCTGGTGATCTCCTCTTTCATGGACTCCATATTCTCTTCCGGGGTTCTCTCGGCATTGTAATTGATAATGGCGGTAATGCCCTGGGGAATGGTCTTGGTGGGAATCACAAATACCTTTTTCTCCTTTACCAGGGACTGGGCCTGGTTCGCCGCCAGAATAATATTTTTGTTGTTCGGAAGAATAAAAATATTTTCTGCGTTAACGGCGTCGATAGCCCGCAGCATATCTTCGGTGCTGGGGTTCATGGTCTGTCCGCCCTCGATCAGGTAATCGGCGCCAAGTCCCCGGAATATTTCGCCAATTCCTTCTCCGATGGAGACGGAGATAAACCCCACTTCTTTTTTTGGTGCTTTGCTGGCCTCCTCTTTCTGCTTTGCCGCCAGCTTCTGGGCATCCTTGATCAGCTTTTCATGATGCTCTTCACGCATGTTGTCGATCTTCATCTTTGTCAGAGAGCCGTAGGTCAGCGCACGGGAAATGGCTTTGCCAGGGTCATTGGTATGTACATGAACCTTGACAATGTCATCGTCCGCCACCAGAACGATGGAATCTCCGATGGATTCCAGAAAAGCCTTAAACTCCTGTTCTCTGGCTTCCGGGAACTCTTTTTCCAGCATGATAATGAATTCGGTACAGTATCCGAAACGGATCTCTGCCTCCGAAACAGCCGCCTTTGCAGCCGTCTGCGCCGAAACGGAACCGGCAGTCTGAGCGCCTTCAATGGCATAATCCAGTTCCTTTCCGAGGAACGCGTCATATGCACCCTTCAGAACCTGAACCAGACCCTGTCCGCCGGAATCCACAACGCCAGCTTCCTTCAGAACCGGAAGCATCTCCGGCGTCTGGGAAAGAACGTACTCTGCTTCTTCAATGACAGCCCCGATAAAATCCTTCAGCTCCATGTCGGTTTCCACAAGCTCCGCGGCTTTGTCTGCCGCTCCCTTGGCAACCGTCAGAATCGTGCCTTCCTTTGGCTTCATAACCGCCTTGTAGGCTGTCTCCACCGCTTTCTGGAAAGCAGCCGCCAGAATCACCCTGTCAATCTCCTCATGATCCCGGATTCCCTTGGTAAAGCCGCGGAAAAGCTGGGAAAGAATAACACCGGAATTTCCTCTGGCGCCGCGCAGTGATCCGGAAGAAATGGCTTTGGCCAGGGTCGTCATATCCGGATCTTCCAGTGCAGCCACTTCTTTGGCAGCTGACATAATGGTCATGGTCATATTGGTACCTGTATCACCGTCGGGGACCGGAAAAACATTCAGTTCGTTAATCCACTCCTTATTGGCCTCCAGGTTTTTCGCTCCGGCCAGAAACATTTTCGCACACAGTCTGGCATTTATCGTTGTTGTTTCCAAAACAGTTCCTCCTTAATCGATGGCTCGAACGCCCTCCACATATATATTTATTTTATCAATCTCCATCCCTGTGAACTCTTCCACTTTATACTTCACGTTGCTCAGAAGATTGTCCGCAACGGCGGAAATGCTGACGCCATAGGCCACAATCACATGGAAATCCAGAGAAATTCTGTTATCCTCAATGCTGACGTTAATTCCATGCTTTAAACTGTCTTTTTTCAGAAGCTTAACCAGCCCGTCCTTCATGTTTACCGTAGCCATCCCCACAATTCCGAAACATTCTACGGCAACGCTTCCGGCATAAGTGGCGATCACGTCTGTGTCAATCAGAATGGAACCAAGTTCTGTATTCATACGTCCCTTCATATTCAAACCTCCTGTTTCCTGATATCCATGCCCCTGGGGGCTCCCCGGCTGTGCCAGCCGGTCACGGTGCGGCGATTCCATCCGACCGTACCTATCGGATCTATTATACTCTGTTTCTGTGCAAAAAGAAATCACTTTTTTTCTGAATCGGGAAAAAAGAAATTTTTTCAGAATTTCTTTTATTTTTTTTACTTTTTCACTTGCAAAATAAGAACGTATCTGCTAAAATAAGCAATGTCGTGAGTCTATGGTTCGATAGGCTGAATAAATGTCAAGGAGGTGCAGTCATGGCTAAATGTGCTATTTGCGATAAGGGTGCTCATTTCGGCATCAAAGTGAGTCATTCACATAGAAGATCCAATAAAATGTGGAAATCCAACGTGAAATCCGTTCGAGTAAAGGTTAACGGCGTTGCAAAGAGAATGTATGTTTGTACTTCTTGCCTGAAGTCCGGTAAAGTGGAAAGAGCTTAATCATTATGAAATTTTGGAGCAGCTATGCTGCTCCTTTTTTCGTTTACCGGAAAGCGCCGCAGTGCCGTCTCTCAGCACCCGCAAAACAGCAGATATCCCAAAACCAGAAAGGCTGCTGCCAGAAGCAGCCTCAGAAACTCATTCGGCATAAAAAATGCGATCAGCATTCCGATTCCGATAAAAAACAGGGTATAACCGATTATGCGTTTCATAGGCGCCTCTGCCCGCAGCCTTTTCTTCTATTGTATGCGATGGCTCTGAATTTATTCTTCGGAACCGCTCTTTTCTTCTCTCTGTCCGTCCTCCGGCTTCTTGTCTGATCCGGTCTGTGCAGTGAAGCGGTCTACAAAATCCGGTACCATGTCCAGAATTTTGGTCAGGCTGTCCTGATTTTTTACATTGACAAGCTTTGTGGTGCCGTTCTGAATTACAAGCACAGCGCTTGGAGTCATTTTTCCGCCCATTCCGCCGCCTCCGCCATTTTTCTTATCCTCAGCCTTTGCGGTGGCAGCCACGCCAAAGGTCACGTCCACCAGCGGAAGGATGATGGTATCTCCAATGGTAATCGCATCACCCACTACGGTTTTGGTGGTAACAAAGCTGTCCATCCCTTTGAACAGGGAATCTACCGTATTCTGAAAGTTGTTTTCTGATGCCATAATGCAGTCCTCCTATTTTTCTTTGATTCGTTTTATAAAATGACGCAGGTCTTTGTTAAAGAAAAGGAAAAGACCTGATTTTACAACGTGACATAAGCGGATCCGGCCGGAAATGGAAAGTTCTCCTTCCAGAATCCTCTGCTCCGTGTTAAATTCCGGATACAGGGCAATTTCATTGCCCGGGCTGGAAAGCAGCAGATACAGAATCCCTGCCGCCTGTCCGGTGACAGACGGATCTTCAAAGCCAAAACGCAGGAATCCCGTTGCCCTGCGCGGCCGGAAATGTTTCCAGAGCGAGAGCAGATGATCTTTTCCTGCCAGGATCAGATTCCTGGTTTCTTCTTCCCGCAGAATCTCCAGGTAATGGCTGAGTCTGTTTTTCAGGGTGCCAATCCGCCGCCCAAGGCTCTGCAGTCTCCGTTTCATTTCCCGAAATTTTTCCGGAATTCTGCGGATCCGCTCCGCTAATGTCCGGATTCTCCCGACCAGCGCCCGGATTCTTTCTGAAAACCGGCGATTTCCGGAAGACCCTGCATGTGCGCCTTCCTTCTTATCTGTGGTATTTTCGATTCTCCCGGCGTTTTTCTCAGGGGCAGCTGTTTTCTGTTCCACTTTGTCTGCGGAACCGGAAGGGGCTTTTCCTCCGGCAGGCTTTTCTGCTTTCCCAGGTACCGGCTCCCGCTCCTTCGGCTTTGAAGTTTTTTTCACTTTGTTTTCCGGGGATTTTTTTACGGAAGCTTTCGGCTTCTTCTTCCGTCCGGCGGTTCCTGTCCCTTTTCCCGGGACCTGAAATAACTGGAACCAGGCAGCCTTCAGGGACGCCCGCAGACCTTCCTTTCTGCTGAAGGAGCCTTCCAGACGGATCAGCCGTCCCAGCCAGCACAGGCTTCCACTGCCTCCGTAATCTGTCGGTCCATAGCGGATTTCCACCCGATAACGCAGAGGCGCAAAGAGCACAAGCAGCACAGCCAGCAGAAGAAGCGCAAGAACAGCAAGCAGAATCAGCCCTGCGATTTTCAGTATAACCAGAATAATATGTAGCATATGCAAACTCCTGTCTTTACTCTTTGATTCTTCGGTGCTCTCTCAGATAGCTGCGTACATCCGCGCCGCCTGTCTTCTGCAGAGTCTCCTCCACAATCTGAATAACCAGGCCAACCGCTTCTTCACGTCCGCAGGCAATTCCGACAACAGGCGGCAGATTTCTGTAAAGAGCAGGCTGTTTCAGACAGGACGTAGGCAGAATGTCAAACAGATCTCTGTGATTGGCTGCCATGGTGATCACGTAAACGTCCATAAGCCCGGCATTCTGATTTATTTTTTTGATCAGCTTCTCTTTCTTTTTTGCGGCTTCGGGGCCGACATAGAGAGGCTCATACCAGGTAAGCTTCATCCTCATTCTTCCTTTAATCGGTTTTCGATGGCAGAAACCACCGTCTCCAGAACCTTGATTCTGGCATAATATTTGTCATTTCCCTCCACAATAATCCAGGGCGCATAGGTAGTGGAGGTGCGGATCAGCATTTCATCCACCGCTTCCTCGTACTGATCCCATTTTTCCCGGTTGCGCCAGTCCTCATCGGTAATCTTCCATCGCTTCTGCGGCGTATTCATACGCTCCTGGAAACGGCGCTCCTGCTCATCCCTGTCAATCTGCAGCCAGAACTTCAGGACAATGGCACCGGAATGCACCCAGTGAGCTTCCATGTCGTTGATCTCCTTGTATGCCCGTTTCCATTCGGCCGGACTGCAGAAGCCTTCAATCCGTTCCACCATCACCCGACCGTACCAGGTCCGGTCAAACAGCGCAATATGGCCTGCTTTCGGAAGTCCCTGCCAGAAACGCCACAGATAATGGTGCGCTTTCTCAATGTCGTTTGGCGCCGCGGTGGGATGGACTTCATATCCCCTGGGATCCAGACATTCGGTAAGTCGTTTGATGGCGCCGCCCTTGCCGCCGGCATCCCAGCCCTCGAATCCCAGAATCACCGGAATCCTTCTGCGGTAAAGCTCACTGTGAAGAAAATTCAACCGCTCCTGCAGCGCCTTTCGCTTTTGCCGGTATTCCTCCTTTGTCAGGGAAACAGACAAATCCACACTGCTTAAAATGGAGGACTTAAATGCCGCTGCCGGAATCTCCCCGGCAAGCACCGGATGCTCCTCTGCCCGTCGGAGGCTTTCCACCCGGGCAGTCAGACGGTCAATGACTGTCTGCAGGATTTTTACCGTGGCATATTCCCGATCCATGGCTTCCACGATGGTCCAGGGTGCAAAGTCCGTATCTGTTTTCTGAAGCATTTCCTCATTCATGCGCTTATATTCATCGAAATGCTTGTTTCTTTTCAAATCATTTCTGGAAACCCGCCAGGCAGTCTCTTTGTTTGCCAGCAGTTTCTCGAAACGTCTGCACTGCTCTTTTTTCGTAATATCCAGAAAAAACTTAATGATCACCGTTCCATCGTCTGCAAGGGTATTCTCAAAAGAAAGAATCTCATGAAAAGCGTAATTCAGCTGTTTTTCCGAGGTCAGTCCGTCAAAACGGTCTGTGAGAACCCAGCGGTACCAGCTTCGATCGAAAATGGCGATCCGTCCCTTTTCCGGAGTCTTTGTCCAGAAACGCCAGAGAAAGGGCCGCATGCGTTCTTCATCAGATTCTCCGTTTATCGCATATACCTGAAAGCCTCTGGGATCCAGAGAATGAATCAGCCGGCTGATCAGAGTCCCCTTCCCGGAAGCACCGAACCCCTCAAAGAGGATAATCACCGGAATTTTTCGTTCACGGCACTCTCTCTGCAGGGCTGCCAGGCGTGTTTCCAGTCCTCCAATGACCTGGTTATATTCTTTTTTATCCATTTTTTTCGTCAGATCAATTTTTTCCAGCATCCTCATACCTCCTTCCCGGATTATCCGGAACAGTTATTTTTATTTTACCAAATATGGAAGAAAAATACAGCCATTTTCCAAAAATTTAAGAAAGTTCGTATCTGTTCAGTACCCTCCCGGACAGCGGCTTCTGAACAGTCACGAAAGCTCCATAACAGAAAACAGCGGCATAGTCAAAGGTGACTACACCGCAGATCCGATAAACCTTTAAAAATATTTCCGACTTCCCCACAGATTTTTCTTCTTCAGATCCAGATACTCATTATATGCTTTCTCAAGGATCATTTTCTCATTTGAAAACTTCAAAAGGTGGTAAGCCTCGTGATACTTGTAATAGCCTGAGTCAATAAAATACTCCTCACGTTGTGGTTTGCTGTAATAGCTGTCAGACATCATCAGGTACCAGTGAACATCCTTTGCCACAGTGTCCTCCGGTACATTAAATGTGTATTGACTCTTACCGACATATTTAATTATAGATGCCTGAACTCCTGTTTCTTCCAGAACCTCCCTGGCAGCCGTATCCTTATACTCCTCTCCGGCCTCCACAGTTCCTTTTGGCAAGACCCAGCCTTCATACTTGTTTTTGTAGCTTTTGTACAGAAGGAGAATCTTTCCACGAAATATTACCACACCGCCACAGCTCGTTGCTTCAATCATTGCAATTCCTCCTGTTATGCGTTGTGTCCTTAGACTGATTTAAGTATAACGCTTTTTGAGTCAGAATGCAACGTAAAACTTTTCCTGCCTTAATACCCATAATAATATGCATCAAAGATAATCTTGGCAACCGGCACGGCTGTGGAACTTCCGGAACCGCCGTTTTCCGCTATCACAGCAACCACAATATCAGGATCCTCCACATTGGAGTAACCCACAAACCAGCTGTGAGTACCCAGATTTTCGCCTGTCTCGTCCATCTCATATTCCGCAGATCCGGTTTTACCGGCCACGGTATATCCGTTTCCGGAGAGAGCCGCTGCGGTCCCTTCGGTTCCCGTACGGGTCATATACCGGGCAAGGACAGAGGCCTCTTCGGAGGACATCACGGTCCGGTAGGTGGAAGATTTATACTGCTTCACCATATCGCCATCATAGGTCGTAATATGATCAACGTAATAAGGCTTCATGATCGTCCCGCCGTTGGCAACTGCGGAAGCTACAAGGGCCATCTGAAGCGGCGTGGCAAGGGTATCTCCCTGACCGATGGCAGTGGTCATCTGCTCTCCGACAGAAGAGTCTGCCTTCAGGCTGAAACTGGATTTTGCCACAGGCATCCGGATATCAATGGTGTCATTGAAGAAAAAGTCTTCGCAGATATCCTTATAGGCGCTGTACTTCAGTTCAGTACCGATGGTGGCAAAGGCACCGTTGCAGGAACGCATAAACGCCTCCTCCAGGGTCTCGTAGCCGTGAGCCGTTCCGCCGTAACAGGTAATGCTCACATCCTCTTTTGTCACAAGTCCCTGGCAATCAAAAGTGAAATCCTGGTACGAATCGGGATTCTCCCGGATATAGGCCAGCGTGGTCAGAATCTTGAAAGTGGAACCCGGCGGATAAAGTCCCTGGGTAGCACGGTTCAGAAGGGGACTGTTCTCGCTGGAAATCAGGAAATCCCAATCCTGGGAAATCGTATTCGGATCAAAGCCCGGTTTCGAAACCATGGCAAGGATTTTCCCGGTATCCGGCTCCAGCACAACTACTGCGCCCTTGCAGCCGGTATAGCTCAGAGCATCGTAAGCTGCTCGCTGGATGCTGCTGTTCAGTGTCAGATGAAGACTGTCCGCCCGAACCTTCACATCCTGAACCGAATCCTCCAGCTGTTTCAGAATGGAGGAGCTGCAGGTCAGAAGCTCACTGTTGTATTCTGCCTCCAGCCCGGACTTTCCGTTGGTCGCATAACCCACCACATGGGAAAAAATATCATAATATGGATAAACACGGCTTTCATTTCCTCCGGCATCCACATTGGTCCCGGCAATAATCTGTCCGTCCGCCGAATAAATACTGCCTCGGATCACCATGTTTTCCTGGGCATCCTGTTTGGTGTTGTAGGAATTGGAATTGATGGAATCCGCCTTTATCACATTAAAATAAATCAGATACAGTCCAAGGCTCAAAAACATGCAAACAATAAAATAACTGGCTTTCACCATCTCCCGGTTTCTTCCCTTCCGGTCCCTGGGCGGCTGCCGGACGGCTTTCGGTGTGGTAATATCCAGAATATCGATTTTCTCTTTTTTCGGCTTCGGATCCTCACCGTAAACCGGAACCTCACTGACTGTAAGATCGTCTGTATGCTTCTTCTTTCTCTTCATCATACTCCTCATCTTTTCTTGAAATATACATTCCCTGAACGATGGCAAACATCAGCATGGCGCTGAGCAGGGAGCTTCCGCCGGGGCTGATGAACGGCAGCGTAACGCCGGTCATCGGAATCATCTTCATGGAGCCGCCGATGGTCAGAAATACCTGGACAGCAAAAATGCAGCCCAGTCCCAGCGCAGTCAGCCGGTAAAACATCTCCCGCATTTTCAGTGCCACATTAATGAACATGATAAAGCAGCTCATGTAGATCAGGATCATGCAGAGGGAAAACAAGCTCCCCAGCTCTTCGGAAATCGCGGCGAACATGAAGTCCTCCACCACGGGAATCTGGCCGGGAGAACCCTGGCAGAGACCTGTGCCCAGCCAGCCGCCTGCTCCGATGGCAAAGAGTGCCTGGGCAATCTGATAACCGCTTCCGGAATAGTCCGCGAAAGGATCCTTCCAGACGGCCACTCGGATCTTCACATGGGCAAACAGCGCATAGGCAGCCACTGCCGCCCCGCCGCCCGCAGCGCCTCCGGCAGCCAGATACCGCCAGTCCCTGGTAGCGACATACAGAACCACCAGATAGGAACAGAAAAAGATCAGGGCACTTCCCAGATCCGTGGAAATCACCAGAATCAGAACATGAACCGCCGCAATGATTGTCGTAACCACCACATTGGAAAAACTGGTGGACCGGGACAGCATGGCTGCGATACAAAACACAAAGGAAATCTTCACAAATTCAGAAGGCTGCAGTGAAATCGGTCCGAAGGTCAGAAGCAGCTTGGCACCTCCGGTGGTCTGTGCAAGAACCGCCACTGCCGCCAGAAGCCCAATCCCCACCGCAGCGTAAAGCCATGACAGCTTTGATAAAATGCGAAGCTTCTGAATCATCACCGGAACCAGAAGAGAAATCACGGTCCCCGCCACCAGAATCTTGAACTGACGGATGGACTCATCATAGGAAAGCCGGGTAATCATGATAAAGCCGATGGTAATCAGCATACACATGTTGTTCACCAGGAGCTTGGACGCCCTGGGATAAAGATTCCGATAAAAAACAAGCGTTGAAGCCAGGTAAATCACCTGTGCGCCATAAAAAAACAGAAGCATGGGCTCTGCCATCCGCAGATACAGCACCATAAATGCAACAAAATGGATACAGAACATCACCACATTCTGCCGCAGAAAAAGAAATTCCCTGGCATCCTCCTCCTGCCTTCGAAATACCAGAAAACTCTGGAGTGAATATATCAGGATCAGCCCCAGAAGCACATATCTGGAAATGTCAATTATCATTCTAACCAATGGATCACCTCACCTACTCGATTCCTCTTTTAAAATGTCCTCTTGTAAAATCCTCCGCATATTCAGATCCCGTCACTTCCCGGTCTTCCAGAAATGCTCCTTCAAAGGTCTCTGCCGTACGCCGGACCTGCGCAGGATCCTCTATGGTAAACGAAAGACGCAGAGAAGCCGGATGAAGCCTCCTGATTTCCTTTTTACTGTCCAGAAGCACCAACGGTGCACTGTTATAAATCGTATTCTGACAGAAATGGCAGAAATTCCGTACCGGAAAGATCATTCCCTTGCGGTCCTTCAGCGAAAACAGCCCCGGGGTTTTCTGACATCGGCCGGTGGTCTTCAACAGGCACTGGGCCGTCACCATCAGCGGAAGTCTCCCGTAAACCAGAAGCTCACAATCCTCACAGCCGGTGGCCTCCAGTTCCCGGTAATTCTGCTCCACGGAAGCAGTAAAGCTCTCAACTCCCTGTTCTCTCCAAAAGGCCCTGGCTTCGTGGTTCAGCATATAGATACTGTGATCGGCAGCCAACCCCTTCCAGCCGGCTTCCTGTTCCTGCAGAAACCGGAATTCCTCGATATTCCGGATCAGAAGTCCATCGTATTCTGCCAGAACGAACGCTGTCTTCAGGCGGATCCATTCTTCCTGGGTATCCAGCCGGAAAATCCGCGGAAGAGCCAGCCAGCATTCCTTTCCTGCCAAATGACAGAGATCGGAAAGCCTCCTGCACTCCTCCATGGACAGGGCAAAAAACATGCTGTCGCACTCCAGATAGATCCGGTGAATCCCCGGAACCTCCAGAAGTGCCAGAAGCTGAGCTTCTGTCTGAACAGAAGCATTCAGTTCCCAACGTCCGTTTTCTTTATATGAAAAAGCTTCTGCCCGCTCTGTCTGCGGACGTACCGGAAGGGAACGCCGGAAAGAAGCCAGAATCGCCTGCTCCAGCTCCTCTAAAGCTCTCCTCCTCAGTTCATTGATGCTCTGAACCGGAAGGAAGCATCCTTCCTGAAGCGTAATCTCCAGATTTCCAAAGCAGAATGGAGTATTTCCCGTCTTTTCCATCTGCTTTCTCAGCTTGTCCGGCCCAAGTCCCTGGGTTCTGGCCTCCTGAACAATGTCGCCGGAAACCTCCGCTTTATGGCCGCGGCTGCTGACTATGAGTATAGCAGGTTTTTGTGGCGAAATTATTAATTTCCCATTAATTTTTTCTTGAACCATCTTCTGATTCAAAAAGCTGTCCATTTCGCCCAGAAGAGCCGCATTTCTGGTCCTGCGGAGGATCTGGCCTTCCTTTTGCCTGCCGTCTGTCCGAAGCTGGAAAACCCTTCCTCCGGACACGTCCTCCTTCAGCGTATAATCCTCCAGCACATCCTGGCGATGCAAATCCTCCAGGGCCTTCAGCTTTAAGGTCCCTTTTCGGTTCTGCAGTACCAGAGCTCCTTCTGTCCCGTAATGGCCCGGGCAGTCCAGAGACATCATCTCCCTGCCGTTTCGCGCCTGAAAATATCCTCTGGAAAATCCGCCCCGGTTATAGAGATCCATCAGATCTGACACATCCTTCGGATCCACTTTCCAGTTCTTTTTCCCATACTTCTGGTAACGGTCCAGATATTTCCTGTAAATCCGCACCACCTCAGCAGTGTATGCCGGTTTTTTCATTCTGCCTTCAATCTTCAGGGAAAAAACACCGGCTTCCAGAATCTCCGGAAGAATCTCCAGCGTACAGATATCCCTGGGGCTTAACAGATAGCGCTCTTTTGCAATCCACTCTTTTCCATCCGAGAGGCTGTAAGGAAGGCGACAGGGCTGTGCGCAGCGTCCGCGGTTTCCGCTGCGCCCGCCAATCATACTGCTTAACAGACACTGGCCGGAATAGCTGTAGCACAGTGCTCCGTGGACAAAAGCTTCGATCTCCACATTGGTCTGGCGATGAATCTCCCGGATTTCTTCCAGAGACAGTTCTCTGGAGGTTACAATCCGGGACGCTCCCTGATCCGCCAGAAATTTTGCCCCCATGGCCGAATGAATGGTCATCTGGGTACTCGCGTGAAGCAAAAGTCCGGGGAATTCCCGCCTCAGGAAACGCAAAACGCCGAAATCCTGGATAATCACGCCATCCAGACCCGCTTCGTAAAGAGGCGCCAGATAATCATACAAATCTCTGGTCAGTTCTTCTTCCTTCAAAAGGGTATTCACGGTCAGATACAGGCTTTTATTCTGAAGATGACACAGATCAATGGCTTCCAGAAGGCGTTCCTGGGAAAGATTTTCCGCATAGGCCCGGGCTCCGAACCGGTTCCCGCCCAGATATACTGCGTCAGCGCCTGCCAGAAGAGCTGCCTCCAGGCTCTCCCAGGAGCCTGCTGGTGCCAACAGTTCTGATTTCATAAGCAACGTTCTCCTCACATCTCGTAATGATCGTTTCATTTCCCACTCACGCAAAAAGGCTGTCCCACGGACAGCCTTCCTCTATTTGCGATTATTCCGATTCCCCAGCTCCGTCTCCAGACGGACGATCTTTTTCTGGAATTCGGTGGATTCTTTCTGCATATCCTGAAGGGTCTTCTCCGCTGTTTCCAGTTTGATCTGTACGCCGATCAGCTCGTGCTTCAGCTCGTACAGCTCCTTGTCCTTTTCGGAGAGCTCTTCCTCAAGCATCTCCACCTGGGTCTTTGCCTTAAAGTAATCATCTGCAATATTCAGCTCCAGCAGCATACTTTTGTTGTCCTTGGACTGGCGGTTGTAGCCCTCCAGCTTCTTGAATTCGGCGACCTTGTTATTGATATATGTAGCAACCTTCTGCAGATATTCTTCGCTCTCGTATCCGCTTAAGGTAAAAATTTTCCCTGCGATCAGTACCTCGGTTTTGTTCTTGGCTGACATGGTCGTTCTTCCTTTCTGTAGGTTCTATCTCTATTATAAACAAAATCCCCGGAATTACAACCCATTTATTCAGGAATTCCCAAATGTTGATATGCAAGCCGTGACACCACTCTCCCTCTGGGGGTGCGGTCCAGGAAGCCGTTTTTGATTAAATAAGGCTCATAAACCTCTTCAATGGTGCCGGAATCCTCTCCAACAGCTGCCGCCAGGGTCTCCAGCCCCACCGGACCGCCCCGGAATTTCTCAATCATGGTAGTCAGAATCATCCGGTCCGTCTGATCAAGCCCATACCGATCCACCTCCAGCAGATCCAACGCAAAAACCGCCACCTCCTCCGTGATATTCCCGTCATATTTTACCTGAGCAAAATCACGGACCCGTTTCAGAAGACGGTTGGCCAGACGCGGTGTGCCTCTGGAACGTCTGGCCAGCTCCGAAGCCCCTCTTGGCTCAATGGGTACGCCAAGAACCTGAGCGCTTCGCAGAATAATGGTCTGCAGCTCCCTCTCTGTATAAAACTCCAGATGACTGACCACGCCGAACCGGTCACGGAGAGGCGCTGTCAGAAGCCCTGCCCGGGTGGTGGCTCCGATCAGCGTAAATCTGGGAAGATCCAGACGGATGGAGCGGGCTGCGGCTCCCTTCCCGATCACAATGTCAATGGCAAAATCCTCCA
>JAXEJQ010000026.1:0-12282 GCA_034101475.1 Candidatus Limivivens sp.
CATTTCTCAGTCCGGAGAAGGTTTTTTCTTTCTGTCCGGATACCCACTGAAGGGCTTCCCCTTTGACTGTTACTGCCAGCGCACCGATTTCTTCATCATTTTCACCGGCCGCATAATGTACCTCAAGGTGTGCGCCTTCTACCGGTTTACCATCCTGATCAACCTTTGCGAAGGATACCTGCCGTAAAGAATCTCTGATAATCAGAAGATTATCTTCTACCGCCTTCCCGCCTACTGTTACAATTTCTTCAGAGCCAGATTCGTCTACTGAAATGACAAATCTTATATCACTTGCCACCGTGTAGCCGTCCGGAGCAATCGTTTCTCTGAGAATATAGGTGGTACCTACGGTAAGGCCTCTCACTGTATGCGGCGTTGTTCCGGAAATCCATGTTGCTACAGGCGCCAGTTCCTGACCCTTGTCATCCAACGGAATAATCTGAATGGTGGCTCCGGGAAGTTCATCATCGCCAGTCACTTTCCGTTTACTTACCTGAATTTCCGTCTGAGCATCATACATCACTACCTTGGTTGTCGTACCATCCGCATTCAAGGTAAATGTCTGATCGTCTGCCTTCAGGTATCCGGCCGGAACGCTTTCCTCACACAGAACGTAGGTTTCCCCAACCTGCAGCTTCGCAAGTTCGGCTCCCTCCAGAACATATGGTGCATCTCCACTGGTAAACGAAATAAGTGCATTGCCTACTTTCTTACCCGTAGTCTCATCATATGCATAAATTGCAAGTCCTGCACCCTTCAGCTCCGCTCCATCTGTCAGAGACTTCTTGGAAATCTCTAATTTCGGATAAACATTTTTAATGACAATTTCCGCAGGTTCCTCCTCGGTATTTCCAGGATCTCCCATGACAACCTGATAACCTTTCGGCACACCAGGTTTCTTTTGATCGTCACCTTTAACATAATAACCGACTTCCTTAACAGAATATTTAATCGGTTTGCCGCCATATGTCTTGTCGAGATCATTCCAGGTGTAGGTCCAGACATCAAGGCTGCCGGTGACTGTTACGGCACCAATCGCTTCATCAGGTGTATATTTACCATCCTCTGTAATAGTGCGGCAGGCAATTATCGGATCCGCATATTTCCCTGCCTGCTCGTCATACAAGGACATCATCAGCTGAAGGACAATCTTCTCAGGCCGAACTTCTTCGGAATCTCCCTGCCAGTACTTATACGCAGTCCTGGAAACCTTCTCTGTTTCATAATGGTTCTGGATTATCATGATACCCTCGCTTTCATAATAAGCAGGTGCATCATAATACGGAATATCACCTTTCTCTGTTACTTCTATATATCCGCCATTTTCACCAGAAACAAATTCTTTCACCGAATACGTAATGATTTGTCCGTTTTCTTTCTCAGGCAAATTACTCCAGGTGTATGACCAGTTATGCGCTTTGTTCAAAAGTACCGGCGTAGTCCCTACTTTTTCAGGTTGACTATTGCCCGTCTTTTTGTACAGCCACGCATAGACTTCATTCGGCCTCAGACCTGCCATATTCTCGTTATCTGCCCAAACCTTTGAAACTTCCTTGTTAACACGGTCAACTTCACGGCTGTTCTTGATAACGACAACCGGTTGATTCAAATTAGTTACAGGAACAGAAGCTGCGTAAGAAAGTTCTGTATCCAGCGTAATGTCTTCTGCAGACGCTGCCAGTGCATAAACAGCTGTATACTGCGTACCCTCTCCGCCATTCACTGTAAATGGAGTTTCTACTACACGATAAATAATTTCTCTGCTGTATTCAACTCCATCTTTTGTATACTTTTCATTCTTTGGAAGGTTCACCCAGGAAGCTTTCCAGCCGTTTGTCTCACTCAAATCGACGGTAGCACTATTCACCGAAGAAGTCTTCCATGTTTCTGTTTCTGCATTCTGATCCTTTTCCTGCAGAGTTACTCTAATTGTTTCCGGACGTACACCATCCTGATCATTCTCATCATCCCAGAGCTTTACTACATAGCGGTTGGTTTTCGCAATCTCGTGTGTATTTGTAATCGTATAAGAAAACGTTTCCGCACCAGCTGCAGATGTTTTTTGAACAGTTGATTGATACCCATCCAGATCTTCCGTGGTTGTCTGTCCGTTTTCTGTATAGAAGAATTCCTTGACACTATATACAATGGCTCTTCCGTTTTCATTCTTTTTCAGTCCGCTCCAGGTATAGGACCAGGTCTCATCTTCAAATCCTCCTGTACCATTTGAATTGGGCAATTCTACAACTCCGCCGTCCTCATTAGAAACAGGTTCGCCATCTGCATAGAGCTGTACCACGATCTTAAGCGGCCTGATACCATCTCTGTTATCATCATCATTCCATATCTTTTGGACAGATACCGATGTTTCAGCAGCACGATACGTATTCGTCGCAGTAACGGTTATCGTACTTCCATTCACAGCCTCAGCCATAGTAATATTGGTACTATACTGGGTTTCATCTTCTTCGGAATCTTCAGCTGCTGTCATTTCTTCCTGAACAGTATAGGTGATCTTCTTACCGTTTTCATATACAGGAAGATTGTTCCAGGTTCCTTCCAGTGTACTGTAATTACCATTTGTCGCGCTCAGAACGATGGGCTGCACTGAATTTCCAGATAAATCTTGTTCTACAGATTCCGGTACAGATTCATCTGTTACTGTTCCAACATAGCGATACAATGTAAAGGTGATTGTTGACGGGCGAATCTTATCTCGGTTCGCACTGTCCTCCCATACCTTCTGTACCTTCACTGAAGTACTTTCCGGTTGATAACGATTGGTAATTTCAAAACCGTTCTGCGTCTTAACCGGAGTTCCCAGAGTATATGTTTCATTCGCTACGCCATTCGGATAAGTAACATCCGTTTCAAGAACCAGATAATCAATTTCACTGTTTGCTATCGAAGGTGCTGTTCCTGATATCTGACCCCATTTTTTCGGGAGCTGATTCCAGGTCTTTGTAGCCCATTCAGAAGCTGTTGAGTCTCCAGAGATAGTTGCTGATTCAATTTTTGTATAAACCTTTCCGCCATATCGAACATCATTGCTTCCATCTACTGTCGCACCATTTAATGTGCCGTCAGCTGCCAATTTCTGGCGATACAGGGTAAAGGTAATATCTACCGGTCTCTTATTATCACGGTTGTTCTGATCAACCCATTTCTTTGTGGCTGATACACTGGTATCATTCATAAAGGTATTTGTCATATTACATGTCCACTTACCATTTGAATAAACCGGCGTATTTTTCGTGTTGCTCCATCCGTCCAGATCTCCGTTATTCACTGCAGACTCTGTTACTGAATATGCAATCTCTTTTCCATTGAAATACCGATCCAAACCTTCCCATTTATATGTCCAGACCCCAGCATTCGGTGAGATTGTCTTTTCAGCAGGTTCACCATTCAATACCTTTATAAGATCATTGCCGGTAAGTGCAGTTCCATCCACCTTTGCTGTCAAAGTAACCTTAATTTGCTGAGGAATCACTGCATCCTGATCGCCTTTGGTATCCCAGGTTTTGGTACCCTCCACATCTGTCACTTTAGGGGTATAATGATTTGTAAATGTCCAGGTTGTTCCATCTTGCGAACTTGTCACATAATATGGGTTACCGTCTATTATTTCATCTTCCCGCTTTACAACGTCATATGAGCCACCGCCATTGTAAGTTACTTTTGTTTCCTCGATGGAATACGTACAATCGTATGCCACTCCGTCAATATAAATCTTATCGGGTATATTCGACCAGGTATAACTCCAGGTTCCATTTGTATTTGCTGCTGTAAGAACCCGTGTTTCAACTGTTTGCGGCTCAGACAGGCCAGTATAGGTTCTCTGCAGTACAACCGTAACGCTTGCCGGTCTTACACCATCCTGATTATCTGCATCATCCCATACCTTTTCGAAAGTATAATTCTTTACTTTCTTGTCATGATGATTGGTAATCGTCCAACCATCCTGGGATGTCGTCTGATAATATTCGCTGCCAGCTGTCTTCACAGTCGGAACCGACTCAAAATTCGCATCCGCTTGGCCAACCGGATCATAAGAGATACCAACCTCTTCTACCGAATAAATATATTCTGAATAATTGTAGCCATTTTCTTCCGAACCTGACTTGTGATATTTATCAAGCTCTGTCCAGGTATAGGACCAGGTATTTGCATCTGCAGCATTGACAGTTGACAAAATTACGGTATCTACTACCTCTGCCTCTCCCGTGTTGCCATTCCAGGTTCTCTTTAACTGCATCTTAACCTGTTCCGGTCTGATCTCATCATAGTCATCCTCATCATCCCAGACCTTTGTAACGGTCTTTTGTACAACAGCCTTATTTGGGATATGAAGCTGTCCATTCAAGGATGCGTTAATTTCACCCTGACCGGTACCAACTGTAAATTCTTTTACCAGTACAGGATCGGTAATTTCTTCATAACCTGCCGCTCCCTTAGTTTCATATAAGCGGTAGGTTTTTCCAGACTCAAAGAAATATTCCTGACCATCCTTGTAAAGAACATAAGCGGGAGTTCCGGTCGCAGACTCCTCAGGTTTACCAAAAGTAAGTCCATTTGTTCCTGTTGTACCGGTTGCCAGCAAAATCTCTGCACCATTCTCAAGCAAATACAGTTCAAATTCCACTCCGGAAAGCTTCGTATTGGAATTATTCTCAGCTTCCTTATACACGCTGATATAAATCTTGCTTCCGCCGATTGACGCACTTCCAGAAGAATCAATGTCTGCAGAATCTCTCACTATGCTGCTATATTCATATCCTTCAGCTGTAAATACCGCAGTATTCGAATATGCCACTGGAACAACTCCGCTCGTCCCTTCAGGCTTCTGAAGCAGAGCACTATAGCGAATCCGATAGGTATTCTTTCCTGCCTCAGGTATCGTCAGCTTCAACCGGTTATTACTATAAGTATAACTATAATTCGTAACCGCCGTTTCCGTATCGTCATCCTGAACAAGAACAACTTCAATCGTATTCTCCTGAATCGTCAGGGAAGCATCCGCCGGAACTAATACCGGCCTATCAACAACCGTATAATCACCTTCGAAATCTTCCGTAATATCACTCAGGCCTTTTCCGGAAATTTCGATCTGGAACTGTGCAACATATTTATTATCTTTTGTCGGAGCAATCGTCTGAGTCTTTACAATCGGTTTTGTCGCAGTATTGACCTCGTCATAAACTTTTCCAATCTCATCTGTTCCTGAAATAATCGAAGCTTCATTCGTATAATTCTTATTGTTTGCATTCGTAATTTCTGTCTGGTACGCAAGATAATACTGTACATCCGGCTTCATACTTATCAGAATCGTAAATACAGGATTATTCAAAGTACCCGTATATTGCACGAACGCCCCACTAACCGTTTTCTGCACTCCTGAAGCGTCAATTGTAACAATTTTCGCTGTGCCATCCAGATATTGATGATTTGACGAAATTGTTTCACGAACGACTAATGGCATATCATCTGCTGTCAAAGTCTTATCCAGACTAATCGTCCAATTAATCTTCTTACCCGTATCATCAACGGAACCTGACTTCTTAAACAGATAGCTCTTTAACGTTTTTTTGGGAACCACAGACATCTCTGTTTTTCCATTAGCCGTCAGACGTGCGGTATTTCCAACGCTCTTATCCTCACCTGCATCAACTTGTGTCTGATAACTAATCTTTACAGTATATTCTGTACCCTTATCCGAAAGTGCAGATTTTGTCTGATCTGCCGTATCTGCAAAATACAGAGTGAAAGATTTCTTATTCTCTCCTACAACAATCGTATGACTTCCGCTGTAGGTGTCGCCAATCGTTACATCAAAATTATCTGGCAGTATATGATCGCCATTTAATTCATCATAAAAGACAACATTCTGGAGACCGCCAACCGGAACCGTGATTGTACTCTCCCACTGGGCATATTTGGTACCATCAACTTCTGTCGTTCCTTTATAATCCTTTACCACATGGCCAACACCAGTTCCAGTTCCCGTACCTGTATAGGAACCAGTGTCATTCACTACCTGACCTTCTTTTTCAATTGTAGCTGTATTTTCCTGAGTATTTGTTCCAGCGCCGGCACCGTCTACAAATGTATAATAGGAAAATTCATATTCGTAATTGCCATCCTCAGTTATCGTATAACTCCAGGACGTTCCTTCGGGCTGTAAAACCTCCTCCCATCTAAGAAATGATGTCGAAAGAATTATTCCCTCCGTTCCTTTCTTCACGACCTCAATCGGCTTAGAAATGTCATATCGTATATAATCAGAACCTAATGTATCAGAAATTGTAACATTTTGCGCATTCTGCTTACCGCCTTCGTTAACACGAATCGTCCACTTTACACGTCCATCTTCCTGAAGCTCACCTTCCGATTTATCCACCCAATACTGACTATAAGATGGATTCACCGTGTCACGTACAGTTTCATCTCCATTAAAATCTACTGTGACAGTATTGCCGATTTTCTCTACAATACCATTAGCCGAATTCAATACCTCTTGTTTAATCTTAGCGTAATAAGTAATGGTGTATTCCTTATAGTTCTTACCATCCTCTTTGCTCAAAGAATCAGCCTGCAAAGTAAATCCATTTTGTGACCGAGCACTAAGCTGCAGGGCACCACTTGGTTCGATTTCAATAGGATGAGTGTTGTCAATCAGCAGCTCCAGATTCTCCTGTAAGGTATCTTTTACCGTCACATCTGTAACTGTCCCGTACACCAGGATGCTGATCTTATACTTGAAAATTCCTGCTGATTTCTGATAATCATCCAGAATTTCCTTCTGCACCGTTAATGTAGAATCTTCAAATTCCACAACTTTTGTTACATTGTCCGTAATTTTAATTTCCTCTGTATCCGGTGTAGAATTAACATCTCTGGAAAAGTTTCCACGGAACTTAAAGGAACCTGCGCAGTTCGGATACTCTTTAATATAAGCTGCCTTCAGATACAAAGTAACAAGCCCATCTTCACTGATACTGTAGGTACCACCTGTACCATATTTTGCAGCCTGCGAGGAGTCCTCTAAAACAATATCACCTGTCTCACCAAGGAAACCAGTGATTTTTTCCTTTGGTATCTGCAGAGTCAGCTTCGTAATCGGACTGATAAGCCGACCTTCCTCCGCATTCACATTTACCGGAAGCTGAAGACCATTCAGCACTTCGGAAAAGAATACCTGCATTTCAAAGCTTCCACCCTTTTCCAATCTATCACCGGAGTCATACTTATCTTTATAAGCACCAGTCTCATCCTTTGTATAAATTTCAAAGGAAGTAATATAGGGATCCAATGATCCGCCATCAAATATACTCGGTACACTTACTGGATCACTTTGACCAACACCAGAAATCGTACCTCCGCCATTCACATCAATTGTAATAGCAGCGTTATTAACGACCTCCATATCATCAGACCAATTGATTTTATCAATCACATCCGTCTGAAATTCCAAATAAACTTCATCTGTAGTTTCCTGCAGATAAGTCGACCATGTCAGCTGGCCAGGTATGTCCTGTCCTGCATTGAACCAGACTTCACTGCGCGAGGACCCATTTTGCAAATAAGCCAAATGCTTCATGGTATAATCCGCTAACTGAATCTGATCGTATACTTTTAAGCTATCCGGAAAAGTACACGTCAAATTAATCGTTCCTTCCTGCAGAGTACTACCAGATTCATTAAAGTATACTTTCCAGACAATTCGACCTGTAGTAGTATCGTATTCACCTGTCACCCTATATTGAACACCTGCCCGCGGAGCAGACATTCTTTGCATACCATACAAAGAGAAGCTATCCGTAGTAAAACCCACAGATTCTACCGTTCCTTCATCCGTGGCCTGCACATGATCCGTTACATCCTGAACCTCTGCCTCATCTGTAATATGAATAACGGAATAATCAACGACCTCTTTCTCTTCTGCTACTTCTTCAAAGAGCGGAGTCTTAAACTCCATGGTCACACTTACCAGACCTTCAGCCGGCTCTACGCGCTCACCATTTGCCAGGAAGTAAATATCGTAGAATACATATTCTGCTTCATAGTCTTCTTCTGTTCCAAGCTGATCCTCTGCCAGCGCTACTGCTTCATCATGGGCAAAACCTGTAACCAGATCTGCCTTCAGAACTGCGTCTGCCGGAATCTTCGCTTCTTCAGAAGCAACAGCAGTAATCACTACCTCGCTGTCTTCATAGGTAAAGCTTGTTCCGTATTTTACTTCTGTCTCAGACTCTGTCTCCGTCTCGCTCTCGGATTCTGATTCACTTTCTGTCTCGGTTTCGGTTTCAGTCTCTACTGTCGTTTCTGTTTCCGTTTCCGTCTCAACAGCCGTCTCAGGCTCTGTCTCGGTTTCAACCGCATTTGCCTCAACGGTTACAACCGTTGCATCGGTCTGAATGTTTTCAATAATATATTCGCCAGGATTGCCTGTAGTTCTGGCCGGAATGGTTCCGTCTACCAGGACTTCCGTGATCTCATATCCTTCTTCTGCTGCAACGGTAAAAATGATCGTTCCGTTTTTCGCCATGGCGGTGGTGTTGGTCGCATCAACGCCGTCAACGGTAACGGTCACACCTTCTGCTACTGTGAAGGTTACAACATTTTCTACTACTGGTGCTTCGGTCTCAACAAGTTCTTCGGTCTCTGCCGGAGCTTCCGTTTCTGCTGCTTCCTCAGTTTCCGTTTTGATCTCACCGATCTCTTCTGTCTCAACAAATTCTTCCGTTTCAGCAAACTCTTCCGTTTCAACAGCTTCTTCGGTTTCTGTCTCAAGGACTGCTTCCGTTACAGCTTCTTCAGTCTCAGCCGGCGGCAGGGAATAGGTCACCTTCGCTGCGGTCTTCTGAATATCCTGATCGATGGGAACTTCACCCATTGCACAGATCACAACGTCGAAAGTAATCTCTGTACCTGTGGTAACAGTGGAATCTGCAATCTGGAATTCCTGAATAAAGCTCTCGCCAGGCTTCAGCATATACTCGATATACTTGTCGCCGTCAGAGTCTATTTTTAATAAGAAGGTTCTCTTACTGGTAGGATCTACATATTTCCCTTCTTTATCAAACTGCGGGAATACAACATTCTCATTCCAGGCATACAGTCTGGTCTCAACAGCTTCCAGTGTACATCCAGCACCCAGTCCATATTCTACTTTCAGTTTCGGATATTCATCCGGATTCTGGACAGATGTGGGCTCTGTCTTCAGAACGAGCTTGCTGCCGGCTACCGGAGCAGTCTCCTGGGATGTCGGCTCTTCTTCTGCTGCCGGCTCCTCTGCTTCCGTTCCATTAACCGGAGCTTCTGTTGTTTCTTCCTCAGTCGTTTTCTGTTCTTCTGCTGCATGATTGGCAGCTGCTTCAGATTCTGCTGCTAATCTGGCTGCTTCCGCATCGGCTGCTGCCTGTTCTGCTGCCGCCTGCTCGGCTGCCGCTGCAGCTTCGGATTCTTCTGCTGCCTGCTCTTCGGCTGCAAGGCGGGCTGCCTCTGCTTCAGACTCTGCTGCTGCCTGTTCGGCTGCAAGGCGGGCTGCCTCTGCTTCAGACTCTGCTGCTGCCTGCTCGGCTGCAAGGCGGGCTGCCTCCGCTTCAGACTCTGCTGCTGCCTGCTCGGCTGCAAGGCGGGCTGCTTCCTCTTCCGCTGCGATTCGGGCTGCTTCCTCTTCCGCTGCGATCCGCGCTGCCTCTGCTTCCTGAGCATTATCTGTTTGAATCTCAGTACCTACTTCTTCTGCAAGCACCTGAAAACCGGATGACGTAAACAGCATAGCCATCGCAAGAACGATCGCCAATGCTCTGAGGGTCAACGGCTGTTTTCCAGTATTTTTTCCCCTTCTGCTCATACTTTTTCCTCCTTAATTTGTTTCCTATCATTTTACCGGATATTTTTTATTTCTATTTGCAGCTTCTATATCCAGTGTATGCCATTATTTTACAACACAAGAGTCACATAAAAGTCACACCGTAAAAAAATTTTTCCCTTTTTTCGGGCTTTATGTGACTTATTTTCCTGATTTTCGGTCACACCCGCACTTCTGTCACAATCAGCTGCGGCACTGTGTCACAGCATCTTTCAATATCCCTTCCGATATCGCTCCACAACCTGCGGATCTCCCCAGTAATGCATAGGACAGACCTGGTCGGCTCCCACCTGTTCCGTGAAATAATCAATTCCACGGCGGTAATACTGTTCCTGTCTTCCGTCCAGAACCACGAAGGCCACATCGATATGCCTTCCCTTCAGCAGATCCATTTCCTTTCGGTAATTCCGGCTCATGGCCTCGTTATCCGTCTCCGGCTCTCCATCCCAGGTCCAGTCATTCAGATCCCCTGCATGATAAATGGTATGCGCTCCATCCTGAATCAGAAAAGCAACTCCCTCATCGGTGGATTTCAGCGTTTCGACCTCCAGCGCACCCACCCTTTCCCGGACATGAGGCTTCAGGAAAACAGTCCGGTCACGCAGCTTCTCCGGAACCCGTTTTTTCCAGATGTCATAGGACAGAACATAATGAACCTCCGGATATTTTTCAGCCAGTTCGAAAATAACCGGTGAAAAATGATCCTCATGCCGATGGCTGGCAAAGACATAAAGTGGTTTGTCAGGGGAAACAGCACTTAAATCTCCCTGGAAATAATCAAATAACATCTGCAGCTTCTCGGTTTCCACCAGGAAGCTGCTGTGATAAATAAACGTGATTTTCATGAGTTTCTACCTATTTAATATGTTCCAATACGTTCAGAAGATAACGCCACATCCGCTCCACGGAGGAAATGGAGAGCATTTCTTCTGTCGTGTGGATGTCCTTCATCTCCGGTCCGAAGGAAACACAGTCCAGACCCGGCATCTTCTCATAGAAAAGACCGCACTCCAGTCCGGCATGAATCGCATTCACCACCGGTTCTTTTCCGAACATCTCTGCATACGTATCCTTCATAATCTCTCTGAGGACAGATTCCTTCCGATATTCCCAGGCCGGATAATCACCCTCCAGAGTACAGGTGCCTCCCAGAAATTCCGTCAGATACTGAACCTTATCAATCACTGCGTTTTTGGCGCTTCCCACAGAGCTTCTGACACTGACGGTCAGCACAAATTCCTCCGGATCGAGCTTCATGACACCCGGATTTGCGGAGGTTTCCACCAAACCGGCAATATCTCCGCTCATTTTCTGAACGCCCCAGGGCGCAAAATTCAGCAGAAACAGCACCTTTTCCCGGCTTACCGGATGCAGCACCTCTGCTTCACCCTCACCCAGATTCCTGCAGTGAATGGTGATCCCCTCATCTGAGCCGCTGTATTCCTTTCTCAGGTTCTTTTCCAGAGCGGCAGCCGTCTCCCGAACCTCTGCCTCCCGCTCTGCTTCCACCACAATCACAGCCGTGGTACTTCTGGTAATGGCATTGTCCTTGGTGCCGCCTTCCAGTCCGGCCAGCATATATTCCGTCTTCTGGTCCAGCTCATACAGGAAACGTCCCATAAGCTTGTTGGAATTTGCCCGGTTTTTGTCAATCTCCGCGCCGGAATGGCCTCCAACCAGCCCGTCAATGGTAATCTGAAGCTTCGTTCCCTTCACAGGAAGATACTTCACTTCCAGCTCACATTTCGCTGTCATGCCGCCTGCGCAGCCCACACAGAGATAGCCTTCCTCTTCGGAGTCCATATTAATCAGAAGCTGTCCCTTCAGATCGGACATATCCAGGTTCTTCGCTCCCAGAAGGCCGACCTCCTCATCGGTGGTGATAATCACCTCCAGGGCCGGGTGCTTCAGGCTGTTATCCTCCAGAATCGCCAGGGCATAGGCCACCGCAATGCCGTCATCCCCGCCAAGGGTGGTATCCTTTGCCGTCACATAATCTCCTTCGATCATCAGCTCCAGAGGATCCCTGGTAAAATCATGGGCAGAACCCGGTTTCTTTTCGCAAACCATATCGCAATGTCCCTGAAGGATCACCACCGGCGCGTTCTCATACCCCGGAGACGCATCCTTCCAGATAATCACATTGTTGAACTCATCCTGCCGGCATCTCAGGCCGTGCTCTCTGGCGAAAGCTGCCAGATAATCACTGATTTCTTTTGTATTGTAAGACCCGTGGGGAATCCTGCAGAGTTCCTCAAAGTAATGAAATACACGGGACGGTTTCAAATTCTCTAATACTGCCATAACTGACCTCCATCATGTGCTTATTCGCAGCGCGGACCTGTCCGGACGGCTGCGTTTACCTGCTATGTATACTATACCGTTTATGGCAGAAAAATACAATG
>JAXEJQ010000027.1:0-3327 GCA_034101475.1 Candidatus Limivivens sp.
TAATTCCCGGGTATCCGGTCTCCTTGTACAATTCTTTCTTCATAAAGCTACTTTTCCTCCATCCTGACGCGTTCGCGACATATTTTTCGATTTTGGTAGTTTTTTTGGTAGTTTTTAAAGAAAAAAGCCACTCTTTAAAGGTTAAAGAATGGCTTAAATACAAGGAAAAATGGCTTTTTGATTTACGAATTACACTTTAAAGCGGTACCCCACGCCCCAGATCGTCTCGATATACTGTGGCTTGGCCGTATTGAATTCGATTTTTTCCCGAATCTTCTTGATATGCACCGTCACCGTGGCAATATCTCCGATGGATTCCATATCCCAGATCTCCCGGAACAGCTCCTCCTTGGTGAAAACATGATTCGGGTTCTCCGCCAGAAACGTCAGAAGGTCAAACTCCTTGGTGGTAAAATTCTTCTCTTCACCATTTACCCAGACACGTCTGGCTGTTTTATCGATCTTGATCCCGCGGATCTCAATCACATCATTCTTCGACGTGGAAAAGCCCACCAGGCGGTCATACCGGGCCATATGGGCCTTAACTCTGGCCACCAGCTCGCTGGGGCTGAAGGGCTTGGTCATATAATCATCGGCTCCCAGGCCCAGTCCTCTGATTTTGTCGATATCATCCTTTTTCGCAGAAACCATGATCACAGGTGTATTCTTATGATTCCGGATTTCCTTGCAGATCTCAAAGCCATCGATCTCCGGAAGCATCAGATCCAGAATAAACAGATCAAATTCTTCTCCCAAGGCACGTTTCAGTCCCACATCTCCCCGGTTTTCGATCTCCACATCAAATCCGCTCAGCTCCAGATAGTCCTTCTCTAAATCCGCAATGCTCTCTTCATCCTCGATAATAAGTATTCTGCTCATGAAACAGGTACCTCCTGATATTTTCTTAATACAAAGTACATGACTGTACCGACGCCCAGCTTGCTGCTGGCCCAGATCTTTCCGCCGTGATCCTCAATGATTTTGCGCACAATGGAAAGACCGATCCCGCTTCCACCCTGGGCAGAATTCCTGGATGCGTCTGTGCGGTAAAAACGGTCGAAAATGTTCGGCAGCTCTTTGGCTCCGATGCCTTTGCCGTTGTCCTCAATCTCCACCTGGATAAAATCTCCCACATCCTTCACCCGGATATGGATGAAGCCTTTGGGCTTGTCCATATATTTCACGGAATTGCTGATAATGTTGTTGATCACGCGCTTAAGCTGCTCTGCATCTGCAATCACCAGCGTATCCCTGTCCGCATAATTAATATAGGAGAGATCGATCCCCTTCGCCTCCAGGTCCAGCCCCACTTCTTCGATACAGTCTTCAAAATAATCCGCCACATTGATCTTGTTGAAGGTATAGGGAATGCGGTTCGTATCGATCTTGGAATAAAAGGTCAGTTCATTGATCAGACGGTCCATGTCGTTAGCCTTATTGTAAATGGTGCGGATGTATTTGTCCATCTTTTCCGGCGTGTCCGCCACACCGTCCATAATCCCTTCCACATAACCCTTAATGGCCGTAATGGGTGTTTTCAGGTCATGAGAAATATTGCTGATCAGTTCCTTATTTTCCTTATCATAGCTCACCTTTTCCTCCGCTGATTCCACCAGGCGCTGACGCATTTCCTCAAAATCCCGGCACAGATCGCTGAACTCGTCATCTCCGTCCGCTTCAATTACAAAATCCAGATTCCCTTCCTTGATATGCTGGGTGGCTTCCTTCAGCTTTTTCATCGGCGCACTGATCCCGCGGTAAATCCACGCACTCAGGAGCCCTCCTGTAATAACCAGAATCAGAACCATTGCAATCAGCATACTCCTGCTCATGGCTTTCAGCTGGGGCAGTACTCCTTCAATTCCGGTAATAATAAACGCACTGCCTGTGGTCCCATCCTGAAACTCCAGATCCACCTGCTTGACAAAGGCCTGGACATCCTTCCCGATATAAGTTCCCCGATCTGCCTTTTCCTGGCTGCTGCCATACTCCGGAAGCTCCCGGAAGAGCCTGGTCACATTCCGGTCCGATCCGCAGTAAACCATCTGTCCCTCATACCGTACGATCAGGTAGGAATTCTGCTCCTTTAACCGCTCGTTAAGTGAATCCTGGTAAATGGAATCCAGGAACTGTTCCGGCATCACATCCGCATCTTCCTGCATCTCTTCAAAAGAAGAGGAGGTCATACTATTGACAATCTGAATCGAATTGGAAAGTGTATCATACGTTACATTCGTAATCCCGAACTTTGTTTCTATAGACCTGATCTGAAACTGCATAAATCCATACAGCGCAATTTCTATCAGCAGAAGGGGCACACAGAGAATCACTAAAAAGGTAATAATCAATCTTGTTTTAAGCTTCATCTGCCTGTTGGCTCCTTTTTGCATTGTGTCTCATTCTGTCCTTCGCAATCTTACGTGAACATTATAGCACACACATTCAAGGTTTTCACCTAAACAAAGGCAAAGTTTTCTAAACTTTTCATAAACAGAGAAAAGCAGGCATATCCTTGCTCTGCTTCTCTTTTCATCATAAAATGGTGACTACAACCCTTGTATATGTTTTTATCGGAATTTCTGTACCTTTTATTGCCGTACAAAGGAAATGATAGGTTTCTCCCGAATGTGCGGCTTCCGGAATTCTGATTTCTGCCGTTCCCTCTTTCTGTCTCATAAAAATATTTTTATCTGATGAATCAGCCTCCGGATATCGGCTCCAGATACATTGAGTTTTCATTCCGGCTGAATTACAGACTTTCCCCTGCAAATAGAACCGACTGCCTGCCGGAACTGCAATATCCACTCCCTCTCTTATTTTTAGCATCGGATAATCTTCAGCGTCATTTTTTCTCAGTCCGTCAGCCCAGGTTTAGACGTCACTTTTGATACAAAATGGCGTGAGAAAAACTCCCGATTTCTCGGGGGTTTTTCTTTATATCTGCACCAATTTTGATGAAAAGAGCATGAGCGCAGGCTTAGAAAACGAGTGCTTTTCTAATCACGGTTACAAATTTAGTATCAGTTTGCACCAATTTTGCTGGTCTTTGTTTGATAGAATTGGTGCATTGCAAGCATAAGCTCACGGCTTTTTTGAAACTGTGGCAAATAAACATAAGCCACACGGCTTTTCATAACTGCACCAATTTTATAAAATCTGGAATTTCATGAGGCTTATGAGTAGTAAAAAGCAAGAAAAAGAGCGGTCATTGCTGGCCGCTCATATTTTGTGGTATATAGTTTGCCTGAGATTAGATTGTGATTTTTATCTTCTCGCCATTCTTAA
Organism: Candidatus Limivivens sp.; assembly: GCA_034101475.1. Classification (GTDB taxonomy): domain Bacteria; phylum Bacillota; class Clostridia; order Lachnospirales; family Lachnospiraceae; genus Limivivens. Next base: position 3,286 of record JAXEJQ010000027.1, read on the forward strand.
ATTCGAAGTCAAGCGAATCCGGCTTTACAACTATGCGCTCTA
>JAXEJQ010000028.1:0-69307 GCA_034101475.1 Candidatus Limivivens sp.
CTGACGGTGAATGCCATCGGTTCCAATGCGTTCAAGGGCATGACAAAACTGACAAAAGTAACCATTGGAAAGAATATCACCAAGATCGGGGCCGGAGCCTTCAGCGGCGACAAGAAGCTGGCGAAGATCACAGTCAAGGGAACAGCCATCAAAACCATCGGAAAGAATGCCATCAAGGGAATCTCTTCCAAAGCAGTGATCGTAGTTCCAAAGAGCAGGCTGTCTGCTTACAAGAAGCTGCTGACCAGCACCACGGGCTTTGGTTCTTCCATGAAGGTGCAGGATCCCTCCGGGACCAGGATCTGGACGGTTACATTTAAGAACGGCAGCAAGACGGCCAAGACCCAGTATGTGACCAATGGAAAGGCAGCCACAGCGCCTAAGCTGACCAAAAAAGGTTATGTGCTGAGCTGGAGCACGACCTTCAGGAAGGTGACGAAGAACCTGACGGTAAAAGCAGTCTGGACGCCGGAGGTTCCCAGGAAGGGCTATACGGCCACTGTGGACGGCCTGAAGTATAAGGTTACGAAATCGGATAAGAAGAATGGAACCGTCCAGGTGACAGGCGTTTCCAGCAAGAGTCTGGCGAAATATACCGTTCCGGAAAGTGTGAAGATTGGCAAGACCACGTTCCGTGTGACCAGCATCGGAGCCAGCGCATTCAAAAACTGCAGTAAGGCCAAGAGCTTTGTGCTGCCCAAAACCATCACTTCTATTGGAAAGAATGCATTCTCCGGAACACTGAAAAACACGGTAGTGACGGTGCCGAAGGCTCAGTATTCCAAGCTGTCCAGGCTTTTGAAGACGGCTGGTTTAAATGCAAAGGCGACAATCAGGAAAAAGTAAAACACAAAAGCAAAAAAGAAAAGCAAAAAAGAAAAGCAAAAAAGAAAAGCAAAAAAGAAAAGCAAAAAAGGAACAGTCTGAATGGGCTGGAAATGCAGCAGCTTCCTGAGTTTCCTTTATTGACTTAAGGGAAAAAGTGTGATAAGTTCCCAAAAAGCAGGATGATTTTGCTGATGAGATGGGGGCGACGAAGAAAAAAGGAGAAAACAGAAAGCCTGATATTAAGGAAAAAAGAAACAGAGTTAATCGAGAAGAAAGTGTCGAGAAGAAAAGGAGAAAAAATGAACAGGAAAAAATTTAGCGCATGCCTTTTGGCAGGATTACTTGCAGTGACAGGTACCACTGCATATGCACAGGTTTACAATGATGCGGAAACAGTAAAAAAGGTGCAGGAAAAGCTGAATGAAGCAGGCTTTGAATGCGGAACAGCAGATGGAATTGCAGGAAGCAAAACCACATCGGCTCTGCAGGCTTATCAGACGGCAAATCAGCTGGAACCCAGCGGAGAGATTGATGATGCGCTGCTGGAAAGTATGGGTCTGGCTGAAAACAGCGCAGAGATAGAAACGGCAGAGACAGAAACGGCAGAGACAGAAGCATCCGAAGCGGTGGAGACAGAAACGGCAGAAACAGAAGCGGCAGAAGCTGTCGAAGAGCAGGTGTCCGAAGAAGGGGACGGAGAGAACTGGGAAGATGCGATCCCCGGAGGTCCCATTGAGACGGTGAATCTGGATGGAACACTGATTTATAATGATCATTCCGTGGCCGTAGCCGCAGCGCTTTCCGAGGACGGACAGGGCGTGGAGCTCCGGGTGCAGAATGATTCGGACTACAATGTTTTTGTTTCCATTGCCAATCTGGCCGTCAATGATGTGACACTGAATCTGGATGAGGGCTACGAATTTCTCTGGGATCTGGATTTTGCGATGCAGTTCGCGGAAAGCCGGGAAGAATTTGATGAGTATTTTAATGGAATTTATGTGCAGGCAGGCACCACCGACAGCAGGAATATTCCGTTGTCTTTCTCGGATCTGATGGACATTCAGGATTATTTCGGCTATGCGGATATCCAGAAGCTGCAGGTATCCGCAGGCGTGTCAGCTGTTTCCAAGGATATTCCTTTTGACGGAACCTATCAGCTGCAGGATGAAAATTATCAATATCCGGATCTTGTCTTTGCCCTTCCAGGTGAATTTGTGGAGGTAGAAATTCCGGATTCGAAATGGGAAGATACCTGGAATCATCCGGAGGGTTCAATCTTTTATGATAACGGAGAAATCTGTCTGATTGATGTGGAGAATTACCGGGTTCATGCCGGAGAAGCAGACGAGAACGGATCCGTGTATATTGACCTGGTATTGGAGAATCGCAGTGATCAGATTGTGCAGGTGATCGAGAATTATGACAGCATCACGCTTTTTAACGGAGAAGAGGCGGATTATGGTTATATCAATCTGGAAGCGCTGCCGGGGACCAGAGCGATTGGGTTCATTATGGTTGAATCGGCAGAATTGAAGGAAGAAACAGATTTCCAGGAGATCTTTTTACCGACACAGATCCGGAAGCTGGAGGAAAACGGGCAGTATACCCGTGTGGATTATGCGGATTATGTTTACACCCAGGAAGGCGATGCGGAAGCAGTGGCGGAAGCAGCTGCTGAAAAGAAGGATCAGGCGGATCTGGAAAGAACCGGATACAGCATTGAAGAGCAGACCATCTATGAGGCGGACGGCTTTGTAATCAAGGCGACCGGAGTTACCAGGGATGAATTTACGATGCGTCATCTGGTTAATCTGGAGATCACAAACAGTACGGAAACCGATGCGAAAATTTACCTTGGGGATCTTCAGGACGGATGGTTCGGAAGTGATTATATTTATGTGAACGGTTATCAGGCTGTCGGCGGCTGTGTGATTGATGTTCCGGCAGGACAGACTGTGGAAGATACCTTCTATTTTGACAACGGTTTTCTGGAGAACATCGGAATTGAGAATGTGGGAGAAATTGAACTGCAGTTTTATATTACGGCGGATTCCTATGAACCGATTGCGGAACTGAAGCCGTCTGTCATCCATACCTCCGAATATGACAGCATGGATACGGAGATGGATGAAAAGATGCAGGAGATTTACAGCGGAAACGGCTTTACCGTCTATGCAAAATATGTGGAGGGAGAGATTGGCCTGGCCAATCAGATTATCTATGCCATCCGCAATGATTCCGCAGAAGGACAGGGACTGCACCTGGATGAAGTAAAGATTAACGGAATGCTGGACGAAGACAATTATGCGTACTATGGCTGGGATTATGTACTGCCAGGGAAAACCTATGTCAGCAATTGTGTAACAGCCAGCTTTGTGGAAGCAAATGAGATTTCTCAGATTGAATCCCTGAGCCTGAACATTTCGGTGGGAGCGACGTCCGAGTATGGAACGCCGATCTTCAGCACCGGAGAAATTGCTGTTCCCTGCAGCGTGCAGTAAAAAAACGACTCCTTTTTGATAAGAACTCCCGGGAGGATGCTTCTTATCGAAAAGGAGTATTTTTTTGCCTGCGGAGAAGGAATCAGGAAAAGAAAGCTTCGGTTTTTTCCTGTACATGGGCATGCTTCAGCCAGACCAGATTGAATTCCCGGACAATGGTTTCGTTTCGGATGCTGAATTTGTCCAGTTCCGGATCACTGTCGGCCAGGACATTATAAACAAAGGAAACCCCCAGGCCGGTTTTCACCAGTTCCAGGATCATTTTGAAGCTGGAGATGCAGATCTGACGGCGGAACTGATTCAGAGATTCATTATAGCCATGAAGCTCCTGCTCTAATATCGCGCGGGTGCCGGAGCCCTCCTCCCGGTGGATAATGGTTTCTTCCAGAAGCTCGGAGATGGAGATTTCTCTTCCGGAGAAGGGATGTCCTTTGCGGCAGATGCCGACGAAGGGTTCTCTGCGGAGACAGCGGCTGTCAAAATGATCTTTGTTGAAAAAGCCCTCCACGATTGCGAAATCCAGTTGATTTTCATCCAGAAGCTTCAGCAGATGCTCGGTATTATCTACGATCAGGGTAAGCGCATTTTCTTTCCTGCTGAGGTATCGGATGATCTGGTCGCGGATGACATAATCGCCGATGGTTTTGGTGGCACCGATCTTCAGATCCATGGCAATACTGCCCTGGAGTGCCTGACGGACGGTCTGATCGTTATAGCGCATGGCACGGGCGTACTGCTCCAGTACGGCGGCAGCCTCCGTTTTGAACAGACGCCGGTTTTCATAGAGGAACAGACGACACTGGTACTCTCGCTCCAGAAACTGGATGTGCTGGGTCACGGCAGGCTGGGTAATGTGCAGCTGTGCGGCTGTTTCCCGATAATTCATGGTATCGCAAAGGGTCAGAAAGGTATTCATCCGATAGTCAAGCATGGGCTTCCTCCAGGGATTTTATGATAAGAAAAAATTATTATGTAATAATAAATGATAAATTGATTTTATCAGAAACAGGTGATAAGATCAAGAAGGAAGAAACAAAAAACGGAACTCCGGAACAGGAGAATCAAAACGCAGAAAACCGGAACCATAAAACAAAGTATCAGGAACACAAAGGAGAAGAGAAAGATGAAGGTTATGGTCATTGGCGGTGTCGCCGCCGGTACAAAAGCAGCAGCAAAATTTAAAAGGCAGAACCGTTCTGCCCAGGTAACTGTTTTCACGAAAGCAGAGGAGATTTCCTACGCAGGCTGCGGACTGCCCTATTATGTGGGCGGAAGCATTGAATCTGATGAGGATCTGATTGTCAATACGCCTGCGAAGTTTTCTGCTCTTACCGGTGTGAGCGTGCGGACGGGTATGGAAGCCATTGCTGTGAACGCGGAAACGAAGACGGTTACGTTTCGGGAGACAAAGAGCGGAAAGGAAATCCAGGAGTGTTATGACAGCCTGATTCTTGCCACCGGCGCAGAGCCTTTTATTCCCAATGTGGCCGGCACGGATCTGGAGGGAGTATTTCCCATGCGAACCCCGGATGATGCCAGGGGACTGCGCAGCTATGTGGAGCAGAATCACTGCCGAAGCGCGGTGGTAGTGGGCGGCGGCTTCATTGGCCTGGAGATTGCGGAAAATCTCATGGCCCGCGGACTGAAGGTAACCGTGGCGGATATGGCTGATCAGATCATGCCGAATCTGTTTGATGTGGAAATGGCGGATTACATCCGCCGCAGACTGCAGGAGATGGGAATGCGGATTCTGACCGGAGCCGCGCTGGAAGAGATTCTGGGCAGCGGCCGTACATCCGGTATCCGTACCAGTGTGGGTACGGTGCAGGGAGATCTGGTGGTTCTGGCCATTGGGGTACGTCCGGCCACCCGGTTCCTGATGGATTCCGGGCTGGAGATGAATAAGGGTACGATTGTGGTGGATGATCATCAGAGAACCAGTCTTCCGGATATCTATGCGGTGGGCGACTGTGCGCAGGTACAGAATCGGATTACGGGAAAGGCACAGTGGTCGGCCATGGGTTCCACGGCAAACATTACCGGGCGGTGCCTTGCCAAGAACCTGTCCGGTGAAAATGCTCCTTACGGCGGCTGCCTTGGAACGGGTGTTGTCCGTCTGGCGGAGGATCTGAATGCGGGCCGTACGGGCCTGACGGAAGTTCAGGCGAAGGAAGCAGGTTTCGATCCGGTCAGCATTACCTGTGTGACAGATGACAAAGCTCATTACTATCCGGGGGCCTCCAGCTTTGTGACGAAACTGATTGCGGACCGTGAAAGCCACCGGCTGCTGGGCATTCAGGTGGTTGGCGCCGGGGCTGTGGATAAGATGGTGGACATTGCTGTAACAGGCATTTCCATGCAGGCAGCGGCGGAAGATTTTGATACGATGGATTTTGCGTATGCGCCTCCGTTTTCCACGGCTATCCATCCCTTTGTTCAGGCCTGCTACATTCTGGAAAATAAACTCTCCGGCAGCTTTGAGACCTTCACGCCGGCCGAGTATGCTGCTGGAGCAGCCAAAGGATATAAGGTGATCGATGTTCAGCCGGAAGCGAAGATTCCGGGAGCTGTCTGGGTGAATCTGGCTGCAGTGAACGGACCTGTGGAGGGGCTTGGTCTGGATGACCGGCTTCTGCTGGTCTGCGCGAAAGGAAAACGCGGTTATTTCCTTCAGAATCGGCTGAAAGCCTTCGGTTATACCAATACCCGTGTCCTGGAAGGCGGAGCTTTTGTCAATAAGGTAAAGGTTGTCTTTGAGGGCGGAAAGCTGCCGCCTGCGGAGATCAGGCGCGTCAAGGGACTGGGATGCCTCCAGGATAAGCGTTATCCGGATGTTTTCAATATCCGTGTTATTACACGGAACGGCAAGATTACCACGGAAGAGCACCGGTCCATTGCGGAAGCTGCAGAAAAATTCGGCACCGGCGAGGTTACGATGACCACCCGTCTGACGCTGGAAATTCAGGGCGTTCATTACGATGATATTCCGGCTGCCATTGCGTTTCTGAAGGACCGCGGACTTGAAACCGGCGGTACCGGAAGCCTGGTACGCCCGGTGGTTTCCTGTAAGGGAACAACCTGCCAGTATGGACTTTTGGATTCCTATGGTCTGTCTGAAAAGCTTCACGAACGGTTCTATCTGGGTTATCACGGCGTGACACTGCCTCACAAATTTAAAATCGCGGTAGGCGGCTGTCCCAACAACTGCGTGAAGCCGGATCTGAATGATCTGGGCATCATTGGTCAGAGAGTTCCCATGGTGGATTATACCAAATGCCGGGGCTGCAAAAAGTGTCAGGTTGAGGCCAACTGTCCGGTTCATGTGGCGAATGTGGTGGACGGAAAAATTCAGATTGATCCGGAAGCCTGCAATAACTGCGGCCGCTGCCGCGGAAAATGTCCCTTCGGCGCACTGGAGGAATATCAGGAGGGCTATAAGATCTATATTGGAGGACGCTGGGGAAAGAAGACTGCCAACGGAAGACCTCTGAACCGGATTTTCACCTCTGAAGAGGAAGTGCTGGATATGGTGGAAAAGGCAATCCTGCTCTTCCGGGATGAGGGAGTGTCCGGTGAGCGTTTTGCGGATACCATCCAGAGACTCGGCTTTGACTATGTGGAGGACAAGCTGCTGAACATGCAGATGGATAAATCTGCTGTCTTAAATAAGAATGTCACAGGCGGAGCCACCTGCTAGTATAACCCACACAAAATAACCTTTTGGTTCACTGGTCTGTTTTCCCGGTAGCACAGGTGTAAAATCGGAGAAAAAACAGTTGCTTTTTCCTGATATCCGTGCTATAATTCAATAGCTGTTTTAGAAGCGAAGGAAGAAGAGGTGAAAATCATGAAAGAAGGAATCCATCCGGCGTATCATCAGGCAACGGTTACCTGCAACTGCGGAAATACATTCGTAACCGGTTCTACAAAGAAAGATATCCATGTAGAAATTTGTTCCAAATGCCATTCATTCTACACTGGACAGCAGAAGGCTGCTCAGGCTCGTGGACGTATTGATAAATTCAACAAGAAATATGGTCTTGGTGGAAACAAATAAGTCTGTGATTGACAGGTTGAGGTTGAAAGACCTCAACCTGTTTTGCTATACTTGCAAGAGGCGTTTTCTTCTGGTATACTAAAGAAAATTCTGTTTGCTTTGCAGCAGACGCGATACAGTTCGATACCGTTATTGAAAGAGGAGATGAAAAAATGAAATCATCGAATATCGGCGGGCAGGCCGTTATGGAAGGCATCATGATGAAAAGCGGCGACGATTATGCCGTAGCTGTCCGCAAGCCGGATAAAGAGATTGAGGTCAAGGTCAGTACCTACAGCAACTTTATCAAAAAGCATAAAACGTTTTTTTCCCTTCCCATTGTCCGGGGTGTTTTTAATTTTGTGGATTCACTGGTTCTGGGAATGTCCTGTCTGACCTGGTCCGCGAACTTCGCTCTGGAGGATGCGGAGGAAGAGGAGCCCGGAAAGGTGGAAAAGGCCCTGGACAAGGCCACCAATGGGAAGACCAATGATCTGCTGCTGGGTCTTACCGTGGCGTTTTCCATTGTGATGTCCGTGGCGATTTTCATAATGCTGCCTTATTTTATATCCATTCTGCTGCGGAAGGTGACGGATTCCACTACACTGATCACTCTGGCAGAGGGCGTGATCCGTATTCTGATCTTTATGGGCTATATTATTCTGATTTCCAGAATGAAGGATATTCAGCGGGTCTTCATGTACCATGGGGCGGAACACAAATGTATCAACTGCATTGAGCATGGTCTGGACCTGACGGTGGAGAACGTCATGAAAAGCTCCAAGGAGCACAAACGCTGCGGAACCAGCTTTATGCTGATCGTTATGGTGATCAGTGTTATTTTCTTCCTGTTTATCCGGGTAGAATCCCCGGTATGGAGGATTATCAGCAGACTGCTGCTGATTCCGGTGATTGCCGGCGTGTCCTATGAGTTCATCCGTCTGGCAGGAAACAGTGACAATAAATTCGTCAATCTTCTGAGCAAGCCGGGCATGGGGATGCAGCACCTGACCACCAAGGAGCCCACACCGGATATGGTGGAAGTGGCCATTGCGGCGGTGGAGGCCGTTTTTGACTGGAAGGCTTATCTGACCGAGAATTTCGGGAAGACTTATCCGGAGGAGGAAATGCAGAAAAAAACAGCCGCTTCTGCTTCCGAAGAGACGAAAGCAGCCGGTGCGGCCATATGACCTATCGGCAGGCTTTGAAACAGGGGGAAGCCCTGTTGGAAGAAAAGCAGGTACCGGACGCCGGGACAGACGCCTGGTACCTGCTGGAATATACGCTGAAAAGCGCCGGAGAGAAACGGGCAGACCGCACCTGGTATTTTCTCCATGAGTCCGAGGAGATTCCGAAGGAACGCCTGACAGCTTATCAGGAGCTGCTGGAGCAGCGTGGCAGACGTATTCCGCTGCAGCATCTGACCGGTGAGCAGGAGTTCATGGGGATTCCCTTTCTGGTAAATGAACAGGTACTGATTCCCAGACAGGACACCGAGACCCTGGTGGAGGAGTCCCTGCGGATTCTGCGTCCCGGGATGGAGGTGCTGGATGTCTGCACCGGTTCCGGGTGCATTATCATCAGTCTGGCGAAGCTGAAAGAAGGCATTGCCGCCTCGGCGTCGGACCTGTCGGAGGAAGCTCTGGAGACTGCCCGGGAAAATGACAGAAGGCAGCAGACCGGGGTGCGGTTTTTCCGGGGAGATCTGTTTGAAGCAGTGGAGGGAACCTATGATGTGATTGTGTCCAACCCGCCCTATATTCCCACACAGACCATTGAAACGCTGATGGAGGAGGTGCGGCTTTATGAGCCCAGGCTGGCATTGGACGGACGGGAGGATGGCCTGTATTTTTACCGGCGTCTGGCGGCTGAGAGCCGGAATTATTTAAAGCCCGGGGGACACCTGCTTCTGGAGATCGGCGCCGATCAGGGAGAAGATGTGAAAAACCTGCTGAAGCAAGCAGGCTTTTGTAATGTATCAGTAAAAAAGGATCTGGCGGGCCGGGACCGCGTGGCGGCAGGAGAACGCCCAACAGCAGGAGGAAAGAAAGATGTTTGATAGACTGGAAGATCTGGTAATCCGGTTCGAAGAGATTATGAGCGAATTGAATGAACCTTCGGTAGTCAATGACCAGGGGCGTTTCCAGAAGCTGATGAAGGAGCAGAGCGATCTGCAGCCCCTGGTGGACGCCTATAAGGAGTATAAAGGCTGCAGGCAGACCGTGGAGGACAGCGTTTCCATGCTGAGTGAGGAATCCGACGAGGAGATGCGGGAAATGCTCAAGGAAGAATTGAATGAGGCCAAGGACCGGATCGAGGAGCTGGAGCATGAATTGAAAATTCTGCTTCTGCCAAAGGATCCCAATGACGATAAAAACGTTATTGTGGAGATCCGTGCAGGGGCAGGCGGAGACGAGGCAGCCCTGTTCGCGGCCGAGGTTTACCGGATGTATGTGAAATACGCCGAAACCCGCCGTTGGCGTACGGAGATGATGAGCCTGAATGAGAACGGCATCGGCGGCTTCAAGGAGGTCACCTTTATGATCACCGGCCAGGGCGCTTATTCCAGGCTGAAGTATGAGAGTGGTGTTCACCGGGTACAGCGTGTGCCGGAAACGGAGTCCGGCGGACGGATTCACACCTCCACCATCACCGTGGCGATTATGCCGGAGGCCGAGGAGATTGACTTCCATCTGGATCTGAATGATTGTAAATTCGATGTGTTCCGGGCTTCCGGAAACGGCGGTCAGTGCGTAAACACCACAGACTCTGCGGTGCGTCTGACCCATATTCCCACCGGAATCGTGATTTCCTGCCAGGATGAGAAGTCACAGCTTAAGAATAAGGATAAAGCGCTGAAAATTCTGCGCTCCCGTCTGTATGAGATGGAGCTGGCAAAGCAGCACGATGCGGAGGCGGAGGAGCGCAAAAGCCAGATTGGTACCGGGGACCGTTCGGAGAAGATCCGAACCTACAACTTTCCCCAGGGCCGCGTGACGGAGCACCGGATTAAGCTGACTCTGTATAAGATCGACAATGTGATGAACGGCGATCTGGATGAGATTATTGACAGCCTGATTGCAGCCGACCAGGCGGCAAAGCTGGCGAAAATGAACGAATAGATGATCCGGCACAGAGATGCGCGGAGGATTCCGGAAGAGGAAGAAGGAATATACCGCACAGACAGAACGGAAGCGAAAGATAAGGAGACACAGGCAGGAGCCGGATTGTGGCTCCTTATTTTATAATGAGCTGCCGGCAAATGAGCCTGCCGTCGATTTTTCCATGCTGCGCGCTTCCGGAATCGACGAAAACATTCGCGATTCGCTCATGTTTCTGCGAAAAATGGCTGCTTGCTTATGTTTTGCGGGATTCATAGACAGGAATATCCATGTTGGCACGGATTTTTCTGTCTATTTGTCCCCTGGCTCTTGTAATGACGGAAGGAAAGAGGGTGTGAGAAGTGGCAGATATCTATTCCAGAATGCGGATCCTGACGGGGGTGGATCTGTTTGAATGGCGGGAAGGCGAAGAAGAAAGGATTTCCGAAGAAAAGGGGATTTTTCCGGATAATCCCCTTCTGTCCTGTCCTAAGCTGCGGCAGGAGCTTATGGAACGTGCCGGGAGACAGGAGCCTCCGGTTCTGTACCGGGACAGCCAGGGGGTTTACTTTGGCTGTCAGAAGAACAGCGCAGAGGGAGAGGAGTATCTGTTCTGGGGCCCTATGTGCCCCACGGAGCTTTCCTATGTGGAGATTCATCGCTTTTATAAAAGGTATCAGATAGCTGCGGCGCAGGAGAGGCATCCGTCCCGTCTTTCTTTTGAACGGATTCTGGCGCTGACGGCCGCGGTCAGCCTTCTGGATCCGGGACAAGCCTGGAGCGACAGCGAGCTGATCAAGGCAAACGGCCTGACACCTGCTGATCTGAAAAATCTGGAGCGTGAGAAGACCAGCCGGGTGATCCAGGATACCTATGAGGAATTCTCCCACCACACCTATCTGGAGGAACAGCGGACACTGGCCTGTGTCCGGGACGGGAAGCTTCAGGAAGTGGAGGAATATATGGACAGGCTTTCTCAGGCGGCGGGGAAGCTTTCTTCCACTGCCTTCAATCACAATAAAAACCTGGCGATCTGCGCCATTACCCTGGCTACACGGGCAGCGATCGAAGGAGGCGCGGCACCTGCGGAGGCCTATCGGGTCAGCGATATTTACATCAATATTCTGGACCGTTGTACAGAGCTTTCCGAGATTCTGGAATGTCGGAAAAAAAGTATGTATGAGCTGACAAAGATGGCGGCAGGAGCGCGGGAAGAAAGGATCCGTTCCAGCTATGTGGAGCAGTGCCGGGATTATATCCATAAAAACTATTTCCGGAAAATGCATCTTTCGGAGATTGCCCGGGCCATCGGCATCAGTGAAAGCTATCTGTCCAGAAGCTTTGCCCGGGAAGAGAAAATGACGATTCAGGAGTATATCCGCAAAGTCCGTGTGGAGCGGGCGGAAAATCTGTTGAAATATTCGGAGGCTTCTCTTTCGGAAATCAGTGATTACGTGGGATTTTCTTCTCAGAGCCATTTCGGGGAGAGCTTTCGGGAGCAGAAGGGGATGACGCCGGGGCAGTACCGGGAGCGGTATAAACGGACGGTGTTCAGCAGCCGGGAAACGAAAGGCCATTGAAACGAAAAGGGGAGAAATCCATTCCAAATAAGACATAATTATGATAAAAAGAACAAAAATATGATAAGAGAAATGGGCGAGACGCGGTAAAATAGCATCAGAAAGCAGGGGGAGCAAAAGAACTCCCCAGGCAATCACCATTGCATTCATTGTGGTTCCCATTATCTGTAATCTCTGCAGCCTTGTGGTGATGTTCTTCTATGATCTGGATAAGACCTATCCGCAGATTAAGAAAGAAATTGATGAGAGACGGGCGGGAATCCCACGAAAATAGAAACGGGAATATGGGAGGGTGATACAAATGAAGCAGTATCTTGTTTTTGACGCGGGGGGCACCTTTATTAAATATGCCCTGATGAATGAGAGGGCGGAAATTCTGGAGAAGGACAAGGTTCCCACCCCTTATTACGAAGATCATGTGAAAGAGGACTTTTATCGGGCGCTGGATCCGGTGGTGGATACATACCGGGAGCGGATCGCCGGGATTGCCATCAGTATGCCGGGAATGCTGGACAGTCGGAAGGGATACTGCTATTCCGCGGGTTATCTGGCCTATCTGGCGGGTTCTGCCGTGGCTCCGGAGCTGGAGGAGCGGTTCAGTCTTCCGGTAACCATCGAGAATGATGGGAAGAGCGCTGCCCAGGCAGAACTCTGGAAGGGCAGCCTGAAGGGATATGAAAATGGCGCTGTGGTGGTTCTGGGAACCGGCGTAGGAGGCGGGATTGTGCTGAACGGAAAGGTATACCGCGGAAATCATTTTACTGCCGGAGAATACAGCTATGTGCTGGCAGATCCCAACCGGAAGTATGAGATGGCCGGTTTCTGGGGAATCTCCGGAGGAAGTCCGGGACTGGCCCAGAGTGTGGCCGCAGTCACCGGAGAGGATCCGGACACCTTAAACGGGCTGATTATTTTTGAACGGGCCAATGCCGGGGACGAGAAGACTCTTCAGGGACTGCGGAACTTCACAGATGATCTGGCCATACAGATTTACAACCTGCATATGATCCTGGATCTGGATATCATTGCACTGGGAGGCGGAATCAGCCAGCAGCCTCTGCTGCTTTCTCTCACCCGCGGCAGTCTGGAGGAGCTGGCGGAGAAAAATCCCCTGAAGGCGATCAGTCCCTATATCCCGAAACCGCAGGTGGTTACCTGTACGTTTTATAATGACGCCAATCTGATCGGCGCTCTGTATCACTATCTGACTCTGAAAGCAGGAGGAATCAACTGATGACATTTCCGAAGAATTTTTTATGGGGCGGCGCAGTAGCCGCGAACCAGTGTGAGGGAGCTTATCTGGAGGATGGAAAAGGACTGTCCACCCAGGATGTTACGCCTCACGGAATTGTGGGACCCAGAACCGAAGAACCCACGCCGGACAATATGAAGCTTGTGGGTATTGATTTTTATCACCGCTACCGGGAAGATATCCGCCTGTTTGCGGAGATGGGCTTTAAGGTTTTCCGTTTTTCCATTGCCTGGAGCCGGATTTTCCCCATGGGCGACGAGGAAACGCCCAATGAAAAGGGTCTGGAATTTTATGACCATGTCATTGATGAATGCCGGAAATACGGCATTGAGCCGCTGGTTACCATTTCCCATTACGAGACGCCCCTTCATCTTTCCAGAGAATATGACGGTTGGGTCAACCGGAAAATGATCGGATTCTATGAGCGCTATGTGCGTACGATTTTTGCCCGCTACAAAGGCAGGGTGAAATACTGGCTGACCTTTAATGAGATTAATTCCGTTCTCCATGAGCCATTCCTGAGCGGCGGGATATACACAGACAAGACAAAGCTGTCCAGACAGGATCTGTATCAGGCGGTTCACCATGAGCTGGTGGCCAGTGCCCTGGCCACCAGGATCGCCCATGAAATGATGCCCGATGCCATGGTAGGCTGTATGATTCTGAGCATGCCCACCTATCCGCTGACACCCATGCCGGACGATGTGATCGAAGCCATGAAGGAAACCCATCTGAATGACTTCTTCGGGGATGTTCATGTGCGGGGCCGCTATCCGGGCTATATGAAGCGCTATTTCCGGGAAAACGGCATTGAAATCCAGTTTGGGCCGGAGGATGAGGAAATCCTGAAAAATACCGTGGATTTTGTATCCTTCAGTTATTATATGAGCGTCTGCGCCACGGCAGATCCCGCGAAGCAGACTGCTGGAAAAGGAAATCTCCTGGGCGGCGTTCCCAATCCCTATCTGAAAGCTTCTGAGTGGGGCTGGCAGATCGATCCCCAGGGTCTGCGCTATGTTCTGAATTATTTCTATGACCGTTACCAGAAGCCGCTGTTCATTGTGGAAAACGGCCTGGGAGCTGTGGATCAGCTTGTAACCGGGCCGGACGGTGTGCCGACGGTGGAGGACGATTACCGGATCTCCTATCTGAGAGACCACCTGCTTCAGGTGGAAGAGGCTGTGGAGGATGGCGTGGAGGTTCTGGGATACACCACCTGGGGCTGCATCGATCTGGTCAGCGCTTCCACGGCGGAATTGAAAAAACGCTATGGATTTATTTACGTAGACCGAAATGACGATGGGACAGGAACTCTGAACCGTTATAAAAAGAAATCATTTGACTGGTATAAGCGTGTCATCGCCACTAATGGAGAGGCGCTGCACGAAGCTTAAGGGAAACAGGCCGTCCGGCATATGCCGGGCGGTTTTTCGTTTACAAATCCTCTGATCTATGCGTATAATTGAGACAGAAAAGGAGAGAGAATTATGGCTTATAAAAAACATATTTCCCTGACAAAGGTTTATTACGGAAGCTTTCTGCTGCTCATTGTGATTCCCATTCTGCTGGTATTTGTCGTTTCCATTGGTATTCTGGGGGTTCTCATGCGCGAAGCTTCCGTTTCCAGTATCCAAAGTGCTCAGGGCAGCATGCTGGAAATGCTGAAGGAGGACGTCAGAGAAGCGTCCATTCAGCTGTCTCATTTTGTCTATGTCAATGACGGAGAATACATGGAGCTGGCAGCGGATACGGATAGTAATGACAACGGTGTGCGAAACCGGAACGTGAAAAAGCTGGAGGCGGCCTTTCAGGCAGCCATGGCCCCCAAGCAGGATATTCTGTTCAGCCAGTTTTATATGAAAAGCGGAAGGGTCATCTCCATCAAGGATGAAGTGAAGCTTCAGGAGGAGGAGATCAAATCCAGCGCCTGGTACCAGCAGGCCCTGGAAAAGAAAAATGTGGTCAGTGTGGGGACATACGATACCAGCCTGCTGTCGCTGACCTATTCCGGCCAGCGGAAATGGGAGTTCATTATCGCGGCGGCCCTGGCTCCCGATGAACTTCTGGACCGTTCCGGAAAGGTGGAGCTGGTTTCCCTCTTTTACCGCAGCGGCATCGGGGATCTGATCCGGGATTATGAGCGGACCGGCTCAGTGGGCACGACGGTGATTCTGGATAAAGAGAATGAAATGATTTATCGCGGATTTTCCGGTGACGAGGCCGCCTGGTACCTGGAACAGCTGGATACCAGAGAAGCTGGGACTTACGACCTCCGGGTAAAAAAATATGGGGACCGTGGTCTGGGTTCTGTCCGGTATACCTATGTGGTTTCGGTTCTGCCCGCTACAGGCTGGAAGGTGGTAAGCTTTCTTCCTACCGGAAAGCTTACGGAGGAATTCAACCGGATTGTGGGAGTGATGCTGGCGGTGATTCTGGTGCTGTTTCTTCTGTTTTACGGGTTTTCCCGCTATTTTCTGCGCAATATTCTGACGCCGGTCCACAGGGTCGTGGAGGGAATGGGCCAGGTGCAGGAGGGGAATCTGGACGTCCATATTGATCCGGCAGGGCAGAGTGAAATCCGGAAAATGATCCATTCCTTTAACCAGATGGTGCGCACCCTGAAAGTCTCCATCGAGGAGAAGGAGACAGCCCAGGAGAAAAAGCATGAGGCGGAGATTAAGGCCCTGCAGTCCCAGATTAATCCACATTTTCTGGTGAATACGCTGAATTCCATCCGTTTTATGGCTCAGGTGTCCAAGTTTGAGGGAATTCGGAAAATGGCGGAAGCACTGATCCGGATTGTCTCCTGTTCCTTCCGCAGCAACATCAGCTTTTATTCCCTTGGGGAAGAGCTGGAGGTTCTGGACAGTTATCTTTATCTGATGAAAATCCGCTATTCCGACGGGTTTGAGACGGAATATGAGATCCAGCCGGAGACCCTGGAATGCCGGGTGCCGCGGCTGCTTCTGCAGCCTCTGGTGGAAAATTCCATTGTTCACGGTTTTACCGGGGAGGAAATGGGCCTTCTGAAAATTTCCGCGGCCAGGAAAGAGAATATGTTGATTTTAAGTGTATGGGACAACGGACAGGGGATGACAGAGGAAGAAATCCGGCAGATTTTCCAGGGAAAGGAACGAAAACAGAATGACAATACCAGCATTGGCCTGGAAAATGTGATCTCCAGGCTGAAGCTGAATTTCGGGGAGGCCTGCACGGTGCAGATCGACAGTGAGCCGGAGCGTTATACCAGGATAACACTGGGGCTGCCGGCTTTGGAGGGAGAAGAGAAGGATGAGAAAAGTACTGATTGTTGATGATGAAACTATTGTGCGTGTGACACTGCGCTCTATGGTTCGATGGGAGGAGTATGGAATGCAGGTGGCGGCGGACTGTCAGAGCGGTTATCAGGCCCTGGAATATCTGCGGGAACATCCGGTGGATCTGTTGGTTACTGACGTGAAAATGCCGGAAATGAGTGGAATTGAGCTGCTGCGCCGGCTGACAGAGGAGGGACGGATGCCTCTGACTTTGATGCTTTCCGGTTATAATGAATTTGAACTTGTGCGGGAGGCTTTCCGACTGGGGGCCTGCGATTATATTCTGAAGGCGGATCTGACGCCGGATAGTATGGGCCGGATCCTGAAGGCGGTCAACGAACGGTATTTTTCCTTTACTGTGCCGGAGGGCTACGAAAAGCAGGAAACAGGGGAGGAACCGGGAGTTGCCCTGCCCCAGAGCGGTGTTTACGGAACCGCAGTGCTGGAGGTGGATGATTTTCAAAGGCAGGCGGCCAGATTCGGGGAGGATCTGAAGGAGATGCTGGAAAAACCCATGCTGGAGCTGGCAAACCAGATTCCCCGGGTTTCCAGGCGGGCGAAGCTGACAGCGGTTCAGCCCGGACATTATCTGTTTTTATATCAGGTATCGGACAGAAGTCTCTACCGCCAGGAGGTACTTTCCGTGATCCGCCAGATGCAGGCGGTATGGCGGGATTATATGAATCTGACGGTTTCGGCGGCAGTGTGTGATCCGAAGGAAGCGGGGGAGCTTCATCAGACTGCGGAAAAATGCGAGGGGCTGCTGGGGCTGGCACCGCTGGGAGGATGCGCCAGTATCACTACCGAGTGGGAACGGGGGGATCTGCTGGAAGGTCTGGATGAGGCAGCAGACCGCTACCGGAAGCTGCTGTCCTGTCTGTACGAGGCGGACGAGGAGGGTTTTGAAAGGGAAAAACAGGAGTGTTTTTTGCTTCTGGAGAAGCTGGAGCCGGCAGAAGCGGCGGCGGAAAGTCTGCGGCTGGTAGCCTTGCTGGCCCGGAAATTTCGGGAGTATGAGGAGGATTTCTTCTCTGTTTTCCCGGAGGAAATCAATTATTATGAAAAAATCAGCCGCCTTCCGGGAACCAGGGAACTGGAGCTCTGGCTGAATAATTATCTGCGCTGGGAATATGAGTATCTGGAAAATCGTCTGGATAACCGGCAGGCAGATACGATTCTTAGGGCCAAACGGTTCATCGGAGACAATTATGCCAATCCGGAGCTGACTCTGAAGAGTGTGGCAGACTATGTAGGCCTGAATGAAAAATATTTTACCACCCGCTTTACGAAGGAGACGGGCAGTAATTTTCGGAATTACCTGACTGCCCTGCGTCTTTCCAGGGCGAAAAAACTGATGGAGACCACGGATCTGAAAATGTATGAGATCAGCGAGCGGGTGGGCTACAACAATGTAGAGCATTTTAACCGGATGTTCAAAAAAAGCTTCGGAATCAGTCCCAGTGACTACAAAAAGATAAAGAACTGACAAAACATCAAGAAATCGAACCTTACTTCATGGATAATTCCGAATCTGGCTGTTAAAATGAAGCCATCAAACAGAAAACGGAGGGATTCTTAAATGAAAAAGAAAATTTTCGCGCTGACCATGTGCGCAGCGATGGCAATGGGTACGTGCGGCATGATGGCTGCCCATGGAGAAGAGGCCGATTTAAGCGGAGAACTGGTATTTACCATCTGGGACAACAACCTGATGGAATTCATCGATGCCAATGATATGGTTGGAAAATTCCAGGAAAAATATCCGGATGCTGATAATGAAGTGGAAAAAATCAAAGACGATTCCGAATACTGGAATGCCATGAAAATGCGCGCATCGGCCAACCAACTTCCGGATGTGATGTTCAACAAGCCCTTTACCCTGTCCAGATTCCAGGACTACCTGCTGGATCTGTCCGATACGGAAGCTGCGAAGAACAATGCGCTGGCAGAAGGCTACGCGCTGAACGGAAAAATTCTCGGCATTCCCATGACCTGCGGTTATGAATATGTGTATTACTGGAAAGACATGTTCGAAGAAGCAGGGGTGGAAGTGCCCACAACCTGGACGGAGTTTGAAGAAGTGGCCGCGAAGCTTCAGGACTACTACGGTGCAGATAATGAAAATTTCATGGCTCTGGCCCTGGGCGCCAAGGACGAATGGCCGGATTATCCCTATATGGAATTCATGCCTGCGCTGGAGAGCGGAAATGGTCAAAACTGGAACGATATGGCAAAGACCGATGCGCCTTTTGCTGAAGGAACCGATATCCACAAAGCCTACAGCAAGGTCTATGACCTCTTTATCTCCGGTGTCTGCGGCAAAGATCCTCTGGGACTGGGCAATGATCAGGTGACCGCCCTGTTTGCTCAGAAACAGGCAGGCATGCTGGCGCTGGGCGACTGGGGACTGCAGAATATCATCAATGGTACCGATGATTATTCGGAGCTGGGCACCTTCTATCTGCCTGCCAGAGACAGTGAAGAGGATCCCTTCCGCGTGGTTGCCCAGGGTGATTCCTTTATGGGTGTTACCACCCACAGTGAGCATCCGGAGCTGGCAAAGGCCTTTGTCGAATGGTTTTACAGTGACGAGTGGTATCCGGATTATATCAACTATGTATCCAGCGCTTCCTCTATGACAAATTTCCCCAAGGAAAAGGATCCGATTCTGGCAGAGGCAGACGCGGCACAGCCGGATGCGGAGCTGGTTATGTATGACGGCGGCGGAGACGATTTCCAGGCAATCCAGAATGAGACGACCTTTGATTACAAAAAGCTGGGAGCGGAGATGTTCACCGATGGCTTTGACCTGAATGCGCGGCTGGACGAGCTGAATACCAAGTGGGCGGCAGCCAGAGAAAAGCTTGGAATTGAATAAAAGAAAAGAACAGGGGGCTGAAAACTGGCAGCCCCTTTGTTATCCCACAGGAAAGCCTTTGACCTTCCTGCAGGATAAAAAGCCCTCTGAGCAGGATTCTTTTTTAACAGAAAAGGCAGAAAGGAGTCAGAAAGATGAATTCTCTGGCAAAAAAAAGAAAGCGCTTTATCCTTGTGTCGCTTTTGATTCCCGTGGCGCTTCTGGTGGGGTTCGTGGTTGTTCCGGCCATCGATCTGTTTCGCATGAGCTTTACGGACTGGGACGGTTATTCCGCCACCAGCAATTTTATCTGGTTTGAAAATTACAGGTCCATGTTTCAAAACAAGGATCTCTGGACATCTCTGGGCAACAATGCCGTGTACTTTTTCGTCCATCTGTTTATGATTCCGGTGGAGCTGGCCTTTGCAGTCATGCTGACTTCCAGACTTCGGGCAGCGAAATTCTACAAGACCATGGTATTTATGCCCTATATTATCAACGGTGTTGCCATTGCCTACGCATTTTCATATTTTTTTTCTCCGATCAACGGGGCCTTTGACGAGATTCTGAAGGTACTGCATCTGGATTTCCTGATTCATAACTGGCTTTCGGATACAAAGATTGTGAATTTTGTGCTGGCCTTTGTGTCCGTATGGAAGTTTTCCGGCTACCATGTGATTCTGTTTATGGCTGCCCTGCAGTCTCTGCCTCAGGATGTTCAGGAGGCAGCCCGGGTGGACGGAGCCAATTCCTGGCAGATGTTCCAGTATATCCAGATCCCGTCAATTATGCTGATGGTGGATTTTGTCCTTTTTGATAATATTCGCGGTGCTCTGCAGGTATTTGATATTCCTTTTGTAATGACAGGAGGCGGCCCGGGCTATGCATCCTCCACCTTCACCCTTTACACCATCAATACCGCGTTTACCTACTCGAATTTCGGTCTGGCTTCAACCATGGCGGTGGCGATTATGGTTCTGATTGTTTTGATTTATGTGGTGCAGAATAAGATCATCCACGGCCTGATTCTGAAAGGAGACAAGTAGTCATGAAGAAAAGTACGGCAACGCAGATCCTGAAGCAGATCATCTGTATCGGAATGGTGCTGACCGTTCTGGCCCCCATTCTTCTGACGCTGTTTGCAGCGTTTAAGACAAAGGCGGATATGGTGAACACATCGCCTCTGCTGCTTCCGCCTCTGAAAAACATTACTTTTGAAAATTTTGCCCAGGTGCTGGGAGACAAATATCTGCTCATTGGCTTTAAAAATACGGGAATTCTTCTGGTGGTCAGTATTTTTTTCAATGTCATGCTGGGAACGGTGACGGCATTTATCATTGAACGGTTCCGGTTCCGGTTCAAAAAGGTGATTGTGGGCCTGTTTTTTGTGGGAATGCTGATTCCGACTTTCGTGACGGAGATCGCGCGTTTTAAGATCATCAATGGCCTTCATCTGTACAACACCCTGGGCGGTCCCATCGTGATCTATGTGGCCTCGGATCTGATGCAGCTCTATATTTACCGTCAGTTCATCTCTACGCTTCCGGTTGCGCTGGATGAGAGCGCCCTGCTGGACGGCTGCGGATATTTCCAGCTGTTTGCAAGGATCATTTTCCCGCTGCTGGCTCCGGCCACGGCCACGGTGGTTATTATCAAGGCCATTAACATTATCAACGATATGTATATTCCCTATCTTTATATGCCGAAGAACAAGCTGCGTACCCTGACTACATTTTTAATGAATTTCGCAAATGCGCAGCAGGGGTCTTGGCAAAAGCTGGCAGCAGGCATTATAATTATTATGCTGCCCACGGTACTGATTTATATTTTCTTTCAGAAATATATTCTGGCAGGAGTGGCAGCAGGAGCTGTGAAGGAGTAGGAACTTTGGTCCGGTCCGACAGGGCCGGACTTTTTTACATGAGGAGGAAAAACATGGAAGCAAAATTAACCTGGCTTGAGGATTCGCAGGTTTTTCGGGTAAACCGTCTGGATGCCCATTCGGATCATCATTTTTATGAAAAGGAAGAGGACTGGAAGGCAGGGAGGGAAACGCTGCGCCAGTCTCTGAACGGAGAATGGAGATTTTTCTGGAGCGAAAAACCCGCGGACCGTCCGGCGGATTTTTATCGGGAGGATGCGGATCTGTCCGGATTCGGAAGTATTCTGGTGCCCGGCCATATGGAGACCCAGGGATATGACAGAATTCATTATACCAATACCGTTTATCCCTGGGATGGCCACTGCTTTCTTCGTCCGCCCCATGTGGACTGGGAGCATGATCCGGTGGGCAGTTATGTGAAAGAATTTGACCTGGAGGAAGGACTTTTGGGGAAACGGGTCTGCATTTCCTTCCAGGGTGTGGAAGAAGCCGTTTATGTGTGGCTGAACGGCCGGTTTATCGGATATGCGGAGGACAGCTTTACCCCGTCGGAGTTTGACCTGACAGAGGCGGTGAAAGCAGCGGGAAACCGGCTCTGCGTGGAGGTTTACAAGAGGAGCAGCGCTGCCTGGATCGAGGATCAGGATTTCTTCCGGTTTTCGGGAATTTACCGGGAGGTGTATCTGTATGCCAGGCCGGAGATCCATGTGGAGGATCTGTGGGCAAAGGCCGGACTTCTGGAGGACAACCGGACAGGAACTCTGGAGATTGAGGCGAAGCTTTCCGGCGGAAGTGCAGGGAAGGTCTGCTGGACTCTGGAGGATGCAAACGGGAAGGAAATCTGCGGCGGCCAGTTGAAGAAATGCAGCGAAGCCTGTACGGAAAACAAGGAATGTGCTTTGGAAAAGTGGAAAACAGAAATCCTGGAAATTCCGGAAATCTGCAGGTGGGATGTGGGGGCGCCGTATTTGTACCAGCTCTGTCTGCGTGTGTACGCAGAGGACGGACGCCTGACGGAAGTGGTGCCTTACCGCACCGGATTCCGGCGTTTTGAGATCCGGAATAAAATTATGCTTCTGAATGGGAAGCGCCTGATTATTAACGGCGTGAACCGTCATGAATGGAATGCCCGCAGGGGCCGATCGGTAACGGAAGCAGACATGAAAAAAGATATTGAGATCATGAAGCGAAATAACATCAACGCAGTCCGTACCTGCCATTATCCGAATCAGAGCCTCTGGTATCAGCTCTGTGACGAGGCCGGCATCTGTGTGATGGATGAAACAAACCTGGAAAGCCATGGCTCCTGGCAGAAGATGGGCTCCTGTGAACCTTCCTGGAATATTCCGGGGTCCGACATCCGGTGGGAGGCCTGCGTGGTGGACCGGGCCGTGTCCATGCTGGAGCGTGACAAAAACCACCCTTCCATTCTCTGGTGGTCCTGCGGAAATGAGTCCTATGCCGGGACCTGTATTCTGGCCATGAGCCGGTATTTCCACGAAAAGGATCCATCCAGAAAGGTCCATTATGAAGGGGTGTTCTGGAACCGGGAATTCCAGGAGATCAGTGATGTGGAGAGCCGGATGTACGCAAGCCCCTGGGAGATACGGGAATATCTGGAAAAGGATCCTCAGAAGCCTTTTCTGCTCTGTGAATATATGCATGACATGGGCAATTCCATCGGCGGAATGGAGAGCTACATCCGGCTTCTGGAGGAATTCCCCATGTATCAGGGGGGATTTATCTGGGATTATGTGGATCAGGCCATTTATTATAAGAACAGTTACGGAGAAGAAGTGCTGGGCTATGGCGGCGATTTCGGCGACAGGCCCTCGGATTACGCTTTCAGCGGCAACGGAATTGTGTTTGCGGACCGGAGAGAAAAGCCTGCCATGCAGGAGGTGCGCTACTGGTATGCAGCCCCCGAAAAGCGGCTGCAGATTCGTAAGGAAAATGACCGGCTGCGGAAAGCTGCGGAGGCAGAGCTGCAAAAGCGCCGGAATATTCTTTCGGCTGATTCAGGGAAAGAACATGGACTTCAGGTGATTCACGGAGATGTGAACCTGGGCGTCAGAGGTGACGGCTTCCGGATCCTGTTTTCCTTTACGGAGGGCGGACCGGTGTCCATTGTATATAATGGGGAAGAATGTCTGTACCGCGCACCCAGACCTGCATTCTGGCGTGCCGCCACAGAGAATGACAAAGGGTGCGGCTTTGATGTGAAGAGCTCTGTATGGCTGGCTGCGGATCAGTTCAGCCGTTGCACCGGCATTCAGGTGGAAGAATATGCGAAGGATCGGACAGACACGCTGGATGTTTCCGACTTTGTGGGCAGAAAACCGGCAGCGGATGATCTGGAACGGGTTACCGTCACCTATACCTATCTGACCAGAACCGTTCCGGAGACGGAGGTGACCATCGCCTATACGGTGGACGGAGCCGGAAGAATCCGGACAGAGGTGCATTATAAAGGGAAGAAAGGCCTGCCGGAGCTGCCTCTTTTCGGTATCCGTTTTGTGATGCCGAAGCTTCTGGAACGTGTGGTGTGGCAGGGACTTTCCGGAGAGACCTATCCGGACCGGAAGGCCGGAGGAAGCTTCGGCGTTCATGAAGAAACTCTGCAGGCTCCGGATTATCTGGTACCCCAGGAGTACGGAAACCATATGGATACCTGTTGGGCGAAGCTGGGGAACCTGCGCCTGGTAATGGATGAGGAAGCATTCCATTTTTCTGCTCTTCCCTATACGCCCCAGGAGCTGGAAAACGCGCTGCATAAAGAGGAGCTGCCCCGGAGCACCCGAACAGTGGTGACAGTCCTTGGAAGAATGCGCGGTGTAGGAGGAATTGACAGCTGGGGAGCAGATGTGGAACCGGCTTACCATGTGTCCGCAGAGGAAGATATCCGGTATGGATTCTACATAGAAAAGGCAATGTAACATGGAATGAGCTGCCCGACAAATGCGGCAGACTGTTCTGCGTTTTCAAAGCAGGCACCAGTCGGAAATAGTTTCATTGTCTGAGGTTTTCCTACAGCAGCTCACTGGATATTTCCGCAGCAAACGATAGGAACATTTTCGCAGTTTTCCGAGCATAGCGACGGGGACTTTGTCCGACCACGGTTTGATGGAAGCAAAGTCCCCGTTGATAAGCGGCGCAGGAAAACCAGAAAATGGACGTGTTTGCGCAGGAATATCCAGGAGCTGCGTGACGGATGAAAGCTGCGGAGGACGATGCCATCGCAGCGCCTCATTCAGTCGCCTTGTCGATGAAAAAACATTCTGCGTCATCAGTTTGAAAATGAACGTGTCAGTACACTGATACATCGGTTTCGAAATAACTACACCAAATAACTTGTCTATTTCTCCGATTACGTATGGAAAATCCCCAGCGTAGCCCGCTATGCCTGCGCTTTTAAACCTGCATTCTCGAAAAAGCATCCTCATCGAAACAGTAAGGTATTTCATGTGGGTTATCCCAGACATCTTATTTCTGCTTTCACTCTTGTCATTTTCCCCGCCCCGAAGTATAATGATGTATGGTCAAAGATGTTATACGGATTGTTCCGTGCTTCGCAGGCTAAGGCCTGAGGGTCTGACGCAGGCAGAAAAGACTTTTTTGAAAATGCACCATATCATACAGTAGACAGAAAGAATTGAGGTAAATTTATGGGTAAATATTTTGGCACCGACGGCTTCCGCGGCGAAGCAAATGTAACTCTGAATGTGGAGCATGCCTACAAAGTGGGACGTTTCCTGGGCTGGTACTACGGAAGAGAACACAAGGCCCGTGTGGTTATCGGCAAGGATACCCGGCGAAGCAGCTACATGTTTGAATACTCTCTGGTAGCCGGTCTGACCGCATCCGGAGCAGAAGCCTATCTTCTTCATGTAACCACAACCCCCAGTGTTTCCTATGTTGTTCGCACCGAGGATTTTGACTGCGGCATTATGATTTCCGCCAGCCATAACCCCTTTCACGATAACGGCATTAAGGTCCTGAACGGCCAGGGCTACAAGCTGGAGGCAGAAGTAGAAGAGAAAATCGAAGCCTATCTTGACGGAAAGATGGAGGAGATTCCGTTTGCCACCGGAGCGGATATCGGACGCACCGTGGACTTTGTGGCAGGGCGGAACCGCTACATTGGCCATCTGATTTCACTGGCCACCCGTTCCTTTAAGAATTACCGGATCGGTCTGGATTGTGCCAACGGCAGTTCCTCTGCCATCGCCAAAAGCGTTTTTGACGCCCTGGGTGCCAAAACCTATGTGGTAGCCAATGAGCCGGACGGCACGAACATCAATACAAACTGCGGTTCGACTCACATCGAAAACCTGCAGAAGCTGGTGCGGGAGAAGAACCTGGATCTGGGCTTTGCCTATGATGGTGACGCGGATCGCTGTATCGCTGTGGATGAGAACGGAAATGTGGTGGACGGAGATCTGATTCTGTATGTCTGCGGGAAGTACCTGAAGGAAATGGGGAAACTGAACAATAACACCATTGTTACCACGGTGATGTCAAACCTGGGTCTTTACAAGGCCTGCGACAAAGCGGGGATTTCCTATGAGAAGACTGCCGTAGGCGATAAGTACGTTTACGAAAATATGATGAAAAACGGTCACTGTCTGGGCGGTGAGCAGTCCGGTCATATTATTTTCAGCAAGCACGCCGTGACCGGAGACGGAATCCTGACCTCTCTGATGGTGATGGAGGTCGTCACCGAAAAGAAAATGTCTCTTGGCAAGCTGGCGGGAGAGGTGCGCATTTATCCGCAGCTTCTGAAGAATGTCCGCGTTGCTGACAAGAAGACGGCCAGAGAGAATCCGGCTGTGGTGGCAGCGGTTCAGGCCGTAACGGAAGCTCTGGGTGAGGAAGGCCGGATTCTCGTAAGAGAAAGCGGAACCGAGCCGGTGATCCGCGTGATGGTGGAAGCAGCCAATGATGAACTTTGTGAGAAGTACGTGAATCAGGTGATTGACGTCATGAAAGAACAGGGATTAGTTACTGCATAATGAAAGAGAAAAAAGGAAAAAGTATTTTTAGCTATTATCGGCCCTATCTGTTTTTGTTCTGGACCGACATGCTGGCGGCAGTGGTGGGTGCCGGGATTACCCTGGCAATCCCGCTGATCGTCCGTTATATTACCAATGAAGTGCTGTATCTGCCGGACGGCCAGCCTCTGACTATGATTTTAAAGCTTGGGCTTCTGATGCTTGGGCTGGTTCTGGTGGAATTTTTCTGCAACTTTTATATGTCCTATTACGGACATATTATGGGGGCAAAGATCGAGCATGACATGCGCAATGAGATTTTTGCCCATTATCAGGAGCTGTCCTTCCACTTTTATGACAATCAGAAGATAGGACAGCTTTTGTCCCGCATTACCAGCGACCTGTTTGACATCAGTGAGCTGCTGCATCACGGTCCGGAGGATGTGATTATTTCCATCATTAAATTTGTGGGATCCTTTGTGATTCTGTTTTCCGTGAACTGGAAGCTGACGCTGGTGGCCTTTGCTTTTCTGCCGCCGATGGCGGTTTTCGCGGTTTTTGTCAACAAGCAGATGAAAAAGGCCTTTAAGGCAAACCGGGCCAGGATTGCAGATATCAACAGCCAGATTGAGGACAGTCTGTCCGGTATTCGGGTTGTGAAATCCTTTGGAAATGAAGAAGTGGAGATGGACAAATTCCGGGAGGGCAATGAGCGATTTGTGGCCAGTAAGCGGGTAAGCTACCGGTATATGGGAATTTTCAATTCCGGAATGGGTGCTTTCACGACCATGGTAACCATCGGCGTGCTGGTGGCCGGAGCGATTCTCATGACAGAGGGCTCCATGCCGGTGACGGATCTGATTACCTTTCTGCTCTATATCAGCAATTTCACCGAGCCGGTGAAAAAGCTGATGAACTTTACCGAACAGTTCCAGAACGGCTACAGCGGATATGAGCGGTTCAGGGAAATGATGGCGGTGATCCCCGACATCCAGGATGCGCCGGATGCTGTGGATCTGAAGAATGTCCGGGGAGATGTGGAAGTTAAGGATGTGTCCTTCCGCTATGAGGAAGGGCTGGAAAAAGTTCTGAGCCACATTAACCTGAAGGTAAAGGCCGGAGAATATCTGGCTATTGTGGGGAGCTCCGGCGGCGGAAAAAGTACGCTGTGCAGTCTGATCCCCAGATTTTACGATGTGGCGGAGGGAGCTGTTCTGGTGGATGGGAAGGATGTCCGGAAGATCAGGCTGGAATCTCTGCGCAGCCAGATCGGCATTGTTCAGCAGGACGTTTATCTGTTTGCGGAAAATGTCATGGAAAATATTCGCTATGGCCGCCCGGATGCCACCGATGAAGAGGTGATCGAAGCGGCCAAACGGGCCAATGCCCATGAATTTATTCAGAATCTGCCGGATGGTTATCAGACGGACATCGGCCAGCGGGGTGTCAAGCTCTCCGGCGGTCAGAAACAGCGCCTGTCCATTGCCCGGGTATTTTTAAAGAACCC
Source organism: Candidatus Limivivens sp. (assembly GCA_034101475.1). Taxonomy (GTDB): domain Bacteria; phylum Bacillota; class Clostridia; order Lachnospirales; family Lachnospiraceae; genus Limivivens. Next base: position 27,853 of record JAXEJQ010000028.1, read on the forward strand.
GCCGATCCTGATTTTTGATGAGGCTACCAGCGCCCTGGACAATGAAAGTGAAAAGATTGTACAGGCGTCTCTGGAAGAACTGGCGAAAAACCGCACCACCTTTGTGATTGCTCATCGTCTGAGTACCATCCAGAACGCGGAAAAGATTCTGGTGCTGACGGAAAACGGGATCGAGGAACAGGGAACTCATGAGGAGCTCCTGGCCAAAGGCGGCGTTTATGCCAGACTTTATCATCAGAAATAACGGCGGACAGGAGCCAACGATTACAGGAAAGGATTTTATGGACATACAATTTAAACGCCCGGAACTTTCAGACCGGGAAACAATCAATGAATATCTGCGTAAGCAGAGCAGCCGAAGCTGCGAATATACATTTGCCAATATTTTTCTCTGGTCCCGACATTACCCCATGGAGTGGGGGGTCCTGGAGAATATGGTGATTTTCAAAACCATCGGAGGGGAGGAGACCATGTTTGCCTTTCCCATGGGTGACAGCAGTCATCTGAAAGCCTGTGTGGATGCACTTACCCGCTGGTGTCAGGAACGGGAGCTTCCGCTGAAGTTTCACAGTGTCACCGAGGAGCAGTTCCGGCTGTTGGAGGAGACCTTTCCGGGAAGGTTTCAGGTGGAATACTTCCGGGATGAGGCAGATTATGTATATGAGCAGGAGAAGCTTGCCGCTCTTTCCGGGAAGAAATATCACGGCAAAAAAAATCACGTGAACAAATTTGCCCGACTGTACCCGGACTGGACCTATGAAAGCATCAGCGAAGAAAATGTGGAGGAATGCTTTCAGATGGCCCTGAAATGGCGCAATGCCAACGGCTGCGACGATGACGAGGAAAAAAATCAGGAGATGTGCGTTACCCTGAATTATCTCCGGCTGTTTAAGGAGCTGGAGATGCGGGGAGGTCTGATTCGTACAGGAGGCCGGGTGGTGGCTTTTTCCATCGGAGAACCGGTGGGAGATACCATGATGGTTCATATTGAAAAGGCGTATGCGGACATTGAAGGGGCATACACCATGATCAATCAGCAGTTCGTGCTTCATGAAGCAGAAGGCTGCAGGTATGTAAACCGGGAAGATGATACAGGGGATGAAGGGCTGCGCAGGGCCAAGGAATCCTACCACCCGGTGTTCATGGTCCAGAAGGGCATTGTATCTGAGCGGAACGCGCAGACAGACCGTACATCCGGGGATGCCGCGCAGACAGGCGGCGAAGCCGGGAAGCATGCACAGACAGACGAGGAGTGAGACAGATGAGACCCTGGGAAAAAAATATCCGGCAGGTGGTTCCCTATGTGCCGGGAGAACAGCCAAACCAGCTTGGCATGATTAAGCTGAATACAAATGAAAATCCCTATCCGCCTGCACCGGCGGTTCTGGAAGCATGGAAGGAGCTGGATCCGGGAAGATTTCGTCTGTATCCGGACCCGGCATGCCAGGAGCTGACAGGAGCGCTGGCAGAACGGTATCACGTGGAGGAGGATGAGGTCTTCGTGGGGGTTGGTTCCGACGATGTGCTTGCCATGGCATTTCTGACCTTTTTCAATTCCGGAAAGCCTGTTTTCTTTCCGGATATTACATATTCCTTTTACGATGTATGGGCAGATGTGTTTGGGATCCCCTACGAGTGCCAGCCCCTGGATGAGCAGTTTCGCATTGTAAAAGAGGATTATTATAAGCCCAACGGCGGCGTGGTATTTCCCAATCCAAACGCGCCGACGGGGATTCTCCAGGGCCTCCCGGAGATGGAGGATATCATCCTGCACAATCAGGATGTCATTGTGATCATTGATGAGGCATATATTGATTTCGGAGGTGAATCCGCTCTGGAGCTGATTCACAAATATGACAACGTTCTGGTTGTTCAGACTTTTTCCAAATCCCGGTCCATGGCAGGAATGCGGATCGGTTATGCATTTGGAAATAAAAATCTGATCAAATATCTGAATGATGTCAAATACTCCTTTAATTCCTATACCATGAACCTGCCTGCCCTTCATCTTGGTGCGGCAGCATTGAAGGAAGAAGCATATTTTCAGGAAACCTGCAGAAAAATCATCGCAACCAGAGAACGGGTAAAGGAGGAACTGAAGGAGCTGGGCTTTTCCTTCGGAGATTCCAGAGCCAATTTCCTCTTTGTCACTCATGAGCGGATTGCGGCGCGCACACTTTTTGAGGCCCTGAAGATTAAAAAGATCTATGTCCGTTATTTCAATAAGCCGCGGATTGACAACTATCTGCGCATTACCATCGGAACGGATGAAGAGATGGATACTCTGCTGGAATTTTTAAGAGCATATGTGAAGGAGAATTAATCTATGGTAGAAAGTCTTGTAGGATGGTTTACGACGACTCTGACGGGACATGTTTCTAGGGAATTGATTGCGTTCATTGTTTCCATGGTTCCGATTCTGGAACTCAGAGGAGGACTTCTGGCGGCTTCCGCCCTGGGGATTGATCTGGTACGCGCAGTGGTGATCTGCTTTATCGGAAACATTATTCCGGTACCCTTTATCCTGTTGTTTATCACGCCGATTTTCAACTGGATGAAGAAAACGAAGTATCTGAAGCCCATGGTGGATAAGCTGGAAGGCAAGGCCATGAAGAAAAAGGATCAGATCGAAAAATACGAATTCTGGGGTCTGGTGCTGTTCGTGGGGATTCCGCTTCCGGGAACCGGCGCCTGGACGGGTTCCCTGATTGCTTCTCTGCTGGGCATTAAATTCAGAAAGGCTTTCCCGGCGGTGATCGTGGGACTTTGTCTGGCAACGGTGATTATGACGGTGGTTTCCTATGGTATTTTGGGACAGGTGTGGTAGGATGGAAGCATATACAAGCTTTGCGAGGGTTTACGATCTGTTCATGGATGACATCCCCTATGAAGAGTGGTGCGCGTATATTTGCGGACTTTTGGGGGAATATCAAATAGAAGATGGTTTGGTTCTGGATCTGGGCTGCGGGACTGGCAGCCTGACCGAGCTGCTGGCAGGAAAGGGATACGACTGTATTGGCGTAGACCTTTCTTCTGATATGCTGGAAATTGCTCTGGAAAAACGGGAAAAGAGCGGCCATGATATTCTGTATCTCCAGCAGGATATGCGGGATTTTGAACTTTACGGCACGGTGCGGGCAGTGGTGAGCGTTTGCGATTCCATGAATTATATTCTGGAGGAGGAGGAACTGTGTCAGGTGTTCCGCCTGGTGAATAATTATCTGGATCCCGGCGGCATTTTTCTCTTTGATCTGAATACCCCCTACAAATTCCGGGAACTGATGGGAGACTGTACCATTGCGGAGAACCGGGAGGAGGGCAGTTTTATCTGGGAAAATGCGTTCTATGAGGAGGATCAGATCAATGAATATGACCTGACGATTTTTATGAAAGAACGAGGAGCGCTTTACCGGAAGTACCAGGAGACCCATTTTGAAAAAGCCTGGGAGCTGGAAACGGTGAAAAAGTGCCTGGCAGAGGCCGGTATGGAGTTTTTGGCGGCCTATGATGCCTTTACGAAGGACTCGCCCAGGGAAGACAGTGAGCGGATCTATGTGATTGCAAGAGAGAAAGGAAAAGAAGGATGACAGATTATATTGTACGGGCCACAGCGGCAGACAGCCAGATCCGGGCCTTTGCGGCGACCACCAGAGAACTGGTGGAGGAAGGGAGAAAGGCCCATAATACCAGTCCGGTGGCGACAGCAGCCCTTGGCAGACTGCTGAGCGCAGGCGCTATGATGGGCGTGATGATGAAGGGAGAAAAGGATATTCTGACCCTGCAGATCAAGGGAGAAGGGCCCATCGGCGGTATTACGGTGACGGCGGATTCTGCGGGAAACGTGAAGGGCTATGTGGAGAATCCGGAGGTGATGCTGCCGGCCAATCTTCTGGGAAAGCTGGATGTGGGCGGAGCCGTGGGCCCGGGAACCCTGTATGTGATCAAGGATCTGGGAATGAAGGAGCCCTATGTGGGGCAGACAGAGCTGCAGACCGGGGAGATCGCGGAGGATCTGACTTATTATTTCGCAGCCTCTGAGCAGGTTCCTTCTTCCGTGGGCCTGGGTGTTCTGATGGAAAAAAACAATACGGTGAAGCAGGCAGGAGGCTTTATTATCCAGCTTATGCCATATACAGAGGAAAAGGTGATTGAGGCTCTGGAGCAGAAGCTGGCGAAAATCCGTCCGGTGACAGCTATGCTGGATGAGGGCATGACTCCGGAACAGATTCTGGAGGAGCTTCTGGGAGACCTGGGACTGGAGATCAACGAAACCCTGCCGACGAGATTTTTCTGTAACTGCTCCAGGGAGCGCGTATCCAAGGCACTGGTCAGCGTTGGCGCGAAGGAACTGCAGACCATGATTGACGATGGGAAGGAAATTGAAGTAAACTGCCATTTCTGCAATACAAATTACAGCTTTTCAGTGGAAGAGTTAAAAGAACTTTTGAAAAAGAGCCGATAGGAGGAACGGGAAATGCTGGATGGATTCGTGAAAGCAGCGGCGGTTACGCCGAAAATCAGGGTTGCAGACTGTATTTATAATACCAGGCAGATCTGCAGGGACATGGAGCAGGCCATGGCAGCCGGGGCGAAGATTATCGTTTTTCCGGAGCTGTGCCTCACCGGCTATACCTGCAGTGATCTGTTCTGGCAGGAGCTCCTGCTTTCAGAGGCCAAAAAAGGACTGCATCAGATTATTTTTCTGACCAAGGGGAAGGAAGCCCTGGTTTTTGTGGGGCTTCCCTGGGAGAAGGACGGAAAGCTTTACAATGTGGCGGCTGTCATCAACAACGGAAGGCTTCTGGGCCTGGTCCCCAAGCGCTTCCTGCCCAATTACTCGGAGTTTTACGAGGCCAGACATTTTACACCGGGCAATGAGAAGCCGGAAACCGTAGAATTTGAAGGGGCTTCGGTCCCCTTCGGAACGAAACTCCTTTTTGAATGTCCGGAGGTGAATGGCCTGACGGTGGCTGCGGAAATCTGCGAGGATCTCTGGGTGCCGAATCCGCCGAGCATCGGTCATGCCCTGGCGGGGGCCACGGTGATTGTGAACCTTTCCGCCAGCGATGAAGTTACCGGAAAGGACAGCTACCGCAGGCAGCTTGTCAGCGGCCAGTCTGCACGGCTGGTCTGCGGATACATTTATGCAGATGCCGGAGAAGGAGAGTCCTCCACGGATCTGGTTTTCGGAGCCCACAACCTGATCGCGGAAAACGGAGTGGTTCTGAAGGAGTCTCAGCGCTTTGAAAACAGTACGATTTACGGAGAGCTGGATATCCGCAGGCTTCGGGCAGAGCGCCGGAGGATGACGACTTACGGTGCACCGGCAGATCAGGATTATCAGACCGTCAGCTTCCATCTGACGCCTACCCTCACCAGGCTTACCCGATCTTTTGATCCGGCGCCCTTTGTTCCGGCGGATAAAGGAGACCGGGACCGGCGATGTGAGGAGATTCTGACCATTCAGGCCCAGGGGCTTCGGAAGCGCCTGGAGCATACGGGCTGTCAGAATGCAGTGGTGGGGATTTCCGGCGGCCTGGATTCGACTCTGGCGCTGCTGGTAACGGTCAAGGCCTTCGATATTCTGAAGATTCCCAGAGAAAAAATTACAGCAGTAACGATGCCGGGCTTTGGAACCACAGACCGCACCTACACCAATGCCTGTGAACTGACCCGAAAGCTGGGAGCCAGCCTGCTGGAAGTGGATATCCGGGAGGCGGTAACCACTCATTTCCGGGATATTGCCCATGATCCGTCGGTTCACGATGTGACCTATGAGAATTCTCAGGCCAGGGAGCGCACCCAGGTTCTGATGGATATTGCGAATCAGTCCGGCGGTCTGGTGATCGGGACCGGTGATATGTCGGAGCTTGCCCTGGGATGGGCGACTTACAACGGTGATCACATGTCCATGTATGCGGTCAATGCTTCTGTGCCCAAAACACTGGTGCGCCATCTGGTGCGTTACTACGCGGATACCTGCGGCGACGAGGTTTTAAGCAGGGTACTGCTGGACGTTCTGGATACGCCGGTGAGTCCGGAGCTGCTTCCGCCGGAAAACGGAAAGATTTCCCAGAAAACAGAGGATCTGGTAGGACCCTATGAGCTTCACGATTTCTTCCTGTATTATATTCTGCGTTTCGGCTGCGAGCCGGTGAAGCTGTACCGGATTGCGAAGATCGCTTTCGCAGGGATGTACGACTGTGAAACGATTCTGAAATGGATGAAGACCTTTTACCGCCGGTTTTTTGCCCAGCAGTTTAAACGGTCCTGCCTTCCGGACGGACCCAAGGTGGGATCAGTGGCAGTTTCTCCCAGAGGCGATCTGCGGATGCCCAGTGACGGATGTGTCCGGATGTGGATGGAGAATCTGGAAGGGATTCAGGTGTGAGTTTATTTGTCGGGAAAAATCCGGCAGATGTGCAGCAGAAAAGATCTGAAGATGTTGAGGAAACCGTGTGGAGAAAAAGTATCCGATGTGGAGGATCTGAGCGGTACGCCGCCTTATAAACAGGAGAGTATGAAATGAAAGAAAAAAGGAAAGAGAAGGAAAAAGAAAAAAAGCAATGGAAAAGCGTTCGAATGCTGGCGGTAATCCTGCTGCTGGCATGGGGCCTTCTGACAGGAAACACGGCTTATGGAGAGTCCGCAGGAAAGGTTTATCCGATTCCGGCGGGAATCCTCCAGTATGATGCGGAGCTGGATCCGGAGATCGAGCAGTATGCTTCGGAAAAGCAGAATGGCGTTTTTCAGCTGCAGAATCAGACGCTGATGTTCTTTAATGCCGCTGCCGGCTCCTGGTTGCAGGTTTACGAATTCCCGAAGTCGGAATACAGTTATGACTCGGAAAGACACTGGTATGTGAATGAGAATTATTGGGATGCCTTTGTTCAGGGCGGATTGCTGTACTATATGTACAACAACTATTACAATGCCTATGGCAGCGAGACCACGGTGCATGTCCTGGTGTATGACATGGAAGCCAGGCAGCTGGTAAAGGATATTCCGGTTCCCGGGCATTACGGTGAGGCGATCGGAGCTGATCCGTCAGGACGGATTTATCTGTTTTATGACGATGAAATGCCGGACGGGACATCCCGAAGCGGAATATCCGTGTACAGCAGTTCCGGGCAGCAGCTTGCTTCTCTGGACTATGGTGAACTTTACAGGAGCTGGAACCTGGGGTATGAGACCTCCAGCATTTATGAATTTAATGGCTTTCTGGCCGATGGTACCTTCTTTTATACGCGGATGGATGACTATCTGTACTGGGGCTACGACCATACCATGCAGACCCTGGCAAAAGGTACTTTTTCCGGCGGAAAGCTGACCCTGGAAAAGGATTATCTGTTTATGATGTGCCAGGCGCCTTTTAACCAGCATCGGGGCTGCATGCAGATCCTGAATAACAGCTATGCGGCAGATACAAACGGAAGCATCTATACGCTGAGCAGCCTGAAAAAGAATGAGGCAGAAAGTGTCCTGTACGTACAGCGTGAGGATCCGGAGTATACGGAAGATGCTTATGGCGATTACGGCAGCATTGGTGTCCGGGCTTTCTGCGACAGCAGTGACGGAAGCCTGTATTCCTATACGATGAATGGAAATATTTTTGTCTATGATCTGAAAACAAAGAAGCAGCAGAAGAAATACAGGACAGGCCATGAAGTTTTCAGTCTGCTGGAAATGGGCAGCCAGGTCATTGCTTTCGAAAAGGAAGACAGCAGCTATTTTGTGGAGGTGATTCCCAAATCTGCTTTCCGGAAGATCGAGACGGTGAAAATCAATCTGAACCAGACGGACAGTTACAAGGATCACACGGAAGAGGCAGTCCTGAAAAAATGGATGGCTTCCCGCATCGATTCTTCTGTCCAGGTATACGAAAAGGAACCTTCCGCAAAAGCTCCTTATCGTGCGGGAACCTACACGGAGGAAATGCAGGAAGGCCTGTTGAAGTATTCCAATTATCTGCGATGGCTGGGCGGATTGACCCCGTTTACCTGGGCGGATGATGAGACTTCGTCCAACGCCGCCAAGGCGGCAGTGGTGCTGGATGCCTCCGGGCAGTTCTCCCATTCCCCGGAAAAAACAGACAGCATTGCAGACATGAGCGACAGCTTCTTTGAAGCAGGAAAACAGGGGGCTTCCGACAGTAATCTGAGTTTGGCGTATCATGCAGATGCCTCTTCCTATATGGATGTGATGAACGGTTTCCTCAATGACACAGAGAATGTAAGCGCATTTGAATGCGGGCACCGGTTCACCTTCCTGCAGCGGGGCGGCGCACAGATTGCCTACGGTTCCTCCGGCGCTTGCCTGGCTCAGACCATTGTGACGCCGGGAAATCAGGAGAACGAAACAGGAACCATCCATGGCGTGGATAATAACGATTATGCCTATACCTGGCCTGGAGCCGGAGCATTTCCGACGGATGTGATCAACACACGTGCCAGGTGGTCCATTAATCTGAACCTGGATAAGGTGGATCTGTCCAGTGAAGGCCTTCAGGTCATCATCAGGGATTTAAAGACCGGAAAGGAATATGATCAGACAAATACGCTGAGTACCAGTCGTTATATGGGAGTCAGTGCCTACGCGAACTGGTTTTACGGAGCCTGCATTATGTTTGATCCGCCGTCAGCAAGCTCCTATAAAGGGAAAAGCTATCTGGTGACGCTGAAAAATCTGGAAACACCGGAAGGAGATCCGGTGGAGCTGATCTACACCGTAAAATTCCTCTCCTATGAAGGGGTACATACCATTGACGGGGAAAAGAGACAGATTGATGCAAACGGAGCATCCCTTCCGGTAAAAGGAAGCCTCCATACTGTCAAAAACCTGACTTATGAAATCACAAAGACCTCTGCCACAAAGGGAACGGTCAGTGTGAAGAAACCGGTGAAAAAGGATCTGACCACCGTTGTCATCCCGGATACTGTGGTGATTGACGGCTATTCCTTCAGGGTCACGGCGATTGGGGACGGCGCGCTGAAAGGCTGCACCGGGCTGAAGAAGGCCACCATCGGTGCCAATGTGACGAAGATCGGCAAGCAGGCCTTTGACGGCGATAAGGCTCTGAAAACCATTATAATCAACAGTGCATCTCTGAAATCGGTGGGAACCCGGGCCTTTCGGAATATTTACAAAAGGGCAGTTTTCAAAGTTCCGGCCAAAAAGGTAACTGCTTATACAGCCCTCCTGAAGAAGGGCGGAACCAAAACCTCCATGCAGGTCAGGGCAATGGTGGTAAAGGAATATACGGTTACGTTCAAAAACGGTTCCAAGACGGTGAAAATCCAGAAGGTTGTTTCCGGAAAATCCGCTTCCGCACCGGAACTGACAAAAAAAGGATATGTGCTGACCTGGAGCCAGGACTTCTCAAAAGTAACGAAGAACCTGACTGTAAAAGCCGTGTGGATACCGCAACTCCCGAAGCAGGGAAAGACTTATTCTGCCGGACAGTTTAAGTATAAGGTTACAAAGTCAGATAAAAAGAACGGAACTGCTCAGATTGTGGGCGTGACAGACAGTACGGCCACCGTTCTCACCATTCCAAAAAAGGTAAAGCTGGGCAAATATGAGTTCCGGATTACTTCCATCGGGAAGTCCGCCTTTGCAAAATGCGGCAAACTGAAAAAAGTGGTGATTCAGACTTCGGATCTGCAGACCATTGGGAAATCGATTTTCGGAAAAATTTCCGGGAAAGTGACCGTGCAGGTACCGAAAGCCAGAGAAAAAGCCTACACGGCCCTGCTGAAAAAAGCGGGAGTCAGCAGCAAATGTAAGATTACGGCAGGAGCATAAGCCAGCGCAGAAGAAAAAAGAGATAGAGAAAGAGATGAAGAAAGACATCGGAACAGTTCCGGTTAAAGGAACAGAACCGGTGTCTTTCTGTGTGAAGCGTCAGGTGTCGGAAAAAGTGCCGGAATATTGTCGGTAAGAAGCCAGTGCCTCCTCCGGAGACATGGAGAAGTGCTTCCGGATTTTTTCAAGGATTCGGTTTTCCGGTGTGCCTTCTTCCAGATTGTCAGAAATGAATGCGCGAAGTCCTTCAGCACGTCCTTCAGCAAGTCCTTCAGCACGTCCCTCAGCAAGTCCCTCAGCACGTCCTTCTCTTCTGTTGATTTCCCGTTCCTCCTCACGTGCAAAAGACATAAAAAGCTGGTCGTCGTATTCGTCTAAAAACATTTCCACTACCTCCTTGCGCTGGACAGATAAAATATCTTCCAGAACGTTGTCTGCAATACATGTCTCAATTGCCACAGAAACTGCCGTTTCGATGTTCAGCCCGTTGGACTGATTTTTTCGGATTGAGGCGATGAAACGGGCATAGTCCTTCAGACGACGGCATTTGTCCATCAGTTCCCGGTTCTTTCCAAGGTTAATATTCAGCATAATGGCCTTCACTTCCAAACAGGGTTCCGGCAAAGGGGTACGGATACCTGTGACAGCAAAAGCATCGGATAGCTTCAGCTCCAGCCGTTCCGGTTCCTCTTTGAGACCGTTGTAAAAAACAATAAACTGTGGAAAGGGAAGCTGCTTCAGCTGGCTGCTGTAGATATTCAGCTTATTCTGCTCAATGTATTTCCGGTAAGTACGGGCAAAATACAGAAGTCCGCGGACAGGCATGTTCGGGTTGAAAGAACTCTGATGTTCCCAGAGATTCAGGATGTTGTCCAAAAGAAAGGACAGGTCATTTTCCATGCCGACGTAGAGAACATCCTCAAGGGTTGTAATCTGGAGTGCCTCCGGATCCGTATAATGGGTATCAGCCATCGCGTTGTAGAGATCCAGAATATCGTGCTTATTTCGAAAAATCAGTCGGAACAGGAGATCCTTGTGCTTTGAAGCAATTGTTAATGAATGCAAATGATTATTTAGCATAATTACACCTCTATTATATAGAATTGAGAAAAAAATGCAAGAAAAAAATAGGGTAATTGTTCAGAGACAACCTTCAAAATGCTTTGCATTTCGTCGGTGCGGCGTATCCGCCAAATAAAATGATGGCAGGATTGTGGAAGTGAGCAGCACGGAAAATCGACGGAAGGCTCATTTGTCGGGCAATTCATATAATTTCAAAAACAGCCTTAAGAATCTAAGTATTTTACGTCTGTTTTATGAAATTATGCCTGGCTCTGAACAGTTACAAAATTAGAAAATGAAAAAAGTTCTGAAACTCAGAGATGAAAAAGAATATTTGATAAAAACAAAGAGCGCCTTTGCTGATTTTGATTCTATCAGAGGATGCATATATTTGCAAGAACATTTGCATGAAAAATTTCGACAGGATCGGCAGAAACGGGACACCGCGCCAGGGAATGGTTTTCATGTCGCGGTGCCCGGAAATGGGTTCTTAACGGAAAAATACTTTTGCAGCTTCAATCAGATATGCAGTATCTTTTACTCCGGCCGTTTCGTAGGGAGAATGCATGGCGAGCTGAGGAAGGCCGATATCTGCAGTATTCAGCGCTACCCGGGTGTTGGAAATATTTCCCAGAGTGGAACCGCCTGCCATATCGGAACGATTGGTAAAAATCTGCACCGGAACATCTGCCTGTCTGCAGAGATCCTGGAACATGGCGGCAGAGACGCCGTCCGTACAGTATTTCTGGGCGGCATTGAATTTCAGGACAATTCCGCCGTTCAGAACCGGACGGTTTACCGGATCCGCTTTATCGGTGTGGTTCGGGTGAAGAGCGTGGGCATTGTCTGCGGAAATCATGAAGCTTTTTGCAAGGTTGATCAGATAATCTTCCCGGGTCAGCCCCAAAGCGCTGTGAATCCGGGTAAGGGTATCATACAGGAAGGTGGAAGCTGCTCCCTGTCTGGTGCCGCTGCCCACCTCTTCGTTGTCGAAAACACAGTGCATTGCCAGGTGTTCCTGCCTTTCAGCCTGAAGAAAGCCCTGAAGGGAAGCGAAAGCGCACTGCAGATCATCCAGTCTGCCGCTGGAAAGATATTCGCCGGATGCGCCCCAGATGCTGCCTTCCTGGCGGTTGTACAGGAAGAGATCATGGCCCAGAATCTGATTTTCTGCAACACCTGCGGCATCTGCCACCTGCTTCAGAAAGGTTCCTTTGGCAGTGATATCACCATACAGAGGAAGGAGATCTTTCTGAGCGTTGTATTCGTAACCGCTGTTCACTTCCCGGTTCATATGGATGGCAAGATTTGGAATCAGAACCAGATCCCGGTCCAGATTGACCAGCTTTGTGACAAAACGGTGATTCTCCCTGATAATGACACGGCCTGCCACAGAAAGGGGACGGTCAAACCAGGGAGCACAGAGCATTCCGCCGTAACGTTCCACATTCAGTTTGACATATTGATTTTCCACGGCTATTTCCGGATTTTCCTTGATTTTAAAAGCGGGAGAGTCACTGTGGCTGGCGAGAATCCGAAAGCCGCAGATACCAGATGACGGGATGGAAAAGGCAATCAGAGAAGAATCATTCCGGGTCACCACATAATTGCCTCCCGGGATCAGATTCCATTTCTCATCTTCCCGGATTTCCGTAAAGCCCTGATTCAGAAGGTGATCTTTCATCGTCTGGACAGCGTGAAAGCAGGTAGGGCTGTTTTTCAGAAAAGTTAACAGATCTATTGCGGTTTGATGATACATAATATGCCTCCATGCTCATTTTTCAATGAAAAATGGCTTCTTGCTCATGTTTTGCGGGTCCCATAGACATAAAAATACCTGCAAGCATGTATTTTTATGTCCATTTGCCCCTTGGCTCATTTTATAATGCGGGGCAGGATGTGTCAAGTGGCGGCCCCTGCCTGAATGTTTTTAGCAGGAGACTTGTGAAAAAGAGAGAAAAATGTGTGGCATTTCCATGGGAGTATTGATATAATCACAATAGAGTGGGCAGTGCCCGGAAAACAAAGGTAACAGGAGGAAGTATTTTATGGGAATGGAAGCAAAGGAACTGATCCAAAACGGACAGGCAGTTCTGGGAATTGAATTCGGTTCCACCAGAATTAAAGGGGTTCTGATTGATGAGAAGCATGAGGTGATTGCCTCCGGAAGCCATGATTGGGAAAATCGTCTGGAAAATAATATCTGGACCTACAGTCTGGAGGATATCTGGACCGGTCTGCAGCATTGCTATCAGGATCTGGCAGAAAATGTAAAGAAAACCTACGGCGTTGCCATTGAAAAGCTGGCAGCCATCGGCTTCAGCGGTATGATGCACGGATATATGGCCTTTAATGAAGCGGATGAGCTTCTGGTGCCGTTTCGTACCTGGAGAAATACGATTACGGAGGAAGCATCAGAAAAGCTGACAGAGCTTTTCCGGTATCATATTCCCCAGAGATGGAGCATTGCTCATCTGTATCAGGCCATTCTGAACGGCGAGGAGCATGTGAAGGATGTGCGCTTCTTTACCACTCTGGCGGGCTATATTCACTGGAAAATGACGGGGAAAAAGGTACTGGGTGTCGGCGAGGCCTCCGGTATGTTTCCCATTGATATTGAAACGGCGAAATTTAACACCCGAATGATCGGGCAGTTTGATGAAGCGATTGCTTCCCGAGGATTTCCGTGGAAGCTGGCCGAGATCCTGCCCCAGGTGCTGGTGGCTGGTGAGGATGCGGGCGCGCTGACAGAGGAAGGCGCCAGACTTCTGGATCCCACCGGAACTCTGCAGGCAGGCATTCCCATGTGTCCGCCGGAAGGCGATGCCGGGACAGGCATGGCTGCTACAAACAGTGTGGCCAGACGTACCGGAAACGTTTCGGCCGGACCCTCGGTATTTGGTATGGTGGTTCTGGAAAAGGAGCTTTCCAAAGTCTATCCGGAGATTGACCTGGTTACTACGCCGGCAGGAGATCTTGTGGCCATGGTTCACTGCAACAACTGTACCTCTGATCTGAATGCCTGGGTGGGCCTGTTTAAGGAATTCGCGGAAGCGTTCGGCATGGAAGTGGACATGACAAAGCTGTTTGGAACGCTGTACAACAAGGCTCTGGAGGGAGATCCGGACTGCGGAGGTCTGTTAGCCTACAACTACTTCTCGGGGGAACATATCACAGGTTTCGAAGCGGGACGTCCGCTTTTCGTGAGAACACCGGACAGCAGATTTAACCTGGCGAATTTTATGCGGGTTCATCTGTGCACCTCTCTGGGAGCGCTGAAAACAGGTCTGGATATTCTGTTCAAGCAGGAACAGGTTCAGATGGATGAAATGCTGGGACACGGCGGTCTGTTTAAGACAAAGGGTGTGGGTCAGAGACTTCTGGCAGGTGCTATCAATGTTCCGGTATCGGTGATGGAGACTGCAGGAGAAGGCGGCGCCTGGGGAATTGCCCTGCTGGCAGCCTACATGATCCGCAAAGGCGAACAGGAGACCCTGGATGGTTATCTGGCAGAAAAGGTATTTGCCGGAAAGACAGGAACCAAACTGGATCCGGATCCCGAAGATGTGAAAGGTTTTGATGAATTTATTAAGCGCTATATCGGTGGTCTGCCCATTGAGCGTGCAGCTGTTGACAGCCTGAAATAAGAAGAATGGTACCGGGCGAAGATGGCTCTGTTCCCTGAAAAACGCGGCAGAATGTCTGCCGTTGGAAAACCTTACAAAGCGGCTGCTCTATGATTCGTTTATAAGGAGAAAAATATGTTAGAAGAGTTAAAACAGAAAGTTTATGAAGCAAATATGGATCTGCCCCGCTACGGTCTTGTGACCTTTACCTGGGGCAATGTCAGCGCCATTGACCGGGAAACCGGCCTGTTTGTCATCAAGCCCAGTGGCGTGGACTATGACAAACTGACTCCGGAGGATATGGTGGTGGTAAATCTGCAGGGCGAAAAAGTGGAGGGACGATACAATCCTTCCTCTGACACCCCCACTCATGTGGAGCTGTACAAAGCCTTTCCGAAGATTGGCGGCATTGTTCATACCCATTCTTCCTGGGCGACGAGCTGGGCACAGTCCGGACGCTCCATTCCGTGTTATGGAACCACCCATGCGGATTACATTTACGGAGAGGTTCCATGCCTGCGCTGCCTGACAAAGGAGGAGATCGAGGGTGCCTACGAGACAAATACCGGTCTTCTGATTGCTGATTATTTTAAGGATAAGGACTATGAAGCGGTTCCGGCGGTTCTGTGCAAAAACCACGGCCCCTTTACCTGGGGCAAGGACGCCCATGAGGCGGTACATAATGCCGTGGTTCTGGAGGAAGTGGCGAAAATGGCCGCCCGCTGTGAAAGCATTCATCCGCAGGTGCAGCCTGCGCCTCAGGAACTGCAGGATAAGCATTATTACAGGAAGCATGGGGCCAATGCGTACTATGGTCAGGGGAATCGTTTATGAAAAAGAAATGGAAACGCTTCCGTGTTTTTGGAATCTTTGTCCCTCCGGCGGCCATGGCTGGGTGGAGATCAATGGAAAGGTTTACGATCCGGACTGGGCGCTTGTCAGCAAAGTGGATTCCTATTTTGGAATGTCCTATGATTTAAGCGGTGTGAACGGAAGGCCGAACTATAAGGCAAACAGATATTATACCGTCAAAATTTAAAGAGATTTCTGATACAGCGGCAAACTTCGGGTCTGCCGCTGTATTTTGCTGCAGCAAAGTACAGCGGCGCGGTTACTGGGGAGCAACCGTTCCTTCCGCTTTTTCAAGAGCCTGACGGATTGCCTTCAGCAGCACCTGGGAGGTGTACTGGCTGCCGGAATCACAGGTAATGTTTTCCAGAGACTGCTTTTCGCAGATCTGTCCGGAAAGGCTTTCCATGGCAGGTTCCATCAGCGGATACATGGTGGTAACGGCTTCGTTTAAATTTACCAGGCGGATGCCGTTGATATGATCCCCGTCTACGGTGACTTCCACATCCACGGCCTGATCTCCCAGACTGACAGGGGTTGTATAGACACCAGGTGTATATCTGGTGCTGGTAATGGGAGTCTGGCGCCGGGAGGACTGCTTCTTCCCGGGCAGAAACATGAATGCCAGCAGCACGATCAGGACGATGGCAAGGGCCGCAAAGATTCCTGTGTAAATCAGCTCACGCTTTTTCAGCACAACAATTCTCGTCTTTTTTGCCACTTTGGCTTCCTCACAGTTTTCCTTTTTTACAGTTTATGAGCAGACAAAGAAAATATGTGCAGTGTCAGCAGAGGTTTTCCTTTCATTTCGTCTTTGCAGCACTGCTTTATCATGGACAGATGCGCCTGCTGATTTACAAAAAAAGGAAAAAATGATATGATAAATACAGCAAAAAGTGGACGGAAACAAAACCAGGAAAGGAAATTTTTACATGCCGAATAAAGAATATAGAGAGCCGGGCAGCTTTATCAGCAGCAATGCGGATGTGAAAAAGCTTGCTGCGGTGCTGAAAAAGAATGGCGTCGCGGTTTTTGAATACCTCCTGAAGGAGGACAGGCTGATCGTATACGATGAAGAATTGAAAATAGAACGTGAAATTTCCGGTTATTTGGCTTATCTGGAAAAGAACACGAAGATTCATCCGGAGGATCGTTGGAAAGCCATTGCATTTTATCAGGGCAGGTTCCGGGAGCCGGTGGAAGTCCGGGTGATGGAAGAGGACGGACGGGTGAAGCGTGTGGTGATCAGCGCGGTTCTGATGAAGGATGAGGAAGATGGGTCGGATTATCTGCTCTGCAGTTCGAAGAATGTGACGGAGGATAAAGTGCGGGAGGAGCTTCTGGAGGATCAGGCCAGGAAGGACCCGCTGACAGGCCTTTATAACCGGTTTGCAGGTAAGGAGCTCATTGACGATTATCTGAATAATAAAAATCCTTACGCATCCTGCGGCCTGATGGTGATTGATATCGATTACTTTAAAAATGTCAACGACTCCTATGGTCACCTGTTCGGGGATACGGTTTTAAAGGAGCTTTCTCAGCTTTTAAGGCTGATTTTCGATAAAAAAGACATTCTGATGCGCGCAGGCGGGGACGAATTCGTGGTTCTGGTAAAGGACATCGGCCATCAGGCGCTGGTGAAAAAAGCCATGCAGCTGGTGAAAGCAGTCAGGAGGCTGACATTTCCTGAAACCGGGTATTCCATGACCTGCAGTGTCGGTGTCTGTTTCCTGCCGGAAAATGTCTCCGGATATAATTATGAACAGCTGTTTGAGAATGCGGACTGGGCGTTATACCGGGCAAAGGAGAACGGACGGAACCGTTACATTTTCTGTGATAATCTTCAGAGGTTTGAGTTTGCTTTCCCGGAGGAAGGCAGGTACCATGCGGATCTGGATGCACGGTATTTCCACAATGATATTGTATCCACCGCTTTTGAAATCTTTGAGAAAATGAACAGCTTTGACGCTGCCGTCGACTGTCTGCTGGAGGTGATCGGCATCCGGTTGGGACTGGACCGTATTACCATCATCCGGACGGATATCAAGGAAAAAAATACAAGGCGCCAGTATCAGTGGCGGAGTCCCAGGGCACCGGAGGCGCTGGCAGGGAAAGGGAGCTTCAAAAAGGAGGATTTTCTGACACTGTTTCACAGCTATGACGAATATGGAACCACAGTTCTGCATTATGATGATCTGGGAATGTATTCGAAGGAAGCAGCGGAGCTTCTGATGCAGGGAGAAGCCAAAACGGTGGTTTATGCGGCTATGTACTGTGAAGGAAGGTATACTGGAGCCATTTCTTATGTGGTATGCGGACAGAAACGCTTCTGGTCCAAGCAGAACCGGCGTCAGCTGGGTGAGGTGACAAAAATTATTTCTGCTCATCTGGCGAAAAATCAGGCTATGAATGCATCATGGCAGGGTACACTGTCTGCTCCGGGTTATGATTCCCTGACCGGGCTGCTGGCGTTTCCCAGATTCCGGGAGGAAGTGGAACGGATTATTGTGGGCGGTTATGCGGAGAACCATGTGATCGTGTACAGTGATTTTGAGGACTTTAAATATTTTAATCGAAAATACGGATATGCAGAGGGGGATTTGCTTCTGCGGGAATTCAGCAATTATATTATCAGCATCATGGAGGATACGCAGGAGGCCTATTTTACCAGGGTGGTAGCGGATCAGTTTGTTCTGTTCCGCCCCTATCCTAAGGAGAGACTGGAAGAGGCGGAAGAGAAAGTAGCGGCGGTCAACCGGGAGTTTATCCGGCAGATGAGTCAGCGCTTTCCGGAATCCAGGCTTCGGATCCGGAGTGGGATTTATCCGATTTCAACGGAATGTACCAGTGTGTCGGAAGCCATTGACGCGGCCAATTATGCCCGCAGGCAGATTTCAGATACGGAGGAGCTTTCGGTGAAGCTGTATGATGAGGGGCTGGCCCGCAGGCAGATGCTGGAGGATGAAATCATCAACGGAACGGACGATGCACTGCAGAAGCATCAGTTCCAGATTTATCTGCAGCCCCGGATTTCCATGGAGAATTTTCAGGTGATCGGAGCGGAGGCACTGGTGAGATGGCAGAGAAAGGACGGTTCCGTAGTGGGACCCAGCAAATTCATTTCCGTGTATGAAGGAAACGGAAGGATTGTGGATCTGGACTTTTTCGTATTCGAACAGGTAGCCGCGTTTCTGGCGAAAAACAACCGGCTGGGCAGGCGGCAGCTGCCTGTTTCGGTAAATGCTTCGATTCTTCATGCAAAAAAGGCGGATACGATGGAGCGATACCTTGGGATTCTGGAAAAATACGGGGTGGATGCTTCCCTGCTGGAAATTGAACTGACAGAGACTGCCACTGTATCGAATTATGAAAAAGTGAAATGTCTGTTTGAGCTTTTTCGGAAAGCCGGTTTCCGGACCGCCATGGACGACTTTGGCGCAGGTTATTCGGTTCTGAATACCATTGTGGATATCCCGGTGGACACGGTTAAGCTTGATCGGGAAGTCCTCCTGAACTGTGAAGCGGGGGAGCGGGGAATTTATTTCCTGAATCAGATTATTGCCATGGTAAAGGGGCTGGGCTACCATGTGGTCTGCGAGGGAGTGGAAACGGAAAAACAGGTGGAGATTCTGAAAAACGCAGGCTGCCAGGAGATGCAGGGCTATTATTTTGCCAGACCCATGACGATAGAGGAATATGAAAAACTGGTATATCAGTGACAGGTGTGAATCCGGAAGAAAAAGAATGACTGCGCATTTGCAAGAAAAAAGATTGCTTCGCGTATCCCAAAAAAAGACATCCAGAAAAGAGATGGTTACTGGACAGGAGATCAGACAGCGGTGGCTGGATTATTCAGTACAGCCTAAAAGCCAGTAAATGTCAACATTCAGAATCTTTGAAAAGATCAGAAGCTCATAGTCGGTAACAAAACGTTCCTGATTTTCAATCCGGCTGATTACCTTCTGGGAAATTTCGACATTTTCTACCTGCATTTTTGCGGCCAGGGCTTCCTGAGAAAGTCCCCGTTTCAGGCGTGCGGCTTTCAGGCGGGGGCCGATGAGATTCGGCTTGCCGGAATAGCTGTAGATTTTCATGAATGTCACCTCAATGGTAACTTTTCCGTTTCGGGAAAGGATTCCCTACCCTTCTCCGGGAGTTGGGGAAAGGAATGAACAGTTACATATCCTTGACAGTAACATGGAAAAAATGAATTGATACCTTAAAGATGACTAACAGATAAGAAATTGAAGAGCGCGAAGAAAAAGACGGCGGCAAGGGAATTCTATTTCCCTGCCGCCGTCCGCTGTGTTTGATGATCCGGAATCAGGTCATTACCAGTTTTCCGGTATAGAGCTGATAATATTTGCCGCCGAGCTTCAGCAGCTCCTCGTGTGTGCCGCGTTCGATGATCCGTCCCTGCTCCAGCACCATGATACAGTCACTGTTGCGTATCGTGGAGAGACGGTGGGCAATGACGAAGGTGGTCCGTCCCCTCATCAGCTTATCCATACCGTCCTGTACGATCCGCTCGGTACGGGTATCGATGGAGCTGGTTGCCTCATCCAGAATCAGCACCGGAGGATCGGCCACGGCCGCCCGGGCGATGGCCAGAAGCTGGCGCTGCCCCTGACTTAAATTGGCACCGTCTCCGGTAAGCATAGTCTGATAACCTTGAGGAAGACGGCGGATGAAGCTGTCTGCGTTGGCCAGCTTCGCAGCTGCGATGACCTCTTCATCGGTGGCGTCCAGTTTGCCGTAGCGGATATTCTCCATGACGGTATTGGTGAACAGATGGGTATCCTGCAGAACAATTCCCAGAGAACGGCGCAGGTCTGCCTTTTTGATTTTGTTGATATTGATGCCGTCGTAACGGATTTTTCCGTCCTGAATATCGTAGAAACGGTTGATCAGGTTGGTAATGGTGGTTTTTCCTGCTCCGGTGGAGCCTACAAAGGCAATTTTCTGACCGGGGGTTGCGTAGAGCTTCACGTCATGGAGAACAATTTTCTCCGGTGTATAGCCGAAATCAACGCCGTCAAAAACCACATCTCCGGTGAGCTCCTGGTAGGTGGTGGTGTTTTCCACCTTGTGGTAGTGCTTCCATGCCCAGAGACCGGTGCGCTTTTCACTTTCCACAAGCCGGCCGTTTTCCCTGCGGGCATTGACCAGGGTTACGTATCCCTCGTCTGTCTCCGGCTTCTCATCCAGCAGACGGAAGATCCGGTCAGCGCCGGCCAGCGCCATGACAACGCTGTTGAGCTGCTGGCTGACCTGGTTGATAGGCATGTTGAAGCTCTTGTTGAAGGTCAGAAAGCTGGCAAGTCCGCCCAGGGTGAAGCCTCCGATGCCGTTCAGGGCCAGGATGCCGCCCACGATGGCACAGACCACATAGCTGATATTGCCCAGTTGGGCATTGATGGGGCCGAGAATATTGGCAAACCCGTTTGCCTTGCGGGCACTGTCATAGAGCTGGTCATTCAGCTTTCGGAAATCCTCACGGCTCTTTTCCTCATGACAGAAGACCTTTACAACCTTCTGGCCTTCCATCATTTCTTCGATATAGCCGTTCAGAATACCGATATCCTTCTGCTGCTCTATAAAGAAGTGACCGCTTAAGCCTGCCACGTTTTTGGTGACGAAAAGCATGATGCAGACCATGACCAGCGTCACCAGGGTCAGGGGGACATTCAGGAAAATCATGCTGGCCAGCACGCTGACAATGGTAATGATGCTGTTGATAAACTGGGGGATACTCTGGCTGATCATCTGGCGCAGGGTATCGATATCGTTGGTATACATGGACATAATGTCGCCGTGGGCATGGGTGTCGAAATACCGGATCGGCAGACTTTCCATGTGGGTGAACATGTCATCCCGCAGGTGCTTCAGGGTTCCCTGGCTGACGATGACCATGACCCGGGACTGGATATAGGCGGCTGTTACACCGCAGAGATAGAAGAAGCCGACCCTCAGAATCGCATGGGAAAGACCGGAGAAATCCGGATCTGCCTGGCCGATCAGGGGAAGAATATACTGGTCGATCAGCGTCTGCATGAAAAGGGTTCCCTGTACGCTGGCCAGTACATTGACCAGAATGCAAATGACAGCGATGATGCAGTGCGGGGCATAATATCTCAGAATGTATTTCATCATCCGGCGGAAAAGCTTCCCCGGATTCTTCAGCTTGGGACGGGGACCGCGGGCGTGTCCGCCGGGGCCGCCTTTCAATTCTTTTACTCTCTCTTCTGCCATGTTATTCACCGTCCTTTTCAAGAGCCTTTTTGTTATAGGTCTGGGATTCATAGACATCCCGGTAAATTGCGTTTGTCCTCAGCAGCTCTTCATGGGTGCCGAAGCCGTTTACTTTGCCGTCCTCCATCACGATGATATGGTCGGCATGCTCCACGCTGGTGATTCGCTGGGCGATGATCAGCTTGGTGGTATCCGGAATCTCTTCGGCGAAGGCTTTGCGGATTTTGCTGTCAGTGGCGGTGTCCACAGCGCTGGTGGAGTCATCCAGAATCAGAATTTTGGGCTTCTTCAGCAGGGCTCTGGCAATGCAGAGACGCTGCTTCTGACCGCCGGAAACATTGCTTCCGCCCTGTTCAATGTGGGTGTTGTAGCCCTCCGGGAAATGTTCAATGAATTCGTCGGCGCAGGCCAGGCGGCAGGCGCGGATACATTCTTCCTCTGTGGCATTTTCATCACCCCAGCGGAGGTTATCCAGAATCGTTCCGGAAAACAGGACATTTTTCTGGAGAACCACGGAAACCTGGTTCCGGAGGGTTTCAAGATCGTAGCTGCGCACGTCCTTGCCGCCCACATAAACGGCTCCTTCCGTGACATCGTACAGACGGCTGATCAGATTAACGAGACTGGATTTGGCGCTTCCGGTGCCGCCGATGATTCCGATGGTTTCACCGGCTTTAATATCCAGACTGATATGGGAGAGTACCGGTGCTTCACTGTCCTTGCGGTAGGCAAAGCTGACATCCTGGAAACGGATGCTTCCGTCCGGAATCTCGAAATCCGGATGCTCCGGATTTATCAGATCGGCTTTCTCATTCAGAACTTCGGTGATACGCTGCGCGCTGGCCATACTCATGGTGACCATAACGAAGATCATGGAAAGCATCATCAGGCTCATGAGGATGTTCATGCAGTAGGTCAGAAGGCTCATAAGCTGGCCGGTGGTGAGGGATTCGACCACGATCATTTTCGCGCCCATCCAGCTGATGCCCAGAATACAGCTGTAGACGGTAAGCTGCATCAGCGGGTTGTTCAGGGTCAGGATTTTTTCTGCCTTCACGAACATTTTGTAAACGTTGTCGCTGGCTCTGGTAAAGCGTTCTTTCTCGTAATCTTCCCGGACATAAGCCTTTACCACGCGGATGGCTGATACGTTTTCCTGGACGCTGGCGTTCAGGTCATCGTATTTCCGGAAGACCTGATTGAAATACCTGGTGGTGCGGCTCATGATCAGAAACAGACAGACGCCCAGGAAGAGCACTGCCACAAGGTAAATGCTGGCCAGCCGTGCGTTGATGCTGAATGCCATGCACATGGCAAAAATCAGGCTGGACGGAGCCCGGGTGAACATCCGCAGAATCATCTGATAGGCGTTCTGGAGGTTGGTCACATCTGTGGTCAGACGGGTGACCAGTCCGGCGGTACTGTACTTGTCAATGTTGGAAAAGGAAAAAGTCTGGATGTTGTCAAACATGGCCTGACGCAGATTCCTGGCGAAACCGGCAGAGGCGCTGGCTCCGAATTTTCCGCCCAGAACACCCCAGAGAAGGCTTAAGGCGGCAATCAGTACCATAAGAGCACCCATCCGGTAAATATGGCCGATATTTCCGGCCTCGACTCCATTGTCAATGATGGAGGCCATCATCAGGGGGATAATGGTTTCCATGATGACCTCCAGCACCATGAAAACAGGGGTAAGTATGGAGTCCCGTTTGAATTCTTTAACTTGTGCACCGAGTGTTTTTAGCATATGGATCTCCTTTATTTCTGTACTATTCTACATTTTTCCGGAGCTTTTCGATGATCGTGTAAAAGGTCTCCAGCTCCTCCGGGGTAATGCCCCGGGTCAGTTCTGCCTCCACAGTTGCAAAGTCGTGGAGGGTTTTCTGGTGGATGTCAATCCCCTTCGGGGTGAGCACCAGCTTTTTCAGACGGGCGTCGTTCGGAACGGATTCCCGACGCAGATACCCTTTTTTCTCCATAAGCTTGATGATACCGGTAACGGTGGAGCGGGCGATGGAGAATTCGGCTTCAATGTCACGCTGAAAAATGTCCCGGTCCGGATTATCGCAGAGATAACCGATAATCCAGCCGTTCATCAGGGTCAGGTTGTCAATGCCAAGGGACGCGCCATAGGCGAGCAGGCGGCGGTTGATCATATTGTCCAGAGAATGAACGACAAATCCGACGGTTCTTTTTGGTTTCATGTGCACCTCCTTTTGCCTGGCGGCAAAATGTTAGCCACCGAACTGTTAGTCAACTAACATTTTAAAAGATTAAAATCTTATTGTCAACAGAAAATTATCAGCTGTGTCGGAAGAATTTGATAAACAGAGGATATCCAGCCAGAATCCACAGAACCAGAAGGGCATTCTGAAGGATTTCTCCGGGAATTGTTTCCCCAAGGACCGCCTTGAACAGAAGCTTCAGAAGGAGGGTGGCAGTCAGGCCGCAGACTGCTTTTTTTATCTGGAAGCTCAGGCTGCCCTCTACGGAAAAACGGATATGGCACCGTTCCAGATACCAGCCAAGGGCAAAGCCGAGGCCGGCGCCGGCCGCCTTGCAGCAGTCCAGTGCGTAGATTTCTTCGATGACCTGACGGTGCAGCAGGATCCGGGCATAGAGAATGGTCGCGGCGGAACAGGCGGCCAGGATCAGGGCAAGGAGGCCGTTCAGCCTTTTGCTGTCAGACAGGTGATTCATAAGAAGATTAACAAAAACGGACATCGCGACAGCCAGAAAAATGGCTGTGCAGACATCCTTTGGCGTGTGGACGCCCAGATACATCCGGGAAAAGCCAACCAACAGAAAGCAGAAGACAAACAGGACTTTCAGTCCCCGTTTTTTTACATACAGCGCAAGGGTTGAAAAAAGAGCGGCGGCACTCTGGGTATGGCCGCTGGGAAAAGAATAGCCTGTGGCGGCTGGAACAGCGGAGGCCACCGGCTTAAAATCCGGATCCAGAATCCAGGGACGATCTACCCGGAAGGTAATTTTCAGGTTCTGCAGCAGGAGGCCGGAGCCGAAAAATGACAGGCCGATCTGATAGGCCAGACGCTTGTTGACACACCAGAAAAGAATGCAGAGAATCAGGACAATCGGAATGTCCTGCCCCAGATAGGTACAGAGCTGGAAAAAAGCATCCAGTACAGGATTGCGGATGCCCTCCAGAAAATACAGAAAATTCATAAATCATACCAGTCCTTTTTAAATGAATTGAGGTAACTGTTCAGAACAGGCCGATGATGCCAGGATCACAAGAGGCTATACGGATTGTTCCGTGCTTCGCACTCCCACAATCCTGCCCAATATTCGGATATCGTGGGACATTCGTCCCACTTTTATCCTCATACTGGGGCGGGTCAATCAGTCATAGAACCACTTATGCGCAAGCGCACCGTGGTTTATGACTTTTGACCCTGGCATCTTTTTATTATTGTAACATAGTTTACGCATTTTGCGGAGATACTATTTCGGAAAAGAAAAACATGAGCGGAGAGAAAAGATATGGACGAAAAGAAAATCTCGGAAAGCCTCCGGGTAAATCAGGCCCTGCTGGATCAGATTCTGGACACGGAACATAATTTTGACCTTATTTTTCGACCGGCAAGAGTGGCAGAACGGGAAGCCGGGTTCTATTTTATTGACGGTTTTGTGAAGGATGACATTATGGAAAAGCTTTTGGAGTTTTTCTATTCCCTGACGCCGGAGGATCTGCCGGAGGACAGCAGCGAGCTGTCCTGGGACGCATTACCCTATGTGGAAGTGGATCTCCTGGAAAAAACTGATCAGATTGTGGATGCGGTGCTGTCCGGAACAGTGTGCATGTTTATTGATGGATTTTCCAGGTGTTTTGCCATTGACTGCCGGACTTATCCGGCAAGAAGTGTGGAGGAGCCGGAAAAGGACAAGGTTCTCCGGGGATCCAGGGACGGTTTTGTGGAAACGGTGATCTGCAATACGGCACTGATTCGCCGCAGAATCCGCAGGCCGGAGCTTTCCATGGAGATTCTGCGGGCGGGAGAGGCATCCAAAACGGACATTGTTCTCTGCTGTATGAAGGACCGTGTGGACCAGAAGCTGCTGGATACTGTCCGGGAACGGATCCGCAATGTAAAGGTTGATGCTCTGACCATGAACCAGGAGAGCCTGGCGGAATGCATTTACCGGGGAAAATGGTATAATCCTTTTCCGAAATTCAAGTACACGGAGCGGCCGGACGCAGCGGCAGCAGGCATCCTGGAGGGGAAAATTGCTGTTCTGGTGGACAATTCTCCTGCAGCGCTGATGCTTCCGGCAACGCTGTTTGATATTATGGAGGAAGCGGATGATTTTTATTTCCCGCCTGTCACCGGAACCTATCTGCGGTTCAGCCGTTTTCTGATCGGGCTGCTGGCCCTGTTTCTGACACCGGTCTGGCTGCTGCTCATGCAGAATCCCCGGTGGATTCCGGCAGCACTGGAATTCATCAAGGTTCAGGATACGGTGAATGTGCCTCTGATTCTTCAGCTTCTGATCCTGGAGCTGGCCATTGACGGGATGAAGCTTGCAGCTATCAATACGCCTTCTATGCTGACCACGCCCCTGAGTGTGATTGCAGCGCTGGTCATCGGGGACTTTGCGGCCCAGTCGGGCTGGTTTAACGCGGAAACCATGCTGTATATGGCCTTTGTGGCCATTGCAAACTATATGCAGGCAAGTTATGAACTGGGCTATGCTTTTAAATTTATGCGGATTCTGCTCCTGCTTCTGACCTGGGCATTTGATTTCTGGGGATTTCTCGCCGGAACAGCGTTGATCGGCATTATCATGCTGACCAATAAAACGATTTCCGGGGAAAGCTATTTATATCCGCTGATTCCCTTTGACGGACCTCAGCTTGCGCGAAGACTGTTTCGCAGGCGGATTTCCTGTGATTATCCGGAGCAGAAGAGATGATTCCAGAAAATTCTATGAAAGGATGGAATAAAAAAATCTGCTTTCGCGCATAGTATTAACGAGGACAACACTCATATGAAAAATTCAGAGGCAAAGGAGAGTAATCATGAGACAGTGGAAATCAGGAATTCTGGTATTAATGATGTGTGTATGCATGCTGGCCCTGACCGGATGCCGGACCAACAAAAACGGAACAGCCACGACAGAAAACGCGGCAGCCGGCAATAATCAGACCGCCGGAACCGAAAAGAATACCACAGGGAATAATGCAGCAGGAAACAACGCGGCAGGAACCGCGGAGACAAACCTGACAAACGGGAATGGCACGACAAAGCAGAACGGCAGCACCGTGGACAATAACGGAAATGTCAACGGAGCAACAGACGGAACCGTCCGGGAAAGTGAGGGCCTGGTTGATGAACTGGGAAATGACATCCGAAACGGGGTGGACAACATGGCGGATGATCTGCGGGACGGTACCGGGAAAGTGACTGAAGAGACAAACCGGTAAACAGCGGTTCGGGCGGAAACACTTGCACGATACCGGGTTTTTCATTATAATGAGCCAGGGGACGAATGGACATGAAAATCCGTGCCTGCATGGATTTTCATGTCCATGGGATCCGCAGGCCCATTTGTAAGGTGGCTCATGAGGATAAAAGTGGGACGCATGTCCTGCGATATCCGAATATTGGGCAGGAGTGTGGGAGTGTGAACCACACACCGGCCGTTTACACGGAGAAAGGGGGATGAAACGGTGAAATTTCGCCCGTGCATTGATATACATAACGGAAAGGTAAAACAGATTGTAGGCGGAAGCCTGCGGGATGAGCGGGATACGGCATCTGAAAATTTTGTCTCTGAGCAGGATGCCGCCTGGTATGCCGGCTTTTATAAAAAGGATCAGATAAAGGGAGGCCATGTGATTCTTCTCAACGGGGCAGATTCTCCGTATTTTGAGGCCACCAGAAACCAGGCGCTGGAAGCGCTGCGGGCCTACCCTGGGGGACTACAGCTGGGCGGCGGTGTCAATGATGAAAATGCGGAAGGCTATCTGGATGCAGGAGCTTCTCACGTGATCGTCACAAGCTTCGTATTTCGGAACGGGCACTTCAGCCGGGAGAATCTGGAACGGATGGTACGTGCTGTGGGAAAAGAGAAACTGGTTCTGGATCTGAGCTGTCGGAAAAAAGAAGGAGCGTATTATATTGTCACTGACCGCTGGCAGAACTTTACGGATGTGGTTCTGACTCCGGAGGTTCTGGATGAGCTGGCCGGAAGCTGCGATGAATTTCTGATTCATGCGGTGGATGTGGAGGGCAGAGCCTCCGGCATTGAGCAGGATCTTGCGGCCATGCTGGGAAGCTGGCATAAAATTCCGGTAACCTATGCCGGGGGTGTGGGAAGCTATGAAGACCTGGAAATACTGAAACACCTGGGCGGGGGGTATCTGGACGTTACGGTGGGAAGCGCGCTGGATCTGTTTGGGGGAAACCTGTCTTATCGGAAAATCCTGGAAGCGTTTCCTCAGAAATGACCGTTGCCATGCGTTTTTCTTTTCAAATGAGAAAAATGTTGTAAAATTGTCAGGATATGGTATAATAATTTCATAGCATTCAGAACATTCCCGGAAAACAGCGGGAAATCCTCGTACATCATGCAGAATTAGTGCCTGACTTTTAAACAGTTGAAAGCCGGGACGCGGGGATCAGTGCTAGAAATCCAGAGAAAAGGAGTTGGGCATATGCGTTATACAATCAGCGGAAAAAATCTTGAGGTGACAGAGGCCCTGAGAAATGTCGTAATGGACAAGCTTGGCAAACTGGAAAGATACTTCACTCCTGAGACAGAGATTATTGTAACCATGAGCGTGGAAAAGGAACGGCAGAAAATAGAGGTGACCATTCCGGTAAAAGGAAATATCATCCGTTCCGAACAGGTAAGCAATGACATGTATGTATCCATTGACCTGGTAGAAGAAGTGATCGAACGCCAGCTTCGGAAATACAAAAACAAAATTGTGGACAGACAGCAGGAGGGCGGAAACTTCCGGAAAGAATTTATCGAGAAGGAAGTGGAGGATGAAGAAGAAATCCAGATCATCCGTACAAAACAGTTTGGCATGAAGCCCATGTATCCGGAGGATGCATGCATCCAGATGGAACTGCTGGGACATAGCTTTTTCGTATTCCGCAATGCAGAGACGGAAGAAGTAAACGTGGTTTACAAGAGAAAAGGAAACACCTACGGTCTGATTGAGCCGGAGTGCTGACAGATGACTGAATGGGCAGACCGCCCATTCCTGAGAGTGAAAATCCAGTCCTTCACAGAGAAATCTGCATGGCCTGCCTTTTCACTCTTTTCTGTATTGCGGCATCTCGCTTTTTATAAAAATTTTCATTGTTAATCTTTGGGGAAAGTGGTAGAATAGAAAAGGTTAAGTAACAGCGTGCGTCTGCGGAAGGATTTCGAAGACCGCCAGACAGAAAGTTTAATAGGAGAAAAAGCATCATGAATTTGATTCAAAAAGTATTCGGTACACACAGCGAACGTGAAATAAAAAGAATCATGCCGCTGGTAGAGAAGATAGAGGCCCTGCGGCCGACCATGCAGGCTCTTTCCGATGAAGAGCTGCGCGGGAAGACCAAAGAGTACAAAAAGCGCCTGGCAGAGGGGGAGACCCTGGATGATCTGCTGCCGGAAGCTTTTGCCACTGTCCGGGAAGCAGCAAGGCGTGTACTGAATATGGAGCCGTACCGTGTTCAGCTGATCGGCGGTATTATCCTCCATCAGGGCCGTATTGCAGAGATGCGTACCGGTGAAGGAAAAACTCTGGTCTCCACTCTTCCGGCTTACTTAAATGCCCTGGAGGGAAAAGGTGTTCATGTGGTTACAGTCAATGACTATCTGGCACACCGTGATGCCGAGTGGATGGGGCAGGTACACCGGTTCCTGGGACTGACCGTAGGCTGCGTTCTGAACTCCATGAATAATGACGAGCGCCGGGAGCAGTATGCCTGCGATATTACCTACATTACGAACAACGAGGACGGTTTCGACTATCTTCGTGACAATATGGTTATCTACAAAGAGCAGCTTGTACAGCGGGAGCTGCACTACGCCATTATCGATGAGATCGACTCGATTCTGATAGATGAAGCCAGGACTCCGCTGATCATTTCCGGTCAGAGCGGCAAGTCCACCAGACTTTATGAGGTCTGTGATGTGCTGGCCAGACAGCTTCAGCGGGGCGAAGCCAGCGGCGAAGTGACCAAGATGTCTGCGATTATGGGCGAGGAGATCACGGAGACCGGGGATTTCATCGTGAATGAGAAGGACAAGGTTGTCACCCTTACCGCCGATGGTGTGAAGAAGGTAGAGAAGTTCTTCCAGATCGAGAACCTGTCCGATCCGGAGAACCTGGAGATTCAGCATAATGTGGATCTGGCTCTGCGTGCCAATAACCTGATGTTCCGGGACAAGGATTACGTGGTAAAGGACGATGAGATTCTGATCGTTGACGAATTTACGGGACGTATCATGCCGGGACGCCGTTATTCCGACGGCCTGCATCAGGCGATTGAGGCCAAAGAGCACGTAAAGGTAAAGCGGGAGAGCAAGACCCTTGCCACCATTACCTTCCAGAACTTCTTCAATAAATATAAAAAGAAAGCCGGTATGACCGGTACCGCCCTTACCGAAGAGAAGGAATTCCGTGAGATTTACGGAATGGACGTTGTGGAGATCCCCACCAACCGCCCGGTTATCCGAAAGGATCTGGAAGATGCGGTTTACATGACAAAAAAGGAAAAATTCCATGCGGTTGTGGATGCCATTAAAGAGGCCCATGCCAAGGGACAGCCGGTGCTGGTGGGTACCATTACCATCGAGACCTCCGAACTGCTCAGCGGCATGCTGAAGAGAGAAGGCATCCAGCACAAGGTACTGAATGCCAAGTTCCACGAGCTGGAGGCAGAGATTGTTGCGGAGGCCGGACGTCATGGCGCCGTGACCATTGCCACCAACATGGCAGGCCGTGGTACGGATATCAAGCTGGATGAGGATGCCAGGGAGGCCGGCGGTCTGAAGATCATCGGTACCGAGCGTCACGAGTCCCGGCGTATTGACAATCAGCTCCGTGGCCGTTCCGGACGTCAGGGAGATCCGGGTGAATCCCGCTTCTATATTTCCCTGGAGGACGATCTGATGCGTCTGTTCGGTTCTGAGAGACTGATGGGCGTGTTCCGTTCCCTGGGTGTGGCTGAAAATGAACAGATTGAGCATAAGATGCTTTCCAGTGCCATTCAGAAGGCCCAGGAGAAAATTGAGAGCAATAACTACGGAATCCGTAAGAACCTGCTGGAGTACGACCAGGTAAACAACGAGCAGCGTGAAATTATTTATGCCGAGCGCCGCCGGGTACTGGACGGAGAGAGCATGCGGGATTCCATCTACAAGATGATCACCAGCACGGTAGACAACATTGTGGATACCTGCATTTCGGATGACCAGGAATCCAGCGAATGGAATCTTACCGAGCTGAACGGTCTGCTGCTTCCGATCATTCCGCTGCCGAAGATTCAGGTAGACGGCAAGATGAAGAAAAATGAGCTGAAGCAGTCTCTGAAGGAGAAGGCTGTGAAGCTTTATGAGAGCAAGGAAGCAGAATTTCCCGAGGCAGAGCAGGTTCGGGAGCTGGAGCGTGTGATCCTTCTGAAGGTGATTGACCGGAAGTGGATGGATCATATCGATGATATGGATCAGCTCCGTCAGGGCATCGGCCTTCAGGCATATGGCCAGAAGGACCCGAAGGTTGAATACAAGATGATCGGTTATGAGATGTTTGACGAGATGACCACCTCCATTCAGCAGGATACCATCCGGATGCTGTATCATGTGAAGGTAGAGCAGAAGGTTGAAAGAGAAGAGGTAGCCAAGGTAACCGGCACGAATAAGGATGATACCACCGTCCGCGCTCCGAAGAAACGCGAGACGGAGAAGATTTATCCCAACGATCCCTGTCCCTGCGGCAGCGGCAAGAAATACAAACAGTGCTGCGGCAGAAAGAAAATCTGATACAAGCAAAAAAAGGCCGATTTGCTTTTACAAACCGGCCTTTTTGTTATATACTAAGAAAGAAAAAAATTATAGAAAGCGGGTGAAGCTTGTGGTTGAATTAGACCAGTTTAAATTTACGTTAAACAATTATAAAAAACCATTAGTGGAAGTGAGGGATTCACTTTGACCTGGTGAACAAAGAACAGAAGATCCAGGAATTAGAACGAAAAATGGAGGAACCGGATTTTTGGGATGATCCACAGAAGTCCCAGGAGTCCATGAAAACCCTGAGCAGCATGAAGGAGGATGTGGCCGTTTATGCCAGACTTGAAGAGCTGTTCGAAGAGATTGAAACCTTAATCGAGCTGGGAAATGAAGAGAATGATCCTTCCCTGATTCCTGAGGTGGAGTCTACCCTGAATGAATTTATTCAGAAATATGATGCCATTCGTATGAAAACCCTTCTGTCCGGTGAATATGATGCGGACAATGCCATTGTGACCCTTCATGCGGGGGCCGGCGGAACCGAGTCCTGTGACTGGGCCGGGATGCTCTACCGGATGTACAACAAATGGGCGGATAAGAAGGGCTTCTCTGTGGAAGTTCTGGATTATCTGGACGGCGACGAGGCGGGGATCAAATCGGTTACCTTCCAGGTCAACGGAACCAATGCTTACGGATACCTGAAATCCGAAAAAGGTGTTCACCGTCTGGTGCGGATCTCTCCATTCAACGCGGCGGGCAAACGTCAGACTTCTTTCGTATCCTGTGATGTGATGCCGGATATTGAGGAGGATGTGGATGTGGAGATCCGGGAAGAGGATCTGCGGATCGATACCTACCGTTCCAGCGGCGCAGGTGGTCAGCATATCAACAAGACCTCCTCCGCCATCCGAATCACTCATATTCCCACCAATATCGTGGTTCAGTGTCAGAATGAGCGCTCCCAGTTCCAGAACAAGGATAAGGCCATGCAGATGCTGAAGGCGAAGCTGTATCTGTTAAAGCAGCAGGAAAATGCGGAGAAGGTTTCCGGAATCCGGGGTGAAGTCAAGGAAATCGGCTGGGGCAACCAGATTCGTTCCTATGTTATGCAGCCCTATACCATGGTCAAGGATCACCGTACCGGAGCAGAGACAGGAAATACGGACGCGGTGATGGACGGCGGCATCGATCTGTTCATCAATGCCTATCTGAAATGGCTGACGCTGGGTGAGTCTGCCGGCGACACCTCTGAACTGTTAGAATGATGTTGGAGTCAAAAGATGCCATACGGATTGTTCCGTGCTTCGCACTCCCACAATCCTGCCATCTTAGAATAAGAGAACGAAGAAACGCACCAGAGAGAGAATACCATAAGGGGGTTATAAAATGGGAATTATTAAAGCAGCAGTAGGCTCCGTCAAAGGAGCTATGGGCGATCAGTGGCTGAAGGCTGTGGAGCCGCAGAACATGAGTGACCGCACCGTTTTTGCAAAAGGCGTGACGGAAAAGGGAAGTGATACCATTGCCAACGGCTCTGTGATCCATGTTTACGATAATCAGTTCATGATGCTGGTGGACGGCGGAAAAATCATTGATTATACCGCGGAGCCGGGATATTTTCAGGTGGATAATTCCTCCATGCCGTCTCTGTTTTCCGGCAGCTTCCGGGATGCGCTGAACGACACCTTTGAGCGTTTCAAATTTGGCGGCGGAACGCCGAAAAATCAGAAGGTTTACTATATTAACCTTCAGGAGATCAAGGGAATTCGTTTCGGCACCCGCAATCCCATCAATTATTTTGACAACTTTTACAATGCGGAGCTGTTTCTGCGTGCCCATGGAACCTATTCCATCAAGATCACGGATCCCATGAAATTCTATGCGGAAGCAGTGCCGAAGAATCAGGACATTGTGGAGATCGACGAGATCAATGAGCAGTATCTTTCCGAGTTCCTGGACGCTTTGCAGTCCACAGTGAACCAGATGTCCGCCGATGGCGTACGGATCTCCTTTATTGCTTCCAAAAGCCGGGAGCTGTCCAGATATATGGCGGAAACCCTGGATGAGGACTGGAGACAGACCAGAGGTATCGAGGTTCAGTCGGTGGGACTGGCCAGCATTTCCTATGACCAGGAGTCTCAGAAGCTCATCAATATGCGCAATAAAGGCGCGATGATGTCCGATCCGACCATCCGTGAGGGCTATGTGCAGGCTTCCTTTGCAAACGGCATGGAAGCAGCCGGTTCCAATCCAAACGGCAGCGTGGCCGGATTTATGGGTATGGGAGCCGGAATGCAGGCGGGAGCCGGATTTATGGGGAGCATGTCCGCCACCAATCTGCAGCAGATGCAGATGCAGCAGGCAGCAGCCCAGCAGGCAGCAGCTCAGCAGGCTGCCCAGCAGACGCCCGTTTCCAGCCCGGCAGGCGGCTGGACCTGTTCCTGTGGTGCGGTGAACACCGGGAAATTCTGTCAGGAATGCGGAGCTCCGAAGCCCGCTGCGAAGGAATGGACCTGTTCCTGCGGAACGGTAAATACCGGGAAATTCTGCCAGGAATGCGGAGCTCCCAGACCGGCGGAGGAATGGACCTGCTCCTGCGGAACAGTGAACAAGGGAAAATTCTGCCAGAATTGCGGGAAACCCCGTTCATAGGGAGGAAAAATGGCTGCAGTTAGTTATAAATGTCCAAATTGCGGGGGCGAATTGCGATTCGACCCCGTTTCTCAGAAATACAAATGTGAATACTGCCTTTCCTATTTCGATGATGTGCCTGAGGAAGAGGCGAAAAGACAGGAAGAGTATACGGGTGCCGGAGAGGGAACGGACAGCGGATCTGACCGGGGAGCCGAAATGGGCCGGGAATCCGGAGATGCTGCGGAAACGGGCGGAGGAGACGGAGCCGCAGGCGGGGAGGCAGTGGTTTACACCTGTCCGAGCTGCGGAGCGGAGATTGTCACCGACGCGACTACCGCGGCGACCTTCTGCTATTACTGCCACAATCCGGTGGTCCTGGAGGGAAGACTGTCCGGAGAGTATCTTCCGGACAGGGTGATTCCTTTTAAACTGGATAAGAAGAAGGCCACGGAAGCTTTTCTGTCTTTTGTAAAGAAAAAGAAATTTGTGCCCGGGGCATTTTTTAATGAACGCCAGATTGAGAAGCTGACAGGCGTTTATTACCCATACTGGATCTGCGATACCAAAGGAAATGGAGAGCTTCAGGGAACAGCCACCAGAGTCCGGGTATGGCAGGCAGGGGATATGGAGTATACGGAGACAAAGACGTATCTGGTAAAGCGCGCCGGTGCGATGGAACTGAAGGAGCTGCCGAAAAATGCACTGAAAAAGGCGGACCGTCAGCTGTGTGAGGGCGTCTGGCCCTATGATCTGGGGAGTTCCGTTCCCTTTGAAATGGGCTACTTATCCGGCTTTCAGGCAGAAAAGAGAGATCTGGATCGGGCGGATCTGGAGGAAGAAGTCCAGGCAGATGTTCAGGAATATGGCAAACGTCTGATGCGTGAGTCTGTCAACAGCTATGATACCTTCCATGTCGAGAAAACCCAGATTCAGACAGAAGATCAGAAATGGAATTACATGCTGCTGCCGGTGTGGGTTCTGACCTACCGGGACAAGGCCGGGAAGCAGTATTATTATGCCATGAACGGGCAGAACGGAGAGTTTGGGGGCGTCCTTCCCATTGACAGGGGAAAGCTGGCGGCTTTGTTTTTCGGAGTAGCGATTCCGGTACTGATTGCGTGTCTGTTAGGAGGATATTTCTTATGAGAAAGCTTATGGATAATCAGATCTTTCCCAATGGCAGACGGTATGGGATGGGGGCGCTTGCGGCGTTCGGTATGGCGGCTTTCCTGCTGTCCGGTACCTGTGTCCGGGCGGAAGAGTCCGGACCTGTGTATGATTATGCCAATCTGCTGAGTGATAAGGAAGAGGCAGAACTGGAAGAGAGGGTTGCAGGCCTGGAAGAAGACTGGGATATGAATTTTGTCATTCTGACCATAGAGGATGCCCAGGGGAAAAGCGCCATGGACTATGCAGATGATTTTTACATGGACCAGGGCTATTATGACAATGAACGCCGGGGCGGAGTCATCTATCTGATTGATATGGATAACCGGGAAGTGCGGGTGGAGACAGCCCATGACATGCTGTATTATCTCACCGACAAACGGGTGGATGCGGTGATTGACGCAGGCTATGAGGAACTGACGGAGGGATATTATTACGGCTGTTTTTGGTACATGATGGATCAGACGGAAGAATTTCTGGAAGACGGGATTCCGGCGGGCCAGTATACATATGACAGTGAAACGGGAGAAATCCGGGTGTACCGGTCTATTACCTCTGGAGAAGCAGTGCTTGCTATTCTGGCAGCCATCCTGGCCGGGGCGGCTGCCTGTCTGTATGTTCGATTCTCTTACAGGAAAAAATACACGACCTACCGTTATCCGTGGCAGGAAAAAGGACAATTTCAGGCCCGGAAGAAAACGGATCATATTGTGAATCAGGTTGTCACCAGCAGACGAATTCCCAAGGATCCGCCGCCTGACAGTGACGGAGGGAATATTACCACTACCCATGACTCTTCGGGCGGCGATACCTTTGGCGGCGGAGGCCGGAGCTTCTGAGGAATGGAAACGGGGAAAACAGGTTGCATCCTTTCTGAAAATGTGGTAATATCTTCGAAGTGGAGACAAATGTATTTGTAATGCAAACAAGGAGAAACCAAGCAATGGCAGAAGACAGTAAATACTATGTGGTAAAGCAGAAGGCGGTTCCGGAAGTCCTTTTAAAAGTCGTGGAAGCCAAGCGTCTGCTTGAATCAGAGAGAGCGGCCACTGTGCAGGAGGCCACGGACAGAGTCGGGATCAGCCGCAGTTCCTTCTACAAATATAAAGATGATATCTTTCCATTTCATGACAATGCAAAGGGAAAAACCATCACTTTTATGATTCAGATGGATGACGAGCCCGGGCTGCTGTCGGATGTGCTGCACCGGGTTGCGGATTATCACGCCAATATTCTGACCATCCATCAGAGTATCCCTATTAACGGCATCGCATCGGTGACACTGAGCGTTGAGGTTTTGCCGAATACCGGGGATGTTTCCGAGATGATCGAAGAGATCGAAAAGAAAACGGGTATTCAATACCTGAAAATACTAGCCAGGGAGTGAGAAAATGATTCAGATTGCAGTATTAGGATATGGAACGGTTGGTTCCGGAGTTGTGGAGGTCATTCATACAAACCACAGCAGTATCAACAAAAAAGCAGGCGAAGAGATCAATATTAAATATGTTCTGGATCTGCGGGATTTCCCGGGAGATCCGGTTCAGGAAAAAATTGTCCACGATTTTGATGTGATTCTGAATGATCCGGAGATCCGGATCATCGTAGAGGTCATGGGAGGCGTGGAGCCTGCTTACACCTACACGAAAAAAGCTCTGTTGGCAGGGAAGAGCGTATGTACCTCCAACAAGGAGCTGGTGGCCCGCCACGGCGCGGAGCTTCTGGAAATTGCCAGGGAGCGGAATATCAACTATCTTTTCGAGGCCAGCTGCGGAGGTGGTATTCCCATTATCCGTCCGCTGAATTCCTCTCTGACCGCTGATGAGATCGACGAGATTACCGGAATCCTCAACGGTACGACCAATTACATTCTGACCAGTATGTTCCGGGACGGCTCAGAATTTGCCGACGTCCTGAAAAAGGCCCAGGAGCTGGGCTACGCAGAACGGAATCCGGAGGCAGATGTGGAAGGCTATGACGCCTGCCGCAAAATTGCCATTCTTTCCTCCCTGGCCTTTGGACGCCAGGTGGATTTTGAGGACATTTACACCGAAGGAATTTCGAAAATCACTGCGGACGATATCCGCTACGCGAAAGCCATGGGCCTGAATATCAAGCTTCTGGCTTACAGCAAGAAGGTGGGCGAATTCTTTTACGCCATGGTGGCCCCGGCGCTGCTGGGTCCCAGCGATCCGCTGTACAGCGTGAATGGCGTATTTAATGCCATTTTTGTTCATGGCAACGTTCTGGGAGATGCCATGTTCTACGGAAGCGGCGCAGGAAAGCTGCCCACTGCCAGCGCGGTGGTTTCCGATGTTGTGGATGAAGCAAGGCATCTGCATCGGAGCATTATGTCCTTCTGGAGCAGCCATAAGCTTCAGCTTACCGATGTCAGCAATTCGCAGAAGCGTTTCTTTGTCCGTGCCACGGGCAATCCGGAGACGGAGCTGGCAAAGGCAGAGGAGATTTTCGGTACAATTAAGCCGGTGATTCTGCCGGATATGGAAGGCGAATACGGATTTGTCACGGAAGTGATTTCCGAGGCACAGTTTAAAGCCATGGCGGAGAGACTGGGAACCGTCATCAGCCGGATCCGTGTCCGCAGTCTGGACTGAGAACAGGAGAATGAAAAAATGAAATATGTTGTAGTGTTGGGGGATGGCATGGCAGATGAGCCCATTGCGGCCATCGGAAATCAGACTCCCCTGGAAAAAGCAGAAACGCCTGCCATGGACGCGATGGCGCGGGTATCGGAAATCGGTCTTCTGCATACCATTCCGGAGGGGATGAAGCCGGGCAGCGATACGGCGAACCTCTCGGTGATGGGATATGATCCGAAGAAATATTATACGGGCCGGTCTCCGCTGGAGGCTCTTAGCATCGGCGTGCCCATGAAGGACACGGATATTGCGCTTCGCTGCAATCTGGTGACGCTGTCAGAGGAAGAGCCTTACGAAAAAAAGAAGATCCTGGATCACAGCTCCGGGGAGATCAGCACAGAGGACGCGGCAGTTCTGCTGGATGCTGTTCGTGCGGAACTGGAAAATGAGACTTATCAGTTTTATGTGGGGACCAGCTACCGCCATTGCCTGATCTGGGATCGGGGACAGGTGGCGGAGCTGACACCACCCCATGATGTGCTTGGTCAGGTGATCGGCTCTTATCTGCCGGAGGATGAGAATCTGCGCCGGATGCAGGAGAGAAGTTTTGAGATTCTGAACAACCATCCCATCAATCAGGAGAGGCGGAAACAGGGGCTGAATCCGGCCAACAGCTGCTGGTTCTGGGGCGCGGGCACCAGGCCTGCGCTGACTTCCTTCGAGGAGAAATACGGGAAAAAGGGAATTATGATTTCTGCAGTGGATCTCTTAAAAGGAATTGCGGTGGGAGCTTCCATGGACAATGCTTCCGTGGAAGGAGCCAATGGCGGTCTTCATACCAACTATGAAGGAAAGGCCCGGGCAGCCGCAGATGCCCTGATAAAGGGTGATTATGACTTTGCCTATATTCACGTGGAGGCGCCGGATGAGATGGGGCATCAGGGAAGCGTGGAGAAAAAAATAAAAGCAATTGAATTCCTGGACAGACGTGTGATACAATATGTGAAGGATTGTCTGGATGGGGCGGACATCGATTACCGGATGCTGATTCTTCCGGATCATCCGACGCCCATTCGGGTTCGGACCCACACTGCCGATCCGGTTCCCTATCTTCTCTATGACAGCACTGCCTTACAGCAGCATGACTGGTATTATAATGAGCGGGAAGCGGCAGAAAGCGGCAATGTGATCGAAAAAGGATGCCAGATGATGGAGCATCTGTTTTCGAAATAATGTGACTATCATTTTGTGCCGGGAGGAAGCTATGCTGATTGTAAAGAAATTTGGCGGTACGTCTGTGGGAGACAGTGAGCGGATTCGAAACGTTGCCCGCCGGTGTGCCGAGGAATATCAAAAAGGAAATGATGTCGTTGTCGTCCTGTCTGCCATGGGAAAGACCACGGATATTCTGCTGGATCAGGCCCGTGAGATCAACCCGAAGGCATCCAGGCGGGAGCTGGATATGCTGATGACCACCGGAGAGCAGACTTCGGTCGCCCTGATGGCCATGGCGCTTCATGCCATGAATATACCGGCAGTTTCCCTGAATGCGTTTCAGATTTCCATGCAGACGACCTCCAATTACGGGAATGCCAGACTGAAGAAGATCGATACGGAACGGATCCTTCATGAACTTCATGAACGGAAGATTGTCCTGGTGACAGGTTTCCAGGGGATCAATAAATTCGGAGATTATACCACCCTGGGCAGAGGCGGTTCCGATACGACGGCCGTGGCTCTGGCAGCGGTTCTTCATGCGGATGCCTGTGAGATTTATACCGATGTGGACGGCGTTTACACCGCGGATCCCAGAATCGTCAAAAACGCCAGGAAGCTGGATGAGATCACTTACGACGAGATGCTGGATCTGGCCACCTGCGGAGCGGGTGTGCTGCACAATCGTTCCGTGGAAATGGCGAAAAAATATGGTGTGACCCTGGTGGTACGTTCCAGTTTAAATGATACAGAGGGAACGCAGGTAAAGGAGGAAGTTAGCGTGGAAAGAATGTTGATCAGCGGAGTGGCACTGGATAAGAAAGCGGCCAGAATTTCCGTTATGGGCCTGAAGGATGAGCCGGGTATTGCCTTCAAGCTGTTTAATACTCTGGCCAAAAATAACATTAATGTGGATATTATTCTGCAGTCCATCGGCCGGGATCATACCAAAGACATTTCCTTTACGGTGGATGAGGATGAGGCAGAAGAGGCCATTGAGCTTCTTGAAAAGAATAAAAGCCGGATCACCCTGCAGTCTGTGGCCTGTAAAAAGGATGTGGCGAAGGTTTCCATTGTGGGAGCCGGTATGATGTCCAACCCGGGCGTTGCGGCGAAGATGTTTGAGGCTCTGTACAATGTTGGGGTAAACATCAATATGATTTCCACCTCAGAGATCCGGATTACGGTTCTGGTGGACCAGAAGGACGGAGAAAAGGCCATGAATGCCATCCATGATGCCTTTGGCCTGGCGGAAGGATAAGGATCGGCCGGAGAAAGAGCTCCAGTGACTGGAAAACAGGAAGGGCGCTGCAGACGCGGCGCCCATTTTTGGCTGCTTAATACATGTTGGCAGCCTCAGGTTTTCTGTTAATGGCAGCTCAGATTTCTCCGTTAAGTTCCCGGTAAAAGTGGATCTTGGCAGTCTCCATATAGGGAAGGAGCCACAGAAGGCCTACATAGCAGGTCAGGACAGATAAAAGTCCAAGCCCCAGAAAACTGATTTCCAGGTAAAACAGACGGAAACGCTTGCCCTCTGTAAGCTCCCGGCTGGTTTTCATGACCTCTGTGGAGGTAAGCTCCGGAACATCCAGACAGATGTAGGTTGTCAGGGAATAGGCCAGTTCTACGATGACACTGCCCACAATCCCTGCCAGAAACAGAAACAGAGCCAGCAGCTTCAGCCATAGAAGGCCAGGATACAGGGAGACGAAAAGCAGAGCAGCCAGTGCCGGAAGCAGACAGGCCAGGCCCAGAAGCCCCTTCATAATCGTGGTGATCAGGATCCGGTCACCCTGATGACTGAAGGGATAGAAGATATCGCCGGGCTGCACAGGGTGCCTGCGGGCCAGCTTCATCAGCAGCCAGGAATAGCCTGCTTCTGCCAGACAGGTCAGAAGGCTGATAATAATCAGGCCTGCGTAATAAATCAGAGAGCTGCCGGAGCCGAAGAAATTGGCGTAAGTAACGGTGATGAGCGTGACCGCGAGCTGTATCATCAGAAGGGCGGCTACCGGAGTGCTGTAATGTCCCCGAAGGCTTTCGCGGGCCATGCCTTTTAATTCAGAAGAACTTCGATTCATGATTTACTTCATCCTTTCGTAATACCATGGTCAGTAGTGTACCATAGCTAGTACATCGGTTCGTAAATAACTATACCAATAACGCAGAATATTTCTTCGAGTGTGCATGGTAAAAAACGCAGGCGTAGCGGGCTACGCCGAGGCTTTTTGCCATGTGCAATCGGAGAAATAGGCAAGTTATTTGGTG